>JAYTOE010000207.1:0-3761 GCA_043747935.1 Akkermansiaceae bacterium
CGATATGTCGGACGGTGAGGTCGAAGGCGCGTTTTATGCAGGCGGTCGGGATCAGCGGCTCGCTGCCGGGCGTGATGTCGGTGAAATCCCCGGACGCGGTCGGATATGCAAAGGGTTGGTTGCCATAGGTTGCGATGGGGGGGCGGCTCCCGAAAGCTCCGACACCTGCGAGGCCGGACGCCAATCCGGCATGGCGGGATTCCAGACGAGATCATTGTTCGCATCCAAGCCGCCCGATTTCAGTAAGGCGATCAGTTCCTCGGTAGCCACCGGCCCGTGCTGCTGGCCACCCTTCGCGTAATACCATTGAGACATGCGCAGTCGTTTACCCAAACAGTTTCCGGCAAGCAAACGTTTAACGCATTTCCCCCTTTCACCTCGGATCTGATCTTGTTAGAGGTACCAACACATGAGGAAAACAGGTGATTTCCCCACACGTTTCCAGCGGATCGCCGTATGGAAATCTTCGCTCGCGACGGAGTTCCGCGTGGCGGGGGCGATCCATGCCTCGTATCACGAGAATCGTTTCCTGACCGGCCTCGCGTGGGATCTTCTCGCCGCCGCCGCGCTGCTCCGCCCATCCGGCAAGCCCGCCTCCATCCTCATGCTCGGCGTCGCCGGCGGCACCGCGTTGCGCACCCTGCGCCACCTTTTACCGGAGGTTTCCCTCACCGGCATCGACCTCGACGCGGAACTCATCGCCCTCGCGGAAAAGGAGATGCATCTCGGTGAAGCGGGCGCGGAGATCGTCATCGCCGATGCCTATGCCTGGATGAAAGGCAACAAGCGCCGCTTTGATGTGATCCTCGACGATCTCTATCTCGCGGGTGAGGACGATGTCTTCCGCGCCGATGCCTGCGACGCGGACTGGCTCGGCCTGCTGAAGCGCTCGCTCGCGCCCGGCGGCATCCTCGCGCTGAATCTCGTCACCGGCCCCGGCCACCGCGCGAAGCAATCCGCCACGCGGATCAACCTCGCCGCCCGTTTCCCCTGCGTCCGTTCTCTGCGCACTGAGGAAAGCCTCAACGAGATCCTCGTCGCAGGCGATGATGTCGCAACCGGATCTCGGTTGGCTGCATCCACCGCCTCCTTCGCCGATTGGCGGGACCGAATGTTCTGGAACCGCATCAAGGTGCGGAAACTGAAGTGATTTCTTCCCTTGGAGTTTAAAGTTTAGAATTTCGAATTTTGAGCTTAGGATTTTCTTCACAGTGTCCGACCTGTTTTCCACGCCCGCCGCGAAAGCCGACAAGCCTGCGGTTTCCGAACCGCTTGCCGCCCGTATGAGGCCGCGCACGCTCGATGAGGTGCTGGGGCAGGATCACATCCTCGGAGAAGGGAAGCTCCTACGCCGTGCCATCGAGGCGGATCGCTTCGCTTCGCTGATTTTCTACGGCCCGCCGGGAACGGGAAAAACCTCGCTCGCCGGCGTGATCGCGAAAACCACCGGCTCGCGTTTTGAGACGCTGAACGGCGTCGAGTCGAACGTCGCCGAGATCCGCGAGAAAATCGCGCAGGCGAAGATGAACATGGATCTGCGTGGAGAGACGACCATCCTTTTCATTGACGAGATCCACCGCTTCAACAAAGCCCAGCAGGACACCCTGCTGCCGCATCTGGAGCGCGGCACGGTGCGCTTCATCGGCGCGACCACGCACAACCCGTATTTCTACGTCAACTCGCCGCTCGTTTCCCGCTCACAGATTTTCCAACTCGAAGCGGTCGATGAGGAAAGCATCCGGAAGCTGTTAGAGAAAGCGATCGCCGATGAAGAGCGCGGCCTCGGAAAACACAAAATCACCGCCGACCCCGAAGCCCTCGCCCACCTCGCGAAACTCTCCGACGGCGATGTCCGCAAAGCGTTAACAGCCCTTGAGCTCGCATCTCTCCCTCTAAAATCAGAAATCCAAAATCAACAATTATCAATCCACATTTCTTTGGCCGTCGCCGAGGAATCCATCCAACGCAAAGCCATCGATTACGGCGACGACGGCCATTACGACACCATCTCCGCCTTCATCAAAAGCATCCGCGGCTCCGATCCCGATGCCGCGCTCTACTGGCTCGCGAAAATGCTCCACGCCGGGGAGGATCCGCGTTTCATCTCCCGCCGCCTTGTCATCTCCGCCTCGGAAGACATCGGCCTTGCGGATTCCGGCGCGCTGCGCATCGCCCTCGACGCCCACCACGCCCTCGAATTCGTCGGCATGCCGGAAGGCCGCATTCCGCTCGCCCACGCCACCGTCTATCTCGCCACCTCGCCGAAATCCAACACCGCCTACGCCGCCCTCGGAGCCGCCGTTTCCGATGTGGAAACCGGCCGCACCCTCGCCGTCCCCGAGCACCTCCGCACCCCCACCTCCAAGCGGCTCACCGGCAAACCCGAGGAAGCGATGCGCTACCTCTACTCCCACGATTACGAAGGCCATTACGTCCCCCAAGCCTACCTCCCCGAAGGCCGCACCTACTACCACCCCGGCGAGCAAGGCATGGAAAAACGCATCAAGGAACGGCTGGAGTTCTGGAGGAAATCCATGCAATCGAACAGCGCCGAATGACCTTGTCGTGATCTGCGCCCGCCCATAGAAACTTCCCAACATGGCGCAGACGTTTTTCGAGAAACCCATCCTCAATTCACCCTATCGCTATCCGGCAAGGCATTGGGAACTCGACACCACCGGCCAGCCCACCGACACCATTCTTCCGGAGCGCCGGAAATGCGCCTACGTAACTCCTGTCCCGAAGGCGAAAAAGTCCAAATCCCACGGCCAGGCGGCACTCGCCATGGAAGCGCCCGGCGGCATCACCGTCGATGGCCAGACCTACGATCCCCGCTCCATCATCAACGAAGTCCGCTCCGCCGTGGACACCTGGCGGAAAATCCCCGATGCCAAGAACTGGGGCGTCACCCCGGAAACCGCCCGCCTGCTCCAGCATTGGCGGCACCACGAATTCAACGGCCTGCGCCCGTTCTTCTGCCAGGTCGAGGCCGTGGAGACCGCCATCTGGCTCACCGAAGTCGCGCCGAAACAGCCGCAGTATAAAAAGTTCCAGAAGTATCTCGAAGCCGCGAATGCCGAGGCGAACCCCGCCCTCTTCCGCATCGCGCTCAAGCTCGCCACCGGCGCGGGCAAGACCACCGTCATGTCCATGATCATCGCATGGCAGACGGTCAACGCCGCCCGCTACCCTTCCTCGAAACTCTTTTCCAAAGGCTTCCTCGTCGTCGCCCCCGGCATCACCATCAAGGATCGCCTCAACGTCCTTTTGCCCAACGAAGTCGAGAGTTACTACAAATCCCGCGAGATCCTCCCGGCGGACATGCTCCCGGAAATCGGCAAGGCGAAGATCGTCATCACCAATTACCACGCCTTCCAGCTCCGCGAAAAAATCACCATCTCCGCCGGTGGCAAGGCTCTCCTCAAAGGCCGCAGCGGCAACGATCTCCTCACCCGCGAGACCGAAGGCCAGATGGTGCAGCGCGTCCTTGGCGATCTCATGGGCATAAAAAACATCGTCGTCCTCAACGACGAAGCCCACCACTGCTACCGCGAGGGCACGCTTTTCCCATGGGTGATGAGCGATTTCTCCCTCATGGACGCCATCGAGTGCGGCATCGTCAAGCTCCCCCGCGTCCCCATCTCCGACAACTCCCTGCACGACACCCCCAAGCTCCGCATCCTCTGGGAATCCCTCAAGGAAGCGAAAGCCTCCCTCCCGAAGTCCGGCCGATCCACCGCCGCCGCCTCCTACGATCCGCT
>JAYTOE010000208.1:0-18749 GCA_043747935.1 Akkermansiaceae bacterium
TTCCACCTCCCGGAGGATAAGGATGATGGATGGAAGCGGAGCGGGGTTTGTTTCTTCAGGTTCTTGCGGTGTGGACATCCGCGAATCGTCGGGATGTAAAATTAAACCCGTGAAATATTCCCGCGATTTGGTCGGGGAGATCTTTTGCGAAGAATGAATACAATCCCTCGAAGCTTTCCTTTATTCTCTCCATGTGCCATTTCCCAAAGCCATCCAATTCAATTCGGCAAGGCATCACGCCGTTGAAATGAAGGCGATATTCGGCAATAGCGGCGTTCTCTTTGACATCGTGTTGCTGGAGAACCTCACTCAAAGAAGGGTGACTCCATTCCACCTTGGCTTCAAACCATGGATTCTCGATGTTCCGAACCCATCCGTTCAGCAAAACTTGCTGGTCGGCGTAGAGGGCAAAGCTCTCCAGCATGGGTGGTTTGCCTTGATGAACTCTTCCGAAGTATAAAGCCAATCGGAAATTGGTTGCCTTGATCTTGCCTTGAGTCGATTCCATTGCATCCACCTCATTCTTCATGGTGAGGGCAATTTTCAACCGCTGTTCGCCGCTTTTGCGATTCAAACATTGCTCAAAACCGCCAAGGTTCACGGATTCTCCCGACAAGGCTGGATGAAAAATGTCGGACTCGCCGCAGGCCGTGGCGTGGTTGAGCCATAGCAATGAATGAATCAGCGATGACTTTCCAGCGCTGTTAGGGCCGAAGACAAGCGTGATGGGCTTGATCGGAATGGTTTGGAACTCCTTCCCAAAGGCTTTGAAGTTTGCGATTTCGATGGATTTGAGTCTCATGCTGAGAGGTGTTTGGAAATGGCCCGGAAAAGCGTTCGGAATCACTCCGCATGGAATCCCATTTCCCGCTTGGGCGTGGCCTTTGCGGCATTGTCCGAGGCTATGAGTTGCTTGATGGCGTCGAAGATGATTTGGAACTGCTCGTCGTGCTGGGCGTATTTCGCTTCGAGCGTTTCGATCTTTTCCGCGAGCAGGCCGTTGGAGTCCATCAGGCGGCGGAGCTGGACGAAGGTGCGCATGATGGCGATGTTCACTTCCACGGCGCGGGGTGAGCGGAGAACGCTGGATAGCATGGCTACCCCCTGCTCGGTGAATGAGTAGGGCAGATGACGGCGGCCACCGCGCCCTTTTGATCTTCCAGAATGGAATATCAAAGATGATCCCGCATCATTTGGCACAATTTGTGAATTCAGGGTTTCCATCTCATCTTCAGTGAGTTGGAACATGAAATCGGCAGGAAAGCGGTCGAGGTTACGTTGGACGGCCTTGTTCAAGTTGCCTGTCGTCACAGCGTAAAGTTCCGCGAGGTCGGAATCCAAGATGACCTTCTCATGGCGAAGATAGTGGACGAGCGGTGCTATTTTCTCGGGGATATAGGCTGGGGCGCTTACACCGGGTTGAGGTTTCCTTTTTGCGGACATGAAATTATCTGAACGGTTCGATGGATCCACTCAAACGGATTTCCTGCGGGCTTGCAATGTCTGGATTTCCATGTGACATGACTTCACAGTCATTATGAACATTTTCTCAAAGAACGGCATCTCGCTGGAAAGGTTGCAGACCTTGGATAAGGTCGTTCGTGCTGGAACCATCACGCTCGCTGCGAATGGAGATCCCAACCTTCAGAGCCTAATCAGCCGCCAGATCACGGAATTGGAGACGGCGACGGGTGTAGTGCTGCTGAATCGAGAGGTGAAGCCGTATATCCCAACTACGGCGGCACGGAGCCTGGCAAATTGTTGCGCTCGGTTTGTCAGCGGTGTGGAAGAGGTGGTGGCGGTGGCTGCGGGTTCGAGGAATCCGATCCGTGTGGGTGCCGGGGAGCTGGTGATCCGGGAACTGCTAATTCCTTGGATCGGCAGGCAGCGGAAAAAAAAGGAGGTCGTTCCATGGGTAATGAGCAACTTGACGTCGAGACAGATCCAGACAGGTCTCTCGGCGGAGAAACTCGATATTGGCATTTCCACAGGGCTTGCCGCGAGCGGTATGGTACGGGTGAAAAATCTCGCTGACTATGGGATGAAGCTGGTTCTGCCTTTGGGATTTCAGCAGGACAACAGCGGCTGGGAACGACTGGCTGAGTTTCAAGTCGTGCTTCTCGAAGGGAGCGGTGGTTTCCGCGGTTTTCTGGCGGAATGTGAGCGGACTTATGGCTTCAAACTGCGGATCGGTGCAGAATGCACGACTTACCCTCAGGCGGTGGATCTGGCAGAGGCGACGGGCTGGGCGGTGTTTGTGCCCGAGCTGTGGTGGAAGCGGAACAAGGAGTGGGCAACTCGGACGCAGCGAATTCCGGGACTTGACGATTATCGACACGAGCTACGACTTGGATGGAACGAGCGTATTGCGGAACGACGACCTGATGTGGGGCGATTGATCAGCGCTCTTGGTGGCAGGGGAAGGGATACTGGCGCGGAGTAAGAGTTGTGAAAATCCACACAGGTCTCCGTCCTTAAGGACATTTCACTCCGCTTTCCCGGCGGGCACCACGAGGGTGGGGACGATCGATTTCCGCACCATGCCCTCCGCTACGCTGCCGAGGAGGAGCGAGGCGACCACGCCGTGGCCGTGAGAGCCGAGCACCACGAAATCCGCGCCGATCTCATCTACCGCTGCTGCGATCACATGCAGCGGGCTGCCATCCCCGAGGTGGGTGATGGGCTTGAGATCCGCCGTGGCCACGCGAGCCGCCGTGTCGTCCAGGGTCTTTTGCGCACGGGCACGCGTATCGTGATGGAAAGTTTGTATCGCAGGGAACTCATCCGGAGTGAAACCGTAGGCCGTATAGGTCGGTTCCGGCTCGATGACATGGAGCAGGTGCAGTTCGGCTCCGAAGGCTTTGGCCATTTCGGCGGCGGTGGCTACCACGGCAGCGGAGGTATTGGAGAAATCAACGGCTGCAAGGATCTTTTTCATGCCTCACACTACACCGCTTGATCGCCCCGTGAAATAAGAATCCCTCCGCATCATTGCGCAGAAAAGAAGCGCCAATTGCCCGTGGGCATCGTCCTGCAAACCCTCAGCGAAAGGGGACTATGATCACGGAGGCACGGAAGTCAGTTTTTCCGGAACCCTGGGGTTTTTCGTAACCATCAATGTCCAGCCGCCTTGAAGATGACCGGGATGATGAGGATGGCGAGGATGTTGACAACCTTGATCATCGGGTTGACGGCGGGGCCGGCGGTGTCCTTGTAGGGGTCCCCGAGGGTATCTCCGGTGATGCTGGCCTGGTGGGCGAGCGAGCCCTTGCCGCCGTGGTTGCCGTCTTCGATGAATTTTTTGGCGTTGTCCCATGCGCCGCCTGCGGATGTCATGGAGATGCCGACGAAGAGGCCGGTGACGATGGTTCCGACGAGGACGCCGCCGAGGACTTCGGGGCCGAGGAAGGCGGCGCCGACGACGAAGATGAGGGGGAGGAGTGCGGGAAGGATCATCTGGCGGAGCGCGGCCTTGGTGACGATGTCAACGCATTGGCCGTATTCGGGGATCTCGCTGCCGTCCATGATGCCGGGCTTGGCTGCGATCTGGCGCCGGACTTCCTTTACCACGGCCCCTGCGGCACTGCCGACGGCATCCATGGCGTAGGCGGTGAAGGAGAAGGGCAGAAGGCCGCCGATGAAGAGGCCGATCATCACTTTCGGATTGGTCAGGTCAAAGAGGCAGGCCGGGCCCATGTGAGCCTTGAGTTCCTCGACGTAGGAGCCGAAGAGGACCATGGCGGCGAGGCCGGCGGAGGCGATGGCATAGCCTTTGGTGACGGCCTTCATGGTGTTGCCGACGGCGTCGAGCTGGTCGGTGATTTCACGGACCTTCGGATCGAGTCCGCTCATGACGGCGATGCCGCCGGCGTTGTCGGTGATGGGGCCGAAGGCATCGAGTGAAATGATGATGCCCGAGAGGCTGAGCATGCTGACGACAGCGATGGCGATGCCGTAGAGCCCGGCCTGCGAGTGGCAGAACCAGATGGATGCGACAATGCAGAGCACGGGCGCGAGGGTGGCGTGGTGGCCGGTGGAGATGCCTGCAATGATGTTGGTGGCGTGGCCGGTTTCCGATGCGGCGGCGATGCGGCGGACGGGCTTGTGCGCGGTGGAGGTGAAGTAGTTGGTGATCCAGACGGAGGCGAAGGTCATGGCGATGCCGACGATGATGCAGGTATAAAGCTGGGTGCTGCCGACGGAGTGGCCGTCGATTGTCATGGCTTCCGGGAACATCGCGCGGGTGGCGGGAAAGAGCAGGATGGCGGAGACCAGGCCGCTGATGACGACGCTGCCGATGAGGGAGCGGGTGGCATCGAGTTTGGTGAAATTGACGAAGGCCACGCCGAGCAGGGCACCGAGTATGGAGATGCCGCAGATCACGAAGGGATAGATCAGCGCCTGCCCGTAGCTGCTGGCGGTCAGGAAGCCGACGAGGACGCCACCGATGAGGCTGACGGCGTAGGTTTCGAACACGTCGGCGGCCATGCCCGCGCAGTCGCCGACGTTATCGCCCACGTTGTCGGCGATGGTTGCGGGATTGCGGGGATCGTCCTCCTGAAGGTTTTGTTCGATTTTTCCGACCAGGTCTGCGCCGACGTCGGCGGCCTTGGTGTAGATGCCGCCGCCGAGGCGGGCGAAGACACTGATGAGCGAGCTGCCGAGCGCGAGGCCGATGAGGGAGTTGATGGCGGTCTTTTGGTCGCCGCCGGTAATATTGAGAACGATGAGGTAAAATGCACCGACGGAGAGGAGGCCGAGAGCGACGACGAGGAGACCGGTGACGGCACCGCCATTGAAGGCGACGCGGAGTGCGCCGTGGGAGCTTATCGAGGCGGCTTGCGCGGTGCGGACGTTGGCGCGGACGGCGACGAGCATGCCGACGTAGCCGGCCGCGAGGGAGCAGGCGGCACCGACGACGAAGCCGGCGGCGGTTGTAAAATCGCGCAGGATCAAGATGCCGGCGAAGACGATGATTGCGATGAGGGATACGGCGATGAACTGGCGATGGAGATAGGCTTTGGCACCGGCTTGGATGGCGGCGGCGATCTCAGCCATGCGTGGGTTGCCGCGATCGGAAGCGAGGACCCAGCGGATCAGAAAAAGGGCGACGGTCAGTGCGAGGGCGGCGAGTGCGAGGGCGAGGGCGATGCCGTGATCGGTTAGTAGGGTTTGCATGGGTTTGAATGATTGCACCTTGAACCAAGAGGAGGGGCTGACAAGCCGAATCCGAGGGGTTCGGAACCAGGGCTGGATTTCAAGTTACGGATTGACTTTCGACAATCGGGGATCACGCGGAAGAACACTTGAACCAAAACAAAAAAGCCCGCGCGAAAGGTTTTTGCCATGGGCAGCTAGTCCTTGCTCCCAGCGGGGGCGATCCAACAAGGAAACTACGCGAAAAGCTCCTTGATCACCTTGGCGGGCAGGACGCCGGTGAGGCGCTGGTCGAGGCCTTGGAACTTGTAGGTGAGGCGTTCGTGCTCGATGCCGAGGGCATAGAGGATGGTGGCGTGGAGGTCGCGGATGTGGACGGGGTCTTTGACGATGTTGTAGCTCATCTCATCGGTTTCCCCATAGACCTGGCCGCCCTTGATGCCGCCGCCGGCCATCCAGATGCTGAAGCAGCGCGGATGGTGGTCGCGGCCGTAGTTGTCCTCGGTGAGGGCGCCCTGCGAATAGACCGTGCGCCCGAACTCGCCGCCCCAGATGACGAGGGTGTCCTCGAGCATCCCGCGCATTTTCAGATCCTGGATCAGGCCGTAGCAGCCTTGGTCCACGTCCAGGCACTGGGAGGCGATGTCGCGAGGCAAACTGCCGTGCTGATCCCAGCCGCGGTGAAAAATCTGCACGAAGCGGACGCCCCTTTCCAGGAGCCTGCGCGCCATCAGCGCGGAGTTCGCGAAGCTGCCACGGGTTTTGCTTTCCGCGCCGTAGAGCTGGTAGGTGTGCTCGGCTTCGCCGGAAAGATCCGCCAGCTCGGGCACCGAGGATTGCATCCGGTAAGCCATTTCGTATTGCTGCACGCGGTTCTGGATCTCGGGGTCGCCGATGGCGTCGTAGGACTTCATGTTGAGCTTGCCGAGGCCGTCGAGCATCTTGCGGCGCATTTCCGTGGAGACACCGGGGTTGTCCTTGAGAAAAAGGACAGGATCGCCCAGTGAGCGGAGCGAGACGCCGGCGTGTTTGCCCGGGATAAATGCGGAGCCCCAGAGCCGGTTTGAGATCGCCTGCACGTTCGAGTGGGGCGAGGTGTGCTTCGCGTGGAGGACGACGAAAGCGGGGAGATCCTCGTTCATCGTGCCTAAGCCGTAGGACAGCCAGGAACCTATGGATGCCTTGCCATTGACCATGGAGCCGGTGCAGATGAGCTGGTTGGCGGGCTCATGGTTGATCGCATCGGTGTGCATCGATTTGATGACGCAGAGGTCGTCCGCCATTTTCCCGTGCCATGGCAGAAAGTCGCTGATCCATGTGCCGGACTGGCCGTGCTGGGTGAATTTGACGCGGGCGGGCGCGATCGGGAAGGCCGCCTGTCCCGAGGTCATGCCGGTGAGGCGCTCGCCCTCTTTCGCGAGATAGCCTTTGAGGTCTTCCCGGAAGCGTTTCACCAGATCCGGCTTGTAGTCGAAGGTCTCGAACTGCGAAGGCGCGCCGATCAGCGAGATGTAGATCGCGCGCTTCGCCTTCGGGGCGAACTGCGGGAAAGCCACGCCACCCGCAGGCTGGGAAGCGGCAAAACTTTTCTCACCGAGCAGCGAGGCCATCGCGGCGACGCCGAGCCCGGTGCCGGATTTCCGGAAGAACTGGCGGCGGGTGTAGGCTTGGTTGTAAATATCTACTGGATTCATCGTAGTTTAGCGGGTTACGGTTTCGTCGAGGTTGAAGATCTGGCTGGCGACGAGCGACCAGGCGGCGAGTTCCGGGGCGGGGATGGTTTCCGGGGCTTTGCTTTCACCGGTGGTGATGGCGAGACGAGCCTCCTCGGGCTTGGCGGTGTAGTAGGCAAGGGCGGCGTCGAGGGTCTCTTTCACAACGGTTTTTTCAGCCGATTCGAGTTTCCTGGCCAGCAGGCGCTGGGAAATGAGATCGAGGCGTGAGTCGAAATCCTTTTGCTCGGTCATCGCCTTGCTGGCGAGATTGCGGGAGGTCTCGACGAACTGAGGATCGTTCATCAGCGCGAGCGCCTGGAGCGGTGTGTTCGTGCGGGGGCGCTGGAGGCAGAAGTGCTCGCGCGTCGGCGAGTCGAGGATCTCCATGGTGGGCGGTGCGGCGGTGCGTTTCCACATCGTGTAGATCGAGCGGCGGTAGAGCGCCTCACCGGTGTCCTGCTTGTAGTTCTTGGTGTTCGACTGTGGCATGGCGACGGCTTCCCAGATGCCTTCGGGCTGGTAAGGCTTCACCGGCGCACCGCCCACCCTTAGGGAGAGAGTTCCGGAGGCGGCGAGCGAGAGATCGCGAATCTGCTCGGCATCGAGACGCACGCGCGGGCCGCGGGAGATGAGGCGGTTGGCATGATCTTTCTCCAGTTTCTCAGGGCTGATGGCACCCGACTGGCGGTAGGCCCGGGAAGTGGCGATCGTTTTCGCCATGTGGCGGTAATCCCAGCCGCTGGAAACGAACTCGGAGGCGAGCCAGTCGAGAAGCTTCGGATGCGTCGGGCGGGCGCCCATGATGCCGAAGTCGCCGGCGCTTTCCACGATGCCGATCCCGAAGAAATTCGACCACAGGCGGTTCATGGTGACACGCGCGGGAAGGGGGTTCTTCGGATCGTTGAGCCACTGCGCAAGGCCGAGGCGGTTTTTCGGGGCTCCCTCGGGCATGGGTGGCAGCATCGCCGGTGTGTTGGGAAACACTTTTTCGCCCTTCGAGGCGTAAGCCCCGCGAACCAGAATATGCGCGAAAGGCTCTTGTCCCTTGATTTCCTCGAAAACGAGTGATGCGGAGCCGCGCTTGCGCATTTCGCTTAGCTCCGCATTCAAGCTGTCCTTTTCGCGCAACACTTCCAGCGTGGGCGCGTCCACTGAGGCAAAGTAATGATTCACCAGCACGGTGTTCTGCTCAGGGGTGCGCGAGGCTTCTGGAATCGCCGCCAAGGCTCCGATGATCTTGTTGTTCGCGAGTTGGAAAATCTCGGCTTCCGTCAGCTTTTTCCGATAGAAGCGGAAGTCTTGCAGGGCGACACCGCCCGTCAGTTTTGAATCCCCATTCTCGCGCGAACCGAGGCGTAATGGCACGGTCGTTTGCAAAGTGGCACCGACCGTATTCGGCTGCGCCCCGGCATCGACGCGCTTGCCATCCACATAGATCGACAATGCTTGATCGCTGGCGAGCGTACCATCGAAGACGACCATAACGTGCTGCCATGTGTTCGGCTTGAGCGCGGTGGGGGAGATCAGTTTACTCGCAGCGTTAGGCCAAGAGTCGATAACGTGCCCGCCCGGCCTGCCACCCTCAAGATAGAGATCCCAGCCCCGGAAGCCGTTAGCGGGATCCATCTTCGCGATGACCGAGCCATTGACGTTCGCATCGATACGAATGAACCCGCCGTAGCTGATCTGATCCCCTCGCGAGAAGTTTCCGATGTCACCCAGCGGGATGTCCGATCCGGAAACGGTAATCGCCTTGCCCAGCGGGCCGTCAACGCGTGCAGGTGCAGCGGGCCACTCCTGCGGCTGGCCGTTCACCGTTCCTTTGATATTCCCTTCGCTTTCCGTGAGCGGGAGATGGATCGCGAGGGTCGGATCGGTTCCCTGCGTCCCCACCTGTCCTGCCGTGGCGAGCCAACTCTTGAAATCCGCGTCCGCCGCATTGCGCCGCGCCGCTATGCGACCGTCGATGTCCTTGAGCGAGGCTTCCAGACTTGTTCGTTTTTCCCTATCCTCGGCTAGCGGGACGAAAACGGAAGGCGCGTGTTCCGCGTTGTTCCCGTCGAGTGCGGACATCGTGTTGTTCCGGAAAAAGGCGGTGAACTGGTAGAATTCCTTCGTGGCAAAAGGATCGAACTTGTGGTCGTGGCAGGAGGCGCAGCTCGCGGTGAGGCCGAGCCAGATGCCGCTCATGGTGTCCACGCGGTCAGTGGCGTAGATCGCATCGTATTCCTCGGGGATCGCGCCGCCCTCGCCAGTCGTCGCAAGGCTGCGCAGGAAACCGGTAGCCACTTGCTGGTCGAGCGTGGGGCTTGGCAGTAAATCGCCTGCGAGCTGCTCGGTGGTGAATTGATCCCACTTCATGTTCTTGTGGAAAGCCTGCACCACCCAATCCCGGTATGGCCAAATGGAGCGGAAGTTGTCGATGTGGATGCCGTGCGTGTCGGCGTAGCGAGCGGCGTCGAGCCAATGCCGCGCGAAGTGCTCCGCGCTCGGGATCGAGGCGAGCATGCGGTCGGCCTCGGCGGAAACGGCGGCCTCGGCATCCTTTTCGTAGGCGGCCGCGAAGGTGTCGGTCTCGGCGGGCTCAGGCGGCAGTCCGGTCAGATCCAGCGACAGCCTGCGGTGAAATCTACGCGCGTCCTCGGAGGGATTCGGCTCCAGCCCTGCTTCCGCGAGTTTTTCGAAAACGAAGGCATCGACCGGTTTGTCCGACCACTTATTCTTCGGTGCCTCCGGGCGGCTCACCGCCTCATAAGACCAGTGGCCTTCGTATTCCGCGCCTTGCTCCACCCATTTCTCAAGCAGTGCGATCTCCCGGGCGCCCATCGTCTTATGGCTCTCCGGCGGCGGCATGACCTCGTCCTTGTCCTTGGATTTGATCAGCTTGATCAGCTCGGATTCCGCGGGCTTGCCCTTGATGATCACCGACGCGCCGAAATCCCGGATCTTGAAGGCGTCCGCCTCGATGTCGAGCCGCAGCGGCTCCTTGTCGGGTCTGCGCGTGCCGCTGTCCGGGCCATGGCAGTGGTAGCAATACTCCGAGAGGATGGGCTGGATGTGCTCGTTGAACGAAACCTTCTCCGGCAGCACACCTTTGGCCTGTGCAACCGGCGTTTCCGCCACGGCTTCCGATTCGTTGAGGAAAACAACGGTCTTTTCCTTGCACCCGGTTGCCAGCAACACGGCGAGTGCGGCAAACGGGTAGAGCGGTATCGTGGAGAATTTTTTCATGCGTTCGGGGAATCTTACCTGTGCGCAATCGAACCGCAACGCGTTAGATGCACATAGTGTGCGCATGTTACGCGGCCGGACGCCATCGCCTTTCAGGCAGCGGAAGTGAAATTTCCCCCTTGGGGTTTAAGGTTTAAAATTTAAAGTTTCCCCCATGCACCGCCTTTTCCTGCTCGACGGCATGGCCCTCATTTACCGCGCCCACTTCGCCTTCATCCAGGCTCCCATCCGCAACTCCAAGGGCGTCAACACCTCCGCGCTCTACGGTTTCATCAATACCCTGCTCGCCATCCTGGAAAAGGAGAAGCCCACCCACATCGGCGTCGCCTTCGACACCTCCGCGCCGACCCCGCGCCACATCCGCTACCCCGCCTACAAGGCCCAGCGCGACGAGATGCCCGAGGAGCTCGCCGCCTCCATCCCCCATGTGAAAGCCCTCTGCCGCGCCTTCCACATCCCCGTCCTGGAGATCGACGGCTTCGAGGCGGACGACCTCATCGGCACCCTCGTGAAACGCGCCGAGCCCGCAGGCTTCGAGTCCTACATGGTCACCCCCGACAAGGATTTCGCCCAGCTCCTTTCCCCCACCACCTTCATGTGGAAGCCCGGCCGCAAGGGCAACGACCATGAAATCATCGGCCTGAAACAGCTCCCGGAAATCTGGGGCGTCGCCGAGCCGCACCAGATCATCGATCTCCTCGGACTGATGGGCGACGCCTCCGACAACATCCCCGGCGTCCCCGGCATCGGCCCGAAGACCGCTCAGAAACTCATCGAGGAGTTCGGCTCCATCGAGAACCTCCTCGCCCACACCGCTTCCCTCAAAGGCAAACAGAAAGAATCCATCGAGGCGAACGCCGACAAGGCCCTGCTTTCCAAGGAACTAGCCACCATCATCATCGACTGCCCTCTCGAAGTCTCATGGGACGATCTTGTCCTCAGCCCCCGTGACGACGAGGCCGTGAAACAGCTCTTCACCGACTTCGAGTTCCGCACCCTCACGAAACGCCTCTTCGGCGAAACCGCGCCCGTGGCGGCGGATTTCATCCGCCCAGCCCAAACACAACCCGAGTCAAAAACCCTCTTCGACACCTTCAAAACCATCAAAGAAGTCGAACACACCTACCACCTAGCCGACACGAAATCCCTCCAAGACCAGCTCTTCACCGCCCTCCACGCCCAGCCCTCGTTCTGCTTCGACATCGAGACCACGTCCCTCGACCGCCACTCCGCGAAACTTCTCGGCGTTGCTTTCTCATGGAAAGCCCACGAAGGCTGGTATCTGCCCATCGACAATCAGCAATCCACAATCAGCAATCTGAAATCCATCTTGCTGAGTCCTTCCGAAAAAATCGGCCACAACCTCAAATACGACCTTTCCGTCCTTCACTCCCACGGCATCCACGTCGCCGGCCCGTTCTTCGACACCATGCTCGCCGATATCCTCGTCGCCCCCGAGCGCCGCCACGGCATGGATTACCTTTCCGAAATCCTCCTCGGCTACACGCCGGTCAAGCTATCGGAAATCGCCAATCATCAATCATCAATCGTCAATCAACCATCCGACGACCTCTTCGCCTTCGCCGAAAAGCAAACCACCAAGTCGAAGGATTTGGACATGCTTTCCATCCCCTTGGAAACCCTCGCCGAATACGCCGCCGAGGACGCCGACGTCACCTTCCAGCTCGCCGCAAAACTCCGCCCGCTCCTCAAGGAATCCGGCATGGAAAAAGTCTTCCACGAAATCGAAGCTCCGCTCCTTCCCGTCCTCGTCCGCATGGAAATGGAAGGCATCGCCATCGACACCTCCGCCCTCGTCAGCATCGGCGTAAATCTCCAGCAAAGCATCGACCAGCTCGCGAAATCCATCGAAGCCCACGCCGGCACCCCCTTTAACCTCGCCTCCCCCAAGCAGCTCGGCCAGATCCTCTTCGAGCACCTCAAGCTGTTAGATAAGCCCAAGAAAACCGCCACCGGCCAATACAAAACCGATGAGCAGACGCTCTCCACCCTCCTCGGCATCCACCCCATCATCGAGGATATCCTCGCTTGGCGCGAAGCCACGAAACTCAAATCCACCTACCTCGACGCGTTGCCGAACCACATCGCCCCGGAGACCGGGCGCATCCACACCCACTACCACCAGCTCCTCGCCGCCACCGGCCGCCTCGCCTCCTCGGATCCGAACCTCCAGAACATCCCCGTCCGTTCCGAGTCCGGCCGCAAGATCCGCCAAGCCTTCGTCCCGCGCCCCGGCTTCACCCTGCTTTCATGCGATTACTCCCAGATCGAGCTCCGTGTCATGGCCGCCCTCGCTTGTGATCCCACCATGATCTCCGCCTTCCAGGACGGTGCCGACATCCACACCATCACCGCCGCGAAAGTCCACAGCGTCACCCCAGAGGAAGTCACCCGCGAGATGCGCTCCGGTGCGAAAATGGTGAACTTCGGCATCATCTACGGCATCTCCGCCTTCGGCCTCTCCCAGCGCCTCGCCATCCCCCGCGCCGAAGCCGCCGAGCTCATCGACGCCTACTTCCGCGAATACCCCGCCATCAAGGAATACATGGATCGCACCATCCAGGAGTCCCGCGAAAAAGGCTACGCCGAAACCCTCTCCGGCCGCCGCCGCCATTACCCCGACCTCTCCTCCTCCAACGCCGGCCTCCGCCAGAACGCCGAGCGCGCCTCCATCAACATGCCCATCCAGGGCACCGCCGCCGACATGATCAAGATCGCCATGATCCGCATCGACGAGCTCCTACGGCGAAAGCCGTACCAAACAAAAATGCTCCTCCAGGTCCACGACGAACTCGTCTTCGACCTCCACCCCGCCGAGGAAACCGAGCTCGTCCCAAAAATCCTCCACATCATGGAAACCGCCCTCCCGCTCCCTCACGGCGTCCCCATCCTCGTCGAGCACGGCACCGGGAAAAACTGGCTGGCGGCGCATTGAAAAGCACAAAGGGCACCCCCAGCCGATCTGGGGATGCCCTTGAATAGCATCTTATGTTTTATGCGGCATGCCTCAAAAACCAGTCGTCAAGCTGACGCTCCCATGAATTTCCATGGACGATTCTGGCGAGATGCAAATCACCTTCGAGAATTTCCAATTTGCTCATCTGAGAAATTTTTTCCCAGTCATCCCCCAGAATATAGGTCGCATTGTTTGGCTGAATGCTTTCCAAAACGGTGAAGCCTCGGTTCGGAAAGCGAAACGCCACGTAGTTATCGAATCCGCCTTCGCCGACGATCAGTTGTGCCACACCGTACTGTTGGATTTTTTGAAGACTTCTCTCCGCACGCTGTCTGTGGGTTGGATCCTTCAGGCTGGCAACTTTCTCGCGCACTTCCGTTGACGAGAGAGTAGTTCCTGGAGGAAGAAGCCTCCAGGTTACCCTTCGGCTAACTGTCAGTTCAAGATTGATGTCCGAAGGCTCAACTACAGCAACGAAGCCAAAGATCTCCAGAAACAGATTTGCCGCCGTGATCCATCGTTCTTCTTCGCAATGATACAGAACATCGGAAGCGAAGAACAACTCGCCTCCTTCATTTTTGATAAGAGCGATCTCGATGTTCTGGGGAGGAAGAACGGTACGAGGATACCGCGGCTTCTGGTAATAGATGTAGTCCTCAACCCATTCCGTTTCACCCCGGCCACAGAACTGGTTCCGACCCCAGAGCCTTGAATAATGGTGCCAAACCTTGGGCAGATCACGATGAATGATCTCCCGTCCGAAAAGGTTTCGGCGAGTGGCCGATCCCATTCCTTTGGGAAGGATTTGATCCCCTGGCTGAAGCAGGGCTTTGAGTCCGTATTTTTCCAACGATTCAAAATTACGATCCGCTGGGACGATGAGCCGTGAGTTCACGGCTCCTGACGCTGTGAGCGCGGAAGGAATCTTCCGAACGCTTTTTCTAGTTATGATGCTTTGCATTAGTTTGTCTGGATTGCGATCCAGCTTGACTCCTTCCCAACCGTGGGATAAACAAAGCAGTCCTTAGACAGACAGCTTGAAGAAGTCTCACCAGATCAAATTCAAGAAATTCCAAAGAGGGGTGACGTTGACGCGTTGCCCCTCTTTTTTGTTTCCCGAGGGAAACGTAGCAGCGATCGGAAGCGCCTACAAGGTGAAAATCATGATAATGTTCGATTTTCGCAATTAGTTCCAGAAATGAGAACTTTAACTAGACACCGATTTGTGAAGATGCTTTCTTCCCCCACGTCGCATGACGGTAGTCGGTAAGCAGATCCTGGAGAAGTTCATCAAGAAGCACGCCCGGGCGGGCACTTCCCTCAGGCCTTGGTTGGCGGAAGCCGAATGTGCGGACTGGAAAACAACCCAAGACATCAAGGATCGGTTCAACTCCGCTGATTTCCTCTCGGGTAACCGGGTGGTTTTCAACATCGGGGGAAACAGATTCCGTCTCGTTGTAATCGCATATTACACGGCAGGAATACTCAAAATCGACCGGATCGGAACCCACGCCGAATACGACAAATGGAACCTGCAATGAACTCGGATTCCTCCACAACCCAAACAACACCATGAAAAAGATCATCAAGACCAGTGAGGAACATACAGCGGCGCTCGACCGTCTCGGCGAACTCATGCTCAAAAACCCCATCCCGGAGACCGATGATGCGAACGAGCTGGAGCTTCTGGCGCTTCTCATCAAGTCATACGAAGACAAAAACGTCTTGATTGATCCCCCGACCCCCTTGGAGGCGATCCAATTCCGAATGGAACAGGGTGGTTTGAAGCAAAGGGATCTCGTCCCATTCATAGGAACGAAAAGCCGTGTTTCCGAAATTCTCTCCGGGAAACGTCCTCTCACGCTCGCCATGGCGAGGGAACTCCACAAAGGCCTGGGTATCCCGGCAGAAGTCCTGCTGGAGGGAGCTGAGACAACGATCCCCGAAAAAATCGACACGAAGCTTTATCCCGTGCGGGAAATGCACAATCTGTGCTGGTTCGAAGGCTTTTCCAAACAACCATGGGCGGAAGTGAAGGCTCACGCAGAGGAAATGCTTCACCAGTTCTTCGGGAGTTTCCGCAGTAAGACGCAAATCGCATTCAACCGGGCGGGCTTCAAACCAGATGCAGCACTGAACGATTTTGCCCTGGAGGCTTGGAGATGCCGGATTGTGAACGAAGCAAAAAAACAGGATCTCCCCGATTACGCTCAGGAGGACATTTCCGATGAATTCGTTTCAAGCTTGGTGAAAATGAGCCAGTTCGCCCAAGGACCATCGATGGCCGTGCAGCTTCTCAAGGAGCGCGGAATCGCGGTTGTGTTCGCTTCCCACCTACCGAGAACCTATCTAGACGGAGCCGCGGTTCTAGGGACGAAGGGCCGGCCTGTGATCGGCATGACCTTGAGGCACGACCGCGAGGATAATTTCTGGTTCACTCTCCTCCACGAATTGGCGCATGTGCGCTATCATTTGGGAAAGGTGGATAACGAGTTTTTCGATGACACCGAAAGTGGGGACAATTCCGAATTGGAAAAGGAGGCCAACGAATTCGCTTTGGAGAACCTGATTCCAAGCAGCGAATGGAAGGCTGTTTCAAGACTCTCCCGGGCGGTGGAGATCCGGAAGGAAGCCAAACGCCTCGCGATTCATCCCTCCATCATTGCAGGCAGATTACGCAGGGAAGCCCGGGATTACACGCTTCACAGAACCCTTGTAGGCCAAGGTGAAGTCCGCAAGAAGCTGGGTTTCTCGGAGAATTGGCCGATTTAATCCCAATTCAGGAAGCCCTCCCCTACGGCGTCCCCATCCTAGTCGAAAAAGGCACCGGAAAAAACTGGCAGGCCGCGCATAGAGGCCGTGACATCCACATCTCGGATTTCCTACATCTCATGGCGACATTTTCAAAAGCATACCCCCGAAACTCCACACCCATGAAGAAGACCGTCAAAGCCAACATCGAGGTTCAGGGAACGGTCGTGAACATCGTCTCCCAAAACGACGAGGACTACATTTGCCTCACGGACATCGCCCGCTTCCGGAAACCGGACGCAACCGACGATCTCATCCGGAACTGGCACCGCAACCGCAACACTATCGAATTCCTCGGAATCTGGGAACAACTCCACAACCCCGGTTTTAATCCCGTCGAATTCGACGGGATTAAAATGCAGGCCGACCTGAACAGCTTCGCCCTGACTCCCAAGCAGTGGAACGAACGCACCGGAGCCATCGAGCAACTCCTCGTCCTCGCCAATCTCGAAAGCCTCAATGCCGAGTTCATCCACATGCGCCTTGCCCAGAGCGACCGCATCGCCAAACTCAACGCCATCGCCATCCGCCAGATGCGCACGCTCACCACGGACCCGGCAGGCTTGCTTGAAACAAGATCACACGATGACGGTTCCGAAATATCCTGACTAATGACCGCCAAGAAAAAACCTTCGCCGATTTCCAAGTCCCCCAAGAAAAAGCCAACTGCAAAACCAGTTGCGAAGACAACCGTCGCAAAGAAACGCGGCAAAGACGAAAACACGGAGTCGGCAAAATCCAAAAGCGATACCTATAAGGAAAAATGGTCCATGCATCCCGGAGAGTCGCTTCGGAAAAAGCGCGGGATCTCGGCCAAGGAGCAGCAAGCTCTGGCCAAGCACCCGATCGTCACCCCGCAGACGTTGTTTGAATCGCCAGAACTACGGAAGAAGGCGTTTTATGCGGACAAGGACTGTCTCATTTTCTGCGGGGATGTTCGCGAGGTATTGGGGTGGTTGAGCGAAGCGGGCGTGTATGCCGATTGCGTTGTCACCTCGCCGCCATTCTACGGTCAGCGGGATTACGGAGTCGCAGGGCAGATCGGGCTGGAGCAAACACCCTATGAATTCATCAACAAACTTGTCGAAGTCTTCAACGATGTCAGGGAAGTGATGCAGACGACGGGAAGTTTGTGGGTGAACCTCGGCGATACGTATTGGAACGGCAGGGGCGAACACCGGGGAAAGGATCCCAAGCAAGGTGCCCGCCGTTTCGGCATGCGCCCCCAGGATCGGCGTGGGGATGGCAAGTTATGCAAAAACAAGCAGTTGCTTCTTCTTCCCCACCGGCTTGCCATCGCCCTACAGGATGCGGAGTGGATCGTCCGGAATGACAATGTCTGGGTGAAACCAAACCCGATTCCAGATCAGGTGGCTGACCGTAGCTGCATGTCTCACGAATACGTGTTCCATTTGGTCACGCAGAGGTTCTATGATTACAACTGACTTTCCGTTTGGGAAAGAAAAGCTAGCCACCTTGTCCCGCCGACCGTGAAATAACCGAGAGCTTCAAAATACGCCGAGAATACAACGCATATGCCTACTTTTCTAAGTGCCCCGATTATCAAAAGCGCTGTTGTTCGCCTTAGCGATTCGCGTGCGTCGAAGAGCTTGATCAACTTTCTAATTTTCAAACGTGCCGTCGTCAGAAGTGATTCTGCGATTGTTTCCTTTTCTGGCACCAATGAGCATTTGCTGAAATCGGTGGATGAAATTGCGGCCTGCGCTCCTGAACCAAGCCATTTACCTGCAGGATTGCGTGATAGCCCCTTTGTCGATGTTTTCGGTTCCAAAGGTTCCGCATGGCAGTTTCGTAGAGCTAATTGGAGGCGTAACGGAACAGGTCCAGCGTTATCGGGTGCCAGTTGGAATGGGATCATTGAAATTGTAGGTCAAAAGCCAAGGAGCGGACGACTAGCAGAGGGCTACAGCAACCGAATTAGTGAAATTCTACTCAAGAGCGGAGATAAACTCCCCTCGATTCTGGATGCTGCAATTTGGTATCACCGTGCGACCGACATTGAAGAAATAGCGGGAACTGCTATGGATACGGTTACACTGACCAAACGCCTCTGTGAAAAATTTGTGAATGATCTCGGTCTCACCAGTAGCGAATTGAACGCCCTCTTTCAGCCAGTGACCGGTAACTTAACCGGTTTTGAGATTGCGGACGTATTGCAGGAGACCCCAGCAAATCCTGCTGATTACCTTCCCAACCTGGAATTGAATACGGCAGTGGCGGATGAACACTCATCCGGCGACCTAACCGATATGGTGGCCAGCTTCATTGAGTTGTCCAAGAGTGACGAGGTAAAGCTACAAGTGCCGGACGAGTTGTTCCGCAGATTCGCTGCCTCACTCGGCTCAAAACGTTTCCTGATTCTGACCGGACTGGCAGGCTCTGGAAAAACCAAGCTGGCACAGGCATTCGCCCGTTGGCTCACGCCCGCAGCAGAAGGCGAGTCGGATGCGCATCTGGTGATTCCGGTCGGCGCCGATTGGACGGGTAGCGATGCGATCCTTGGCTATCCGGACGGCTTGGACGCGTTGCGGTATGTTACCCGCCCAGCCCTGGAATTGATCCAGCGAGCCACCGAGCGGGAGGAGGAAAAGATCCCCCATTTCCTGATTCTCGATGAAATGAACCTCTCCCATGTGGAGCGCTATTTCGCAGATCTGCTCTCGCTCATCGAATCTGGCGATTCCATGGATCTCTACCGCCCCGAGGAGGATAAAACCGGGGGCAAGCAAATCCGATCAGGTGTCGCACCGAAGTTACGGCTGCCTTCCAATTTGTTCATCATCGGGACGGTGAATGTGGACGAGACGACGTACATGTTCTCACCCAAGGTGCTGGAT
>JAYTOE010000209.1:0-3396 GCA_043747935.1 Akkermansiaceae bacterium
TCCGGCAGGTCAACTCCATCGGCCACGCGATCCACGAAACGGAATCCCTCTCCCCTGACCAGCGCCGCATCGAACTCATCGCCCTCGGGCTACGAACTATCCGAGGCATTCCGCTCGATTTGCTAGATTCCGCTTCATTGGAAAAGGCGAAAACCTTAGCAGCAGAGAACCTCCTTCATATCGGCGAAACACGCATCCATCTGACCCAACTAGGCCGACTCCTAGTCGATCCCATCGCGGCGGAACTGATCTAGCCAATCCGCGTTTGCCGCAGATCATTGAGAAGTTTGTCGCCCTTCTTGAGGTGCCAAAGGATTTCCGCCTGTTCTTCGGAAAACTTGCTTTCACGGGGAACATTTCGGAGCAGCGCAATGACGATTGTCTCTCCTGCCTTTGCAGCCTCGAAGATCCGCCGATGCACTGACCGGAAGCCATCAGGGTTGCTTTTTCGGTAGGGTTTTCCCTGAAGCATCCTTTCTAGGTTTCGTGAGTAGGCTGACTTAGGTCGCCTAGCGGAATTTGCGCAGCCGATATAGGAGATCGCTCCACTTATCGTGATTTTATAGAGCAGAGGAGAATGCGGATCGACGTTATTAACCTGGAAAACGATTTCCATAATCCACCTCACAGCTCCATCCCGGCGTACACATCCGCCATCCGCAACTCAGCGGAAATTTCTGGCAGCGGAATCACCTGATCCAACGCCGTATAAAACTCCGTATCGAAGCCGCCGTTTGGGCAGCGCCGATCCACCGTCACATGCGGCCTTTCGGGATCCACGATGAGCATCACCCGCAGAGTGGAGATCGCCCGGTATGCCTCGCGTTTCTCACCCATATCAACGCGCCTCGTCGATTCGCTCAGAACCTCAACCACCACGACCGGCTTGTCCTGATAAGACTCGTCATCGTCCAGCGAATCACAGACCACCATGACATCCGGATAATAGAAACGCGTCTGCTCCGGCAGTTCGATCCGCACCTTCATATCACTGTTGAATGGTTCGCATGGCTTTCCATCGAGAGAATTACCCAAAAACCGGAAAACATTCCCAGCCGCCCTGTTGTGGCCAACCTTCGCCCCCGCCATCGCATGCACCACCCCACCGAGGTATTCATGCTTCGTCTCCGCGATCAACTCCCCAGACAGATAGTCTTCGACCGAAATGATTTTGTCTGTTTTCATAAGTGCCATGGGCAAAAGATAGCGGATTTGCTCCAGCCATCAAGCTGTGATAACCTCATCTTATCCGTGTGCATCTGTGTCATCCGTGGTTCTCTCTCCTAAATCCCTAGCGGCGGAGCTGATCTGAATTTCCGAAATGAAAAAACCTCCCCCCGCATGGCGCAGGGGAAGGTTTTGGGTGGGAATCGCAGGGATTACATCCAGCGATTGCGGCTGAAGGCGATGTTGTCGCGGAAGCCCCAGCCGCGGCTGGTGTATTCCCAGATATTCAGTTCGGGAAACGCGTAACCGTCGTAAGCCATTTTGTTTCCGGTCCGGTAAACGTTCCACTTCGTCGAAAACCCGTAGACGTCGCCTGCATGGGTGGTCATCAGCACGGTGCCGCTGGTCGCGCCGTAGTACGGCATCGCCCAGAGTTCGAAGCTTATGCTGCCGGAGCGGTAACCGGAGTAGTTACGGATCGCGTCCACACCGATGGTTGTCCTGCGGTAGTATCCGGCTCCGAGGTTCCGGTAACGACCGCCCTGCGCCGCGCCGTAGTAGGCGTAACCCTCATAAGGGCTCTCGCTGACCGACCCATATCCTCTCAGATCGAGGTCGGCGGCCTTTGCCACCGAGATACCGCCGAACATGGAAACCATCGCCACGAGGGCGACGCCGAACCGAACATTTACTATTTTCATTTTGGTTGTGACCCACAATTGCGGATCACCATTACAGACGCGGCCAGTGGGAATCTATTCAGAGGAAATATGAGGAATTTTTTCTCAGGGAGTTTTCCGCGGGATTCATTCCTGCTCCGGCAATCTGCCTGCGAGATCCGCCGCGCTTTTCAAAGTTCCGGGAGGCAGGGAAGCCTTCCATTTCGCGAAGCCTTCCGGATCTTTTCCAAAAAAATTCATCGAGATCTCATAGGCCGCGTCGTCACCGAGCTTGATGGTATTCTGTTCCGCCGCCCACTTCGCGGTGTCCTGGGCACCGGCTGCGGACCACTCTGCGGCAAAGGCATTCCCGGCGGTATCCCTTTCCTCACCAGCGGTGAGTTTTTCGAGGAATCCCAACCCGTCCTGCGGGCTTTGTTGCGCGAAGATCACCCCTAACTCCGCCGCCGCACTGTTTCTCGCCGTTCCCTGCTCCACATTCCTGATCAGCCATTCCGAGCTTTTTGCCAAATCGACAGTGGCCCAGTTCGCGAGGGTGTTGGCAAATTGGGCGGGATCGTTGTGCTTTTTACTGATTTCAAGGCTCGCCGCCACCGCGCCTTCCGGATCGCTCTTCGACCAACCGGCCAGCGAGGCGCGGCGCAGGGTGGAGGCGAAATCCGCGAGATCCCCCCGCCCATCCACGAAGTCCAGCGCGGCGCTTGGCTCATTCTGCGCCCACACGAACATCATGTTCTCCACCGCCGCATCCCGTTCCTGCGTCTCCGGCAATGCGAGGAACCATTCCGCGGCCTCGCGGCCGTTCTGCAGCGCCCATTCGTTGGCAATCGCGATCAGGCCGTTGTTCAGCTCCGCGCCTTGCAGGTTTTCAAGAGCCCATTGCGCCGCGCCCCTGCCGTCCGTCTCGGAAAACTGCTTGAGCGCCAGGCGGATGAGTTCCTGCTTCCGGTAGCTCGGAGGCTGGGAAGCGAGCCAGTTCAATGCACCCACCGGATCCTTCGCCACCCATCGATCGAGATTTTCCTGGGCGACCTTGAACCGTCCGAGCTGGCTTTTCTCCGCATCGATGTCCCGTTTCACCGCAGCAAGATCAAAGGCCTTGTAGCGCCTCTCCCGCACCGCCTTGGAATCCTCCGCCGCACTTCCGCCTGCCACCGGCGAAACGTCGCGATTCACTTTCCTGACACCCAGCGCGTATCCTCCCCATCCGCAGATCAGCGCGATGAGAAATGCGGCCCCCGTTTGATAAACCCATATTCTTTTCATAATGAAGCGTGTTTCCGTCCAACCTTATGGCTAGGGACGGAAATCGCCCGAGCTTATTCGGAAGTTTTCGCATCTGCTCCCAAAATCTTCCGTTTGACAAAACGGCGGGTTTGCGGCTAAGGATTCCGCCCCGCCGAACCAACGGCGCTCAGGGAAACGGCAGTGTAGCTCAGTGGTAGAGCAGAGGACTCATAAGCCTTTGGTCGGCGGTTCAAATCCGCCCACTGCCACCCTTTCTCACTCCGGCGCTCAGATTTTATCGGCCGAGTATTCCCAACCGTTG
>JAYTOE010000210.1:0-15949 GCA_043747935.1 Akkermansiaceae bacterium
CAGAGCCGCAGAGCCGCAGAGCCGCAGAGCCGCAGAGCCGCAGAGCCGCAGAGCCGCAGAGCCGCAGAGCCGCAGAGCCGCAGAGCCGCAGAGCTGGCAAGGAACGGAGCGAAATGGATTGCTACCATTCCAAAGTTGTTAGAGAGCACGTCGTCGAGGCGCAAGCAATAAATGGTGAAAAAATTGGAACGGGAAGAGCTTTAGATAAGGAGGGTTCCTTTCTCATTACTTTCAGTTACACTCGTTTATGCCCTCACCGTATCCACCACTTAGGACTTTATACGACAGTAGAGCTTGATCCATGATTTCCCGCGCTCGCCGGGCGAATAGACACTCGTGCGATCCTTGGCGATGAGCCCTTCGTGATTTTGCTCAAGGGCGGCTTTGAAAAGCGATTCCACCTCCCCGGCATCGTCCGCACGGAACACCTCGATGCAGCTGAACATCCCCTCCAGCGGGATTTTCTCCAGCCGCTCACGCCGTTCCCTCAAAGTCGCCTCCAGCAGGCTCTCCCCATCGACCCAAAGCAGATCGAACGCGACGTATCGCAGCGGCACGGAAGCCACGCCCTCCGCTGCCTCCATGAAAAGGTCGCCCTCCACCATCCGCCGATCGAGCCGCTTCTGGAGATCAGCGAAAACCAGCTTCCGCCCCTCCGCGTAGGCGATCAGTTCTCCATCCAGAACAAAGTCACCAGCCAAGGCCGCCGCCGCCTGAATCAGCTCCGGGAACTCCTTGTCGAGCGACCGAAGATCCCGCGAAAACAAACCGACCTCGTCGCCGACCTTGTGGAGCTGGGCCCGGATTCCATCGTATTTCGGCTCCAGCCAGAAGGGCGGGGAAAAGGGCAGATCCGCGAACTTCGGCCTATCGTCCGATACGTCCCGTTCCAGCGGCGAGGCAAGCATGCAGCGGATCGGAACCAGCGGAGTGAGAGTTGCCTCGGACAGCCTGCCCTCCTTCGCCAAAACCGCCGTCTGCCCCAAATCCCCGGTAAACATATACGCCCGCCCGAACTCTAAATCGTTCGCTTGAAACGATTGTGAAACGGCCTCCTCAACCAAGCCATCCTTTAATCCGATCCGGAGGTCACCTGTTAACAACTTGATTACAAGTTCGCCCTCCGAGGGGTGTAACTCAAACAGTCGTTTCGATAGAAATTCGACCTTTTCGAGCGATCCCTCCATTTCATAAAGATCTATGAAAAAAGATCGTAAATCATTTATTTCCATTCGTTTGGGAGAAAGCTGTAACTCCTGCAAAAGGATTTTTGCCGTGCGGGCGATGTCATTCTGGACGGAGGAGATTTCCTGAAAGCGCTCGGACTTCACACCCGGCACGGATACCAACGCCCGTTTGATTGTAGCGCTTCCAACACTCAAAAATCGCCTCCCAGCGCGCGCCGGCAGCGCCTCGCCGGTGAGCCAGTGGGTCGCTGTTTCGAGGTCTTGTCCGTTGAGGCCGCGCAGGTAGCCCACCAGGTAATCGATCTTCGCGAGGCGGCTGCTGGTTTCCCCAACCAGGCGGCAGACATCGGAAAAATCGGCGAGCTGGCAGATCGGGCGGCTGTGCCGGGGAGTGGCTGCGCCGACCGACGAGGATTGCGATTTCCCCAGCGATAGCTCGAGCTGATCACCGCCCATCGCGCACCAGGCATCCATCCCCTTGGCGCGCAGCTCGGCGGCGAATTCCTTCGCGTAGCCATGAACCGTGAGCACCCGCTTGGGGCGCACCCGGGTGACGCATTCGAGCAGCCCGGCGTGATCGGCGTGGTCGGACATCGGGATCACCTCATCGACGCGATACCTGTAGAGCGACCCGGATTGCAGCGCCCAGCCGGTGAGCATGGCGGTGCGCTTGCTTTTCAGCCCGCGCAGGAGCTTCGCGGAAACGGCATTCGGTGGCGCGAGCACGACATGCCCTTCGAGCGTGAACCCCTCGAAAACCCGCGGCTCCGGCAGCCAGACCCCCGCCGCGCGGCAGGCTTCCGTCATTTCAGCGACCTTGGGATGGGAAAGCACGGGAATGCCATTCTCCGCCAGCAGCGCCAGAGCCTCCTGCGCCTTGCCCAGCGAGTAAGCGAACAGGACGGGCGTTTCCCCATCCGCCAGCGCGCCTTGCACGAAGCGCAGCACCGCGGCATCGACTTCCATCGCACTGGGGAAAACGAGATGAGGGAGCCCGAAGGTTGTCTCCATGATCAGGGTATCCGCCTGGATGAAATTCACCGGCTCGGTGGTGCGCCCGCGCCGCGCCTTGAAATCTCCGGTGTAGAGCAGGGTCGATCCGTCCTTTTTCCGGGTCACATGCAGCATCGCGGAACCGGCGATGTGCCCCGCAGGGAGCATACGCAGCCGAAAGCCGTCGCGGTCGATCATTTGCCCGAAGTCCACCGCCTCGATCCGCGCCTCCGCCATATTGAACCGCGCCCGCAGCAGCTTCGCCGTCAGCGTCGAGCAGAGCGCGTTTACGTGCCGCGCGAAGTGATCGGCATGGGCGTGGGAAACGAAGGCGGAATCCTTGGCATCCCAAGGATCCAGCCAGAAATCCAGCTCGGGAAGATGGATTCCTCGGTTGAAAACGACCTCGATCACTCCCCCACGCTAACAGGCCACGGCCATCCGGCAAACCCTTCCATCGTGGCGATATGAAAGAGTCATCTGTTCATCCCCGTTGACGCTGAAATGAAACTCCGCACCCTTGCCATCCTCGCCACCAGTCTCATCACGGCCACAGCAGTGACGGCGAATCCCTTTTTCGCCTTCGACAACGGACTCGGCAACAAGACACCTACCGAACAGGCTGCCCTCCTCAAACAGCTCGGTTACGATGGCATCGGCAGCACCGGGACGGGGCATTTCACCGAGCGGAAAATGGCCTTCGATGAGCAGGGGCTGAAAATTTTCACCCTCTACGTCCACTCCTTCGTGGATCAACCGAACGCCTACGAAGCGGGACTCAAGGAAGCCGTCCCGCAGCTAAAAGGCACCGGCGTTGATCTCTGGCTTACACTGCAGGGAAAGGCTGCCGATGACACCGCCGCGGTGCGTATCGTCCGGGAAATCGCCGACGAGGCGGCCGCCCAAGGGGTGCGGATCGCGCTTTATCCGCACAAGGATTTTTTCGTGGAAACGGCCGAGGAGGCGCTGTGCATCGTCAAGCAGGTGGATCGACCCAACGTCGGCCTCACGATCAACCTCTGCCACGAGCTCGCGGCGGGCAACGCCGAGCGCATGGACGAGATCGTGAAAGCCTGCGCGCCGCATCTCTTTTACGTCTCCATCAACGGCGCGGATCAAAGCGGCGGCTGGCCTGAATTGATCCGTCCGCTCGACGAGGGGAAATTCGACGTGCCCGCTTTCCTGAAATCCCTCGGTGCCGTCGGCTACAAGGGAGCCATCGGACTGCAATGCTTTCAGGTGCGCGGCGCTCCGGAGGATCATCTTAAACGCTCGATGGCGAAGTGGCGGGAAATCGGCGGCGTGATCGCGAAGCCATAGACCGGTGTAGCCATAGACCGGTTGCCATCCGGCCTCGGAACCGCTAGCCTCTCCCCATGCCGGAGCTGATGAAATGGTTCGAGTCCGTGGAGACCGATGCGCCTTTCGATACCTGCAAGGTTTGCACACACCCGCTGGTGTTTTCCGAGTCGTGGGTCGTGAACAAGCACTACCACCGCGACGAGTGCGTGATGGAATACGCCGTCTGCGAGGAATGCCGTGACGGGGTTTCCGGGAAATTCAGCGAGGAATCGAAGGCGGCGATCCGGGAGTTCTTGGAGGGCGAGATCGACTGGGAACAGCGCCTACTCGACTGGATGGCGTTGGATCATCAAGCGAAGCGGCTCGACCACTGCGTGGCCTGCCGAATCCCGACTGTTCTGGCCGAAGGCTACGCGATCTCCGCGCAGTTCCGCCAGGATGGATCCTTGATCGAGGGGGCGCTGCCGCTGCTGATGTGCTCGGATTGCGTGGCAAAAATCACGGCCTCGCTATCCCCGGAAAGCCGCGAGGTGTGGCGGGATTTCGTGGCGCGGCACTTCGATGGCCCCGGAACCGACGACATCGATCTCGGGATTTTCTGATCCAATCCATGCGTTGCGGAGCGCCAGTCAGACGATATGATCCCCGCAATGCAACGAGCCCTTACTTTCCTGATCCCATGCATAGCGTCACTCGCTGTCGCTGGCGCCGAGACGGGTCTCCGTATCGATCCCGACACCGGCATCACGCTGCCGGAAGGGTTCGATGCCGAGATCCTTTACGAAGTCCCGGCGTCCCAAGGCTCGTGGGTGGCGATGGCCTTCGATCCCAAAGGGAGGCTCATCGTTTCCGACCAGGATGACAAGGGAGTCTTCCGCGTCACCTTGCCGGGAAACGGGGCGACGGAAACGAAGGTCGAGAGCTTGCCGGGATTTCCCTACGAACCCATCGACTGGGGGAAACGCAAGGTCGGCGGTGCGCTGGGTTTCCACTACGCCTTCGACAGCCTCTACATGACCACCATGAAAGGTTTCTACCGCGTCCGCGACACGGACGGCGACGATACCTTCGACGAGTTCAAGCTGCTCCAGAGGCTGAACTACGGCTACGAGCACTCCGCCCATTCCATCATCGAGACGGCGGACGGGAAGGGGCTGTATCTGGTGAGCGGCAATTTCACGAGGACACCGGATGGCACCACCTCGCTACAACCGCGGATTTGGCAGGAGGACACGCTGCTCCCGCCGCTGCCCGATCCCATGGGTCATGCCGTCGGACTCAAAGCACCGGGCGGTTGGATCTGCCGGATCTCGCCGGACGGGTCGGATTGGAAAATGATCGCATCCGGATTCCGAAATTCGGTGGACATCGCGCTCAACCGCGAGGGCGAACTTTTCACCTACGACTCGGACATGGAGTTCGATGTCGGCTGCCCATGGTATCGCGCCACGCGCGTGAACCACATCGTCTCGGGCGGTGAGTATGGATGGCGTTCCAGCTCCGCGAATTGGCCGGATTACTTCGCCGATAGCCTTGGATCGGTGATCGATGTGGGGCCGGGCTCGCCCACCGGCATGAGCTTCGGGCACCACTCGCATTTTCCCGCCGCATACCAAGACAAGCTCTTCATCTGCGATTGGACCTTCGGCACGATCTTCACGGTGAAACTGGAGGAAAGCGGATCGAGCTACACGGGCACGAAAAAGGAATTTCTCCACGGCAGCCCGTTGAACATCGCGGCGATGCGCTTCGATCCGGACGGCGCGATGTATTTCGTGACCGGCGGGCGCACCACCGCCTCGAAGCTCTACCGCATCCGCCATATCGGGGAGAAAGCCGAAGCGGAGCCAAAGATGCCCATTGCAAAAAGCGACCTGCGGGCGCTGCGGCATTCGTTGGAGAAATACCATGACGGCGGCGTCGGCGGTGCGGAAGCGATTGAAAAAGCATGGCCATATCTTTCGCATGACGATCGAACCATCCGCTACGCCGCACGGATCGCCATCGAGAACCAAGACTTGGGTTTGTGGCAAGAAAAGGCATTCGCCGAATCGAATCCCCGCGCCGCGATCTACGCCATCATCGCGCTTTGCCGCCACGGCGAGGAATCGCTTTCAGGCCTTGTGATCGACAAGCTCGGGGAATTATCCCTCGCAAGCCTCGGGCAGGAAGATCGTCTCGCCCTGTTGCGAGCCTACTCACTCTGCTTCACACGCCTCGGCCAGCCCACCCCGGAGAAGGCCACGGCGGCGATCTCAAAACTCGATCCATTTTACCCCTCAGATGACGATACCGTGAACGCCGAACTCTGCCGTGTGCTCTCTTTCCTCGATGCACCGACCGTCGTGGGAAAAACCATCGCCCTGATGAAATCCACCCGTGCCGCAGCGGTGAGCTACGACAAGGAAATGCTGGAACGCCACGAATACGGCCATGCCATCCTCAACATGATGGCCAACACACCCAACACCCGCAATATCCACTACGCCTATTGCCTGCGGCGCGTGCGCAGCGGTTGGTCGCTGGAAGACCGGAAATACTACTTCGGCTGGCTCAACGACTCGCTGATGGCGGACGGCGGCCGGAGCTTCGCAGGCTACATCCGGGCGATACGCGCGGACGCCATCGAGCATCTGGAACCCGAGGCGGCCGCCACCGTTTCCCATCTCCTCAAGGACATAGGGACGATCGACCTTTCCTCATTGCCGGTTCCCAAGGGGCCGCCGGTCGCATGGAAGGTCGATACCGCCATGAAACTCTTCGAGGCCGACCTGCGCGGCAGGGATTACGCGAACGGGATGAAGATGTTCGCCGCCGGGCGCTGCGTGGCCTGCCACCGTTTCGAAGGCTCGGGCGGAGTCTCCGGCCCCGATCTCGGCTCGGTCGGCAACCGTTTCTCGATACGCGACATCCTCGTGGCGATCTGCGAGCCCAGCGAATCGATTTCCGAGCAATACATGGCCAGCATCGTCACGCTCAAGGGCGGCGGCTCGCTCTACGGACGACTGCTTTACCACAACGACAAGGAGGTCGCCGTTGCACCGAACCCCTTCAACTTCGCGGATCTTTCGAAAGCGCCCGCCGATCAGGTGGAGAAAATCGAATACTCCCAGATCTCCATGATGCCGCCTGGAATGATCGCAGCGATGAACGCGGAGGAACTCAGGGATCTCATTGCCTACCTGATATCTGGTGGAAATCCAGAGCACAAGGCTTTCACGAAACCGTGAACCCGATCATGCAACACGTCTGGATTTACAACATGATTATGTCAAACACACCCTTTCTGATACTCAAGGTGACCACGATGATCGCACTTTCGCACGGCCTGCGTGCTGCTGAGAAGCCGGAGGATAAAATCAAACTCGTGACAAACACGCCCGGATTGTTGGCCTTCTGGACATTTCAAGAGGAAGCAGGTCAACCGCGTTTGTCCGTTGCTGCAAAAGACACTTTCCCGCTTGAAGAACAGGCGGGAAAGGTAGCTAGAATCGTTCCAGAGGATGGCGCGCCATTCGGCAAATATGCGGCGCAGATCCGTGAAGGCCAATGGCTGCTGCTTCCTCGTGAGAAGCTAGGGTTTCTGGACATTCACGGCAAGGACGCGCAACTCAGTGTTCTTGCTTGGGTCAAACGCGAGAAAAAGACGCTCACTCCAGAACGTTGCGAAGCAATTGCAGGGGTATGGGATGAGCCAAGAAACCAGCGGCAGTATTGCTTGTTTCTAAATCTCAAAGTGAACAAGAACCATCCCAATGAGCAAATTCCAGACAAGGTCTCGGGTCACGTATCCGATGTGGGTGGCCCCACACCCGGTTTCAAATGGTGTTATGATGTGGCTCAGTCAGAATCCAGCGTACTTTACAATGAATGGGTAAGCGTGGGTTACACCTACGACGGAAAAGAAATTCGGGCTTACTACAACGGCGTGTGTGAGGAACATGAAGGATACAATCCCTATAAGTTTACAAACGGAGTTTACAATGCTGGCGAAAAAGGTTCCGGATTCAAAGTGGGCGTTAGCGATGAGCTTCACGGCAAGAAATGCAATTGGTTTGCCGGAACGCTTGGAGGGATCGCCGTGTTCAACCGGGCCTTGGAGCCTTCCGAGATGAAGACACTTGAGCTTCCAACGTCTAATCTCACCAGAAAGTAGACAGCATCGTTTGGAATTTTTATGAGTTTTTTCGGTGACGAAAACCGGTGAGTGTTCCTCTGAATAAAATACCCGACTACGGGATTACTTGGTGGATTCCGACAAGGCTCCGAGATCATCGAACCACCCGCCCCGCGCGGTGACCCATTTGCCTTTTTTCACCACCTTCGTGAAACCGATGCCCTGTTTCGCGGCAGCCTCGAAGACTTCCCATGCTTGCGTCGCTAGGATTCCAGAAACGACCAGATCACAGCGCTTACCCATCGATTTCGCGATGACCGGCCAGGCTTCGATCAGGATGGTGGAGAATAAGTTCGCGAGCACCACGTCGTAGCCTTTCTTCCGCGGCTTCCACTTGAGCACGTCCTGCTCGACCATCACCACATCCGGCGTTTCGTTGCGATCCGCGTTGCGCTTCGCCGCGGCGACGGCGAAGGGGTCGTAATCACAGCCCCAGACCTCGCACGCGCCGAGCTTTGCGGCCGCGATGGCGAGCAAACCCGTCCCCGTCCCGAGATCGGCGACCGTCCATTGCGCCCCTTTCCGCTCTCGGGCGATGTCCACGATAAACCTCAGGCAGGTCGATGTGGTGGCGTGATCCCCCGTTCCGAACGCCATCTCGGGCGGAATGATGATGATCTCGCGCTTGCCATGTTCCTTGCGCAGGGCGACGAGCTTTTTCGGATCCGTCTCGGCCGTCACGAGGAAAGCGTCGCGCACCTTGAGCGGCCTCGGCGGCTCGGGTGCCTTGTTCCATTCCGCGTCCTTCATTTTCCGAACCGCTCCGCCGAACTGATCGAAAATCGCATCCGCCTCGGCCTTGCTGGCGCAGTAAACCTGGATCCGCACCGACTTCCCGCCCTTCACATACTCGATCACGAAATTCGGATTCCCCGCAAAACGCTCCTCCCAAGCATCCGCCCATTTCGCCCCTGAAAGTTTCGACCACAAATGCATAGGCCGGAAACATCGCCGGATCGCCCCCCGAATCGCAAGCCCTAACACCTCAACAAGCAGGACGAATGCGTTCACAAAATCGGCGTTCGTAAATGCAGGGAAGCCATCCGCACGGCTTGTTCTTCGATTCTCCGCGAAACGATTGCCAAACGCCGCGCCCCCCTATTGATTGGCCGCGCCCATGGCTAACGACTTCGCCTTCGAATCCCTCAACCACGCCCAGCGCGAAGCGGTCGCCGCCCAGGACGGCCCGGTCATGATCCTCGCGGGAGCAGGCACGGGCAAGACGCGCACGGTCACTTGCCGCATCGCCCACATGCTGGAGCGGAAAGTCCCCGCTTCGGAAATCCTCGCCGTCACTTTCACCAACAAGGCCGCCGCCGAGATGCGGGAGCGCATCGGCGGAATGATCTCGAAAAAGTCGGCTTCCGAGATGACCGTCTGCACCTTCCACTCCCTCTGCGTCCGCCTCCTGCGCGGTGGCATCGACCGGCTCGGATATAAGAAGAATTTCTCCATCACCGCCTACTCGGATCAGGTCGGCATCATGAAACAGCTCCTCGTCCGCAAGGGCGGCACCGATGAGAAGGTGAAGGCCGAGACCGTCCTTTCGGAAATCTCCAAGGCGAAGAACAAGGGCATCGATGTCCAAGATCTCCAGGACGATTACTTCGCGCAACTCGCCGTCGCCTATCAGAACGAGCTCCGCGCCCAGAACGCCGTGGATTTCGACGATCTCCTCGTCCTCGCCGAGCAGGTGCTGCGCGAGCACGAGGATGTGCGAGACCATTTCCGCAAACAGTTTACCCGCGTCACGGTGGATGAGTTCCAGGACACGAACTCGCTCCAGATGCGCCTGCTTCAGCAGCTTGTCGGCGAACCCTATCACGTTTGCGTCGTCGGCGATGACGACCAGTCCATCTACGGCTGGCGCGGCGCGGAGGTGGCGAACATCCTCGAGTTCGAGCGCTTTTTCCCGAACCCGAAAATCATCCGCCTAGAGGAAAACTACCGCTCCACCGAGGCCGTCCTCCACACCGCGAACTCGCTCATCAAGCACAACATCGGCCGCCGTGAAAAAATCCTACGCTCCACGCGCGGCGCGGGCGAGAACGTCCGCATCGTCGCCATGCCCGGCGATGACGAGGAGGCGGACTTCATCGCCGACGAGATGGTGGGCGAAAAAACGGCACACGGCCGCGAGTGGGAGGACTTCGCCATCCTGTTCCGCACCAACGGCCAGTCCCGCAAGCTCGAGCTCGCCCTCCGCGATCGGAAAATCCCCTACCGCATGGTCGGTGCGCAATCCTTCTACGACCGCCGCGAGATCCGCGACGTGCTCGCCTACACCTCCCTGCTCGTCTCGCAGGAAAACGACGTGCCCCTGCTCCGCATCCTCAACGCCCCCAACCGCGGCATCGGCCAAGCCTCCGCCATCCTCGCCACCGATTGGAGCAGGGAAAAAGGCCACTCCGTCTGGCAGGCGCTCTGCGATCCCTTTTTCACCACCACGATCGGCCCGAAGTCCCGCGCCGCCATCGAGGACTTCGTCGCCCTCATCTCCGCCGCCAAGAACCGCATCGACATCGCCAGGGAAAACCCCGCCGACGTCCTCGCCGAACTGCTCCGGGAAATCGAATACCTCCCGTGGATCGAGCGCGGCTGCAAGAACGACTCCGAGCGCCAGCAGCGCGGCGAGGCCATCAACTCCCTCATCGCCTCCCTCCGCGATCACATCGCCAAGGGCAAAAAGCTCCAATCCTTCCTCGACGACAGCGCCCTCGCCTCCGACCGCGAGGACGACGACTTGGAGAAAAAGAAAGGCGCCACCCTCATCACCCTCCACGCCTCGAAAGGCCTCGAATTTCCCATCGTCTATCTCGTCGGGCTGGAGGAAGGTTTCCTCCCGCACAGCCGCTCGATCGTCGAGGGCACCAAGGACGAGGAACGCCGCCTCCTCTATGTCGGCATCACCCGCGCCCAGGAATCCCTCACCCTCACCTATTGCACCGTACGCATGAAATGGGGTCAGAAAACCGGCTGCCAGCCCTCCTCCTTCATCCCCGAGCTCGACGACAAATATATCGATTACAGAACCTTCGATGAAATCCAGAACACGGAGATGTCCGGCGATGACCTCGATGATTTCTTCGCGAGCATGAACAATCTGTTCAAGGATTGAGTGGCATGGAGGGGCGGATCAGAATCCGCCCCAGCCCATGAAATGACGATGAGATGAGCGAACGCAGCCAGCATCGACTGCGGAAGTCAGGCATGCCGGTAGCTGCGGAAAGTGTAACCATTCCGCTTGAGTCCACCCTTTTGGGATTGATGTTGGAGGTTCATATCGACGGGAAGCCTGACCTTCCGTTTTGCCGCAGGCGAACTCCGCATCAAACCTCTAGGCACCGTGCAGGAAATCACACGCACCTCCACTGCAGGCATTTACCTAGATCCGGATTACAAGATTCTCAGTGTCGTGCCGGACGGTCCGGCAGACAAAGCCGGGATGCGTGCCGGAGATGAACTGCTGGAGATCGAAGGCCACCCCCTCAAAACCATGAAACCGGAGAAGTTTGCCGCGTTCAAACGTCGCCCCCCTGGCTCGGTTGTCAAAGTGCGCTACCGCCGCGGCGAGGGCAGCCCGGTGGAGGCCGGGCTGATCATGGTGAAACAATGAAGGCACCAGAAATGGTATGGTGAACCGGAACACACGCTGGGTTTCATCGTCATGACCACGCGTGACTGGTTGCCGCTTTTGACATGCGCTTTCCTGAGTTATCAGGGGGCGACCGAAGATCGCCCCCACGATACGAACTACCTCAGCACACCGGGCACTGGTTGATCGTGCGGAAGAAATCGTTGCCTTTGTTGTCCACGAGGATGAAGGCGGGGAAATTCTCGACGGTGATTTTCCAGACTGCCTCCATGCCGAGTTCGGGGAAGGCCACGACCTCCTGGGAGCGGATGTGCTCCTGCGCCAGCAAGGCCGCCGGGCCGCCCGCGGAGCCTAGATAGAATCCTCCGTGTTTCTTGCAGGCGTCGGTGACCTGCTGAGAGCGGTTGCCTTTGGCGAGCATGACCATGGACGCGCCGTGGGATTGGAAGAGATCGACGTATCCGTCCATCCGCCCCGCCGTGGTGGGGCCGAAGGAACCGGAGGGCATCCCCGCCGGGGTTTTCGCGGGGCCGGCATAATAGACGGGATACTTCTTGAAATAATCGGGCAGGTCGCCGGTTTCATCGAGGATTTCCTTGAGCTTCGCGTGTGCAGAATCGCGGGCAACGATGATCGTTCCGCTGAGCGAAAGGGCGGTGGTGACGGGATACTTGGAAAGCGTCTCGAGCGTCTTCTCAATACCTTGGTCGAGGTTGATGGCCACGCCCTTGAATTTCCAATCGCGGTATTTCTCCGGGATGAAACGGCCGGGATTCTTCTCCAGTTTCTCCAGGAAAATTCCCTTCCGTGTGATCTTCGCCTTCGCCTGCCGGTCGGCGGAGCAGGAGACGCCGATGCCGACCGGGCACGAGGCACCATGGCGTGGCAGGCGGATCACGCGGACATCGAGCGCGAAATATTTCCCGCCGAACTGCGCGCCGATCCCGATCTCTCGCGCCAGGCCTAACAACTCCTTCTCAAGCTCAAGGTCGCGGAACGCCCTGCCGTGCTCGTTGCCGGAGGTCGGCAGCGAATCGTAGTAGCGGGTGGTGGCCATTTTCACGGTCTTGAGGTTATTCTCCGCCGATGTGCCGCCGATTACGAAACCGAGGTGGTAGGGCGGGCAGGCCGCGGTGCCGAGGGATTTCATTTTCTCGACGCAGAATTCCTTGAGCCGCTTCGGGTTCAGCAGCGCTTTCGTTTCCTGATAGAGGAAGGTCTTGTTCGCCGAGCCGCCGCCCTTGCTCACGAAGAGGAATTTGTATTCGTTGCCGCCGGTCGCGTAGAGATCGATCTGCGCGGGGAGATTGGTCTTGGTGTTCACCTCGTCATACATCGTCAGCGGCGCGGTCTGCGAGTAGCGGAGGTTCTCCTTGGTGTAGGTTTGGTGGATGCCCTTGGAAAGGAACTCGGCGTCGTTCACATCCGTCCAGACATCCTGGCCTTTTTTACCGATCACGGTGGCGGTGCCGGTGTCCTGGCAGGCGGGCAAAATGCCGTGCGCGGCGATCTCCGCGTTCTTGAGCAGCATCAGCGCAACCATGCGGTCGTTCTGCGAGGCCTCCGGATCATCGAGGATCGCGGCGACCTGCGCGAGGTGGCTGGCGCGTAGGGTGAAATTGATCGCCCGTATCGCCTCGGCGGCGAGGAAAGTGAGCGCCTCGGGATCGACTTTAAGGATTTCCTTCCCCTCGAATTCCACGACCTCCACGCCTCCCTCGCGGATGCACTCATACTCCGTCTCATCCGCACCCAGTGGGAACGGATCCTGATAATGAAATTCCTTCTCGCTCATCGCGGCAACAGGCTAGCGACTCCGTCCGGCGATTGAAGGCTTAAAATATTAAACTCCGCGCGTGGCTTCCTATCTCAGACTTTTGTACTCCGCACACCAATTTCTTACTGGGGACGAAGAACGTCAGCCCGACAAATACATCTTGGCGCATTATTTCACCGCTTCGCGTGCCGTATGGCAAAATGCTCCATTGGCACTTCGCTAGCTAATGCAGAAACCGAACAAATCGCCTGACCGCCCGACGGCCCACCGCAGCAACGCCAAGGAGATGAATTTAGGACGCTAACGCTGCGGCAACTACGATGATTATTTTTTTGTCTTACCACTCACTACGAGACCTCGTAAAATCCAGCCAAAAGCCGTAAATGTTAGCGCGCCAATCACCATTACAATCGAGATCGAAGGTTGATGTTTTTTTTCTGATAATAATTTTTCTTTATTAATTTCTTTAGTATTATAATTAGTTGTAAAGTTTTTAGGCTTATTGGTTCGGCTTTTGTGAGGGTAAAGATTTCCGTCTAGATTAGGTTTCGGCTTGATATCTTTGACGGATTCGGTAAATTCTGGATAAGTATCTCCTAGGCGATGCGCTATTTGCTCAATGCTTTCTTCTCTTATATTTTTTGATTTAATCTCAATAAAGTTTTTATATGCATCCTGTGGATTACTTCCAGTTGCCAAGCGGTCAAGATAGTAATACCCAATACTTTGTCTGGCTGCATCATTAAGGTAGACACTCAAATTCTTATTCCGGTACCGGATTCCATCCAATAAGATGTCACTCACATTATCTATATCATTAAGAAATCCGCTTTCCAAAGCGGTTTCTAGATCCTCATTCCCCTCCTCAAACTGGGAATTCAACATTCGGAGAAACCCTCTTTGCATGGTCAAAAAATTAACCGCCCATTCGACATTTCCTGTCGAGATGTATTTTGAAGCGGCTTGAATAGCTTCTTCCAGCCTGCCATTGTTTTGCATGCTGGCGAGCATTTGGACTTCTAGTATTGCTTTTTGGTCTGACGTCCAGTTGCCATTCGAAAGAACGCTTTTTATCTCTTCATAATCATATTCATACCCCCCCTTAAACAAAAATCTTGCAAATGCTTCCGGGTCTGAGGGTAACTGTGCATGAGAAAAAAAAGTTAGGTTAAAAAAGACACTTAGATACTGTATTATTTTTTCCATATTACCAATCTGCATGAGGTTTAATTTTCCATATGTAGTCCACTGGCAGCCCTGCTACTGTAATGGCTTCAAAATGACCAAAACGTGAATTCTTTTCAATCGCAGTGGCATTCCTACCGTTGGAGTTGTCGTTAGCCTGTCTCCACGCACTAAACGTATCGGCGGGATTCTGGATGTATAATCCGACGAATGAACTCGCGATTAAATCTGAATTCTGAGCGTCAGTAGGGGCTGAACTTCCGTAGCCAAGGATAAATCGCGGTCCTGCTGCATTCATGGATTCTCCCGAATAGTATCCCGCGCTCGGTCCTGTCAAAGGAGGTAAATACGTTCCAGAATCTGGATTCCAGTTGTTTATATTGACCGCTGAACAACCTGAGATAATTGCCACATGGAGATCCTCGTTCCAATATGCCTTGAGTTGCGAGGCATTTACGCCTTGGCCTGCGGCAAGTTCGAATATCGCGCCTCCTGTTTCGCGTCGCCCAGGATGACCATGACCCGAGAAATAAAATACTTCTCCTTGATTCATTACAAGCCCCAATTTTTTGAGTGAGCCAACACGTGCCGTCAGGACTTCGCTTCCCGCCGCTTGCATGAACGTCTGATGGGGCGCTGACTGTGGTGGATTTGAAGCTAGATTCACGTTCTGCTTGTTATTGGAGTATCCAGTCGGGAAGCCCCTTAATCCATCGATCATAGAATCTATAAAAGTCTGACTGTCATCGAAGTTGGAAGGCGCACCAGAGACGTAATCCAGCGTCGAGTAATTGGAAAGATCGATGCCATCAGCACGGGGCAACAATCCCAGCGAGCGCATGTCGTTTCTCGAAAGCTCGAATCTGATTTCGGTCTGATTATTTCCGGGAAGAACTTGGCATAACCTATGGTTGAATGGCATTAAAACATCCGGAAATCCCGCTCTTGTAAAATTGGTTTTGAGATGAAGCCCTTCGAGGCCGGTGGTTTCCATTTGATGTGCGAATAAGCTAATACCCTTGATTCTGATACGGATTTTTACCTTTTCATCACGCATAACGACTCTGTTCTCTGGCGTAACTACAGACCAATCATCAGAGTCGGGCATGATAAAATCAATTTCGGTAGGAAAAATGCGGTGTTTTACAGTCTCCGAATACGCCCCATTTCCCGTGCCGCCGCTGGTGAAGGTGGGGATGAGGTCGTGGGGGTAGGATTGGGTGGCGTTGGGCGGGACGGTCAGGGTTAGTGTTTCGGCTTCGTCGGGCTGTGGTAAGCCGTTGATGGTTCGCTCGGTGAGGAGGATGGCTTTGAACTCGCGGGGTGCCGGGGTGGCGGCCGCCACTTTCACGATGATGCGCCGATGGCTTAGAGAGGCGTGGTGGCAGGGCGGGGTCGGGATGGTGGCGGCATCGCCCCCGGCCTCAAGATCGGGGCTGAGTTTGTTGGGCGGGAAGGATGCGGGGAAGGGTTGCCGTTGGGCGATGATACTGCCGAGGTCGGCGAAGGGGATCATCACACTGAGCGGGTCTTCGTTAGTAGGGACGGCTCCCGGCCATGTGGCGGTGGTGGTGAGATTCTTGGGGGCGGTGGGGTAGGCTAGGCCGTAGTCGTCGAAATCGTAGCGGAGGCTTCGCTCCACGCTGATCCAGGTGGGCGGGTAGAGGTGGGCGTCGGATACGGTGGGGTTGGTGCCGCCTACGTATTCCAAGGCGGTGGTGAGGCCGTCGCCT
>JAYTOE010000211.1:0-22014 GCA_043747935.1 Akkermansiaceae bacterium
ACCGCGAGTCCGTTTTCGGAAAACCCATCCCCGCCGCCGGCCTCAAGTCCGATCATGTTTTCGCGGACGGCCTCGCCATCCCGCTGGGGATTCTGCCATGGGGCGATGGCTCGAAGTGCTACGCCCAGCACGGACGCGACATCGTTTTGCTCACCGATACCGATGGCGACCACGTCTCCGACAAGCGCGAGGTCATCCTCGAAGGCTTCGGCGTGCAAGACTCGCACCTCTTTCCCCACCAATTCACCCGCGCCCCCGGCGGCTGGATCTGGATGGCGCAGGGCGCTTTCAACTACAGCAAGGTGAAACGCCCGCAGGATCCTGCGGAGAGCGCCATCCAGTTCGACCAAACCCGCATGGCGCGCTTTCGCCCGGATGGCAGCGAGTTCGAGATCACTTCCAACGGCCCCTGCAACATCTGGGGGCTCGCCATGGATCGCAACGGCGAAACCTTCATTCAGGAAGCCAACGACTTCGGCTACGGCGTCATGCCCTTCCACGAATACGGCAACTACCCCGGCTGCTCGAACGCTCAGTGGAAAAGCTACGCACCGGAGTTCCCCGCCACTTTCGTGAAACAACGCTTCGGCGGCACCGGCCTCAGCGGCCTCGCCCTCACCGATGCCGAGGGCGCCTACCCCGCGCCTTACGGCAACCTCATGCTCGTCGCCAACCCGATCACCTGCCGCATCAACACCGCCGTGATGCAACGCGACCAACCCTCGCCCGACCACAACCTCACCGACTGGCAGTTCGACAAAATCGCGGACTTCCTCACCTGCGACGATCCGTGGTTCCGCCCCGTCGCGATGACTCTAGGCCCGGACGGATGCGTTTACATCGTCGATTGGTATAACAAAATCATCAGCCACAACGAGGTGCCGCGCGCCCATCCGGATCGCGACAAGCTCCGTGGCCGCATCTGGCGCATCAAACACCAGGAGCAGAAAAAATTCGAGGTGCCGGATTTCACCAAGCTCGACGCTGCCGCCTTGGAAATGCTCCTGAAATCCCCCTCGCTCGCGCAGACCCACATCGCCGCGCAAACCCTCGCCGACCGCAAGGTCACCGCCAAAGACCTCACCCTCGTCCCGGCGCTGATGGCCCACACGCCGGATTTGGCTCGCCTCGAAACATCCGCCGCCTCACCTGACAAGCACGTGCGCCGCGAGACCGCGCGCGCTCTAACAGAAGCGGAAGCTTTTTCCCCCATCCTCATCCGCCTTCGCAAAGACCCGGATAAAAACGTCCGCCGCGAGGCCATCACCAGCATCGGCTATTGGCTCGGGAAAACAGCGGACAAGAACCGGCTTTTCCTCGCCCTGCTCGACCACGAACTCACAGCCCTCAACGAGCCGAAAGCCCCCGGCACTCGCGGAGACTCCATCGTCTTCATCCGTGAAGCCTACGACCGCGAATTCGAGCGCTACGTCGTGCGTCTCCTGCTCGAGCGCCACCCTGTGGAACTCGCCGCCTTCCTCGCCACAGACGCAGCGAAAGCCCTGCCCGCCGAAAGCTTCCTGTTAGGTGCGCTCGCCCTGCCGCCCGCGCAAGCCGCACCGCTCATCGCTGCGGCTCTCGGGAAATCGAACCGCGTGCCGAACCCGCAGGAAACCCTGCTGCTCGTGCAAGCCATCGATCAACCCGGCGTTGCGGAAATGCTGCGTGCCAAGCTCAAAGATCCTGCAACCAGCCAAGCCATCATCGACGCCCTGCTCGCCAACAAAAGCCGCATCGCCCCCGAGCGCATCGAGTCCATCATCGCCGAGCCCGTCGATCAGCTCCTCCAAGGCAACGCCGAGGATCTGAAGCGCGGCGTCGGACTCAGCGCCGCCTTCGGTTTGAAAAACACGGCGGACCGCCTCCACAGGATCGCCCTAGATTCGAAGGATGCTTCCCTGCGCGTCGCAGCTCTCGATGCCCTCGCCGCCCAGCAAACCGCCAATCCCGTCCCGCTCGCATCGCTTCTCGAAAGCGGGGACCAACAGCTGAGCCTGGCCACGCTCCGCGCCCTCGCCAACTCACGCGTGCAAGACGCAGGAAACGCCGCTCTCCAAGGCCTCCAGAAAATCCCAGCGCAGCTCCGCCCGCAGGTCATCGAAATCCTCAGCTCGCACAAGGACGGTGCCATCGCCCTCGTCGCCGCCTGCAATGCGGATCAATTCAAGGCCTCGGATCTCGGCAGCAATGCCCTCGGTCGCTTGCAAACCGTCCTCGGCAACGATCCGGAACTTGGAAAGCTCCTCGCCCAGCTAGGCGACAAATTCCGCCCTGTCCTCCAGCTCAGCGGCAAGGACAACGCCCTCATCCCCACCGGCATCACCCTCAAGGGTGCGTTCACCGTCGAGGCATGGGTGAAACTCAACCCCGGCATCGATAACAACGACAGCCTTGGCGGCGCGCCCGAACTCCTCGACATGAACTTCTTCGGTGAAACGCCCCGCATCTACGGCGGCAGCCAGCGGGGCGATGCCATCGTCGCCAAAAAGAAAATCACCGCCGACCTCTGGACGCACGTCGCCGTCACCCGCGACGCCTCCGGCGCCTTCAAGATCTACCTCAACGGCGAACTCGACAACGCCGAATCGAAACCCATGCCCCACGACATCGCGGATTTCCGCATCGGCTGGAGCACCCAGAAAAACGGCACCCAAGGCCAGTTCGCCGAATTCCGCATCTGGAGCCGCGAGCGCAGCGGGGAGGAAATCCGCGACCACTTCGACCGCAGCGTCCCCGCAGGCGACAGCGCCCTGCTCTTCAACGGCACCAACGACAAAGGCTGGGTCAAAACCACACCCGACGCCGCATTGGTCCGCACGCTCGATGTGCCGCCCGTCATGAGCGAGGCGCAGGCGAAAACCTTCGACGAAAAATACCAGCATTACCTCGCCCTCGCCAAATCCCCCGGCGATCCCGTGGCCGGCAAAGCCCTCTCCGCCCTCTGCGCCGCCTGCCACCAGATCGGCAGCACCGGCGGAACCATAGGGCCGAACCTCAGCTCCGTCGGCTCCATGGGCCCGGAGGCCATCATCCGCAACATCCTCACCCCCAACGCCGCCATCGAACCCGGCTACCGCATCTTCCGCGTCACCCTCAAGGACGGCTCGCTCCTCGATGCCTTCTTTGTCAGCGAGGACAAGAACGCGGTCGTCGTCCGCCAGATGGGGGCCGAAGACCGCCGCATCGAACGCAAGGACATCGCCTCCACCCAATTCCTCCGCCAATCCCTCATGCCCGAAGGTCTCATCGACTCCCTCAGCGACCAGCAGCGCAAGGATCTGCTCTCGTATCTGATGTCGCTGAAATGAGCATCCGCAGGATCATGGGCTTCAAGCCGAGGACAAGGATTGTCCGTAACTTGCCCCAACGGGGCTAACGGTGAAAGCGAAGGGTGCCGGCAGGCACCCTGGAAACGGATACGAAGAATCACCCGCGCCCCAACGGGTCGCACGGAAGATCGAAAGAACCGATCAGAAAAACAAAGCCTGAATTGACACCTCATACGGTGGCGTATACGGTATCAGCGTGTTCCGAGCCGTGATCGATACGAATGTGTTGGTTGCCGCCTTGCGATCATCCACGGGTGCCAGCCATGAAGTTTTGCTGGCAGCCGATCAGGGTGATTTCGAGATCGCGCTGTCCGTTCCGTTGCTTGCGGAATACGACGATGTCTGCCATCGGCCCGGTAGCGGGATCCCAATCCCAACCTCGGCGGTGGACGACGTGATCAATCGGATCGCGCAGATATCCCGGCAGCAGACCATCCACTATCTATGGCGTGGCATCCTTCCTGACCCCAAGGATGACATGGTCTTGGAAGTGGCGGTGGCAGCCGGAGCATCGCACATCATCACATTCAACCACAAGCATCTCAAACAAGCCTCGGAGTTTGGGATCGCTGTAGTCACACCCTCCGAGTTTTTGAACCTGTTATGAGCACACTAAGCCTTAGAATTCCAGACTCGTTGCATCGGACGCTGAAAATCGCGGCCGAACAAGACGGCGTTTCCATCAACCAGTTCGTAAGTCTCGCGGTTGCCGAGAAGCTTTCGGCCTTGCAGACTTTCAACCTGATCGCGGAGAGAGCAGCCAAGGGTTCCCGGCATGACTTTCTCAAGGCCATGTCAATGGTTCCCGCCGGAGAGGTAGTTGAAGGCGACGAGATTCCCACCGGATACAAGAGGAGGAAAAGACCTCATTCCTAACGCCTGACATGCCCAGGTCATACCGTCATGACCGCCACAACCTCAACCCAAAGTCGAAGCCTCGCCTCCGGTCAGGCGCAGGAGGAATCGAGGTGACACAACCGCTAATCGGCTAAGCGTCTTCCATGAGTCGGGGCTGAAAAGTGGGGTGTGATTTTTCCCGGTGTTTTGATCGGGTAGGGCTGATCCGGTTCGGACAGCCCATTTCCAAAATCAAACGCACCGCTGACTGGAGCGGGAGTGAAATCTCGAAATAAAAATGCCCGCCACACTGCAGTTTCACTACCTTTCCGGGATTTCGGCTCCTGCGTTTTTCAATCAGGGCCGACCGAGCCGGATCAGCCCTACCAGTATGAGATGCAACACAGCGCGATCCTCATCCACCGGAAAAAATCACACTCTGAGTGTCTTGAAACGATCCTTGCCCTTGCGATCGGCAAGCCGCAGGCCTGCCTGCAACTCTTCGTCCCCGGCCTCCTCGCCGCTACTTCCGCCGTGGTGTGTTCCTATTTCTACATCTTCGAGCAGAATTGGCTGCTGACGATCCTTTTCAACGACTACCTCGGATTCGGCTACCTCGCCTATCTTGCGGTCGTGTTCGGCCTTTTGTGCGACATCATCCTCAACCGCGCCCGGATCACGACAGCCATCGTCAACGCGGTTCTGGAAGCCGTCGGATCCGTGGCATCGGCGGTGCCCTGTTAGGCAGAAAGCGGATTCCACACTTTGCGTAATCCCAGTCCCTGGAAATCCTTCACGTTCACCGTCGCAAGTTCGGTGACGCCTTGCGCGGTCATGGTGAGGGCGGAGCGGGTGTCGTAGATTTTACGGAACGCGAAATCCTTGGCGCAGGCTTTTTGCCAGAGTGCGTCGTGGAGGGGGCGGCTTTCCGTGGGGAAGCCGATGAGCCGCCAGCGGGGATGCGTGCGGTAGGCATGAATGATCTCGACGGCTTCCTCGGCGGAGAGCGGGTGCTTGAGGACGGCGGGGTTGCGGAGCAGGCCGTAGAACTCGGCGAGGATGAATTCGGAAATGGCCACGTCCTCGTTGCGCTGGATCGATGTCAGCCATGCGTGGGAGGATTCATGCGAAGGTGAGGCAGAGTTGACCGCGTAGAGGAGGATGTTGGAGTCGATGGAAAGCATGGCGGCGGCTATTTGGCGCGGAGGGCAAGGCGTATTTCGCTGCCGGTCAGTTGGGCCTCGGCCTTGATCTCGGCATGGCTCAGGCCTTTCCATCCGAGGTTGCGCGGAGCAGGCGGCTGCCAATCGCGGTTCGCTTCCGGCTCCGGGTCATAGACGCTGAGGATGTATTCGATGCCGCGCCGGGCGAGCTCGGCCAGCGAGATTTCGCGGGCTTCGCAAAGCTTTTTCGCGCGGGCGAAGGTTTCGTCAGGGAGTTGGATCTGGGTTCTTGTCATGCCAACAAATTGACGGCATCTACTTCCGCTGTCAACGCGGCATCATACTTTTCAGATCTGAGAAAAATCCGCTCATTCAGCCCCCTCCGAAATTTAGTTCGCGAAATCTGATCGCGGTTTCTAGGTTTTGCGCATGGCAAATATCGGCACTCCATTCACTGACGGCGCTACGCGCGTGATGCTCTGCGGTTCGGGCGAACTGGGGAAGGAGGTAGTGATCGAGTTGCAGCGCTACGGCGTCGAGGTCATCGCGGTGGACAGCTACGCCAACGCCCCGGCGATGCAGGTGGCGGATCGTTCCCATGTTGTTTCCATGCTCGATGGAGCGGCGCTTCGTGCGGTCATCGAGGCGGAGCGCCCGCACCTGATCGTGCCCGAGGTGGAGGCGATCACCACGGACACGCTCGCGGAGATCGAGGCGGAGGGGCTCGCCACTGTCATTCCTACGGCGCGGGCCACGCAACTCACGATGAACCGCGAGGGCATCCGGCGTCTCGCCGCGGAGGAGCTGGGTTTGAAAACCTCGCCCTACCGCTTCGCTGCAACGGAAAGCGAATACCTCGCCGCCGTCGCGGAGATCGGGCTGCCTTGCGTGGTGAAGCCGATCATGAGTTCGTCCGGAAAAGGCCAGAGCACGGTGAAGCGCCCCGAGGGCATTCAAGCGGCGTGGGATTACGCGCAGAAAGGCGGTCGGGCTGGGAAGGGGAAGGTGATCGTCGAGGGCTTCGTCGATTTCGACTATGAGATCACCCAACTCACCGTGCGCCATGCAGGCGGCACCTCGTTTTGCGAACCCATCGGCCACATCCAGATCGATGGCGATTATCGTGAAAGCTGGCAGCCCCAGCCGATGTGCGAGCTCGCTCACGGAAGGGCGAGGCAATGCGCCAAAGCCATCACCGATGCACTCGGCGGGCGTGGGATTTTCGGCGTGGAACTGTTTATAAAAGACGACGATATCATTTTTTCCGAGGTCTCGCCCCGCCCGCACGACACCGGCATGGTCACGATGATCTCGCAGGATCTTTCGCAGTTCGCCCTGCACGCCCGCGCGATTCTCGGTCTGCCCATTCCGGAGATCCGGCTGCATGGCCCCTCCGCCTCGGCGGTGCTCCTCGTCGAGGGAGAATCCAAATCGATTTCCTACGGTGGCCTCGAAAACGCCCTCGCCCAGCCCGACACCCAAATCCGCCTTTTCGGGAAACCCAACGTCGCGGGCAAACGCCGCATGGGCGTCGCGCTGGCGAGGGACACCGATATCGAAAAGGCGCGCGAAAAAGCCCGCAACGCCATCGCTGCGATGGAGGTGACGCTGTGATCCCCCTACGGGAAGTTCTCGATCATGGCGGAAACTTCCGCTATTTTTCCGCCGCCCATGACCCTCAAGCAACTCGGCTGGACGCCTGAACTCGAAACCGCCTTCGCGCCACACCGTGCGCAGGGCTGGGTTCCCGCGCGGCTGATCCGGGAGACCTCGATCAATTTCTCCGCCTTTCTGAAAGGCGGCGAGGAGATCGACTGCATCCTCTGCGGGCGGCTGTGGAATGCGGCGGTGGTGGATTCCGACCTGCCCGCCGTGGGGGATTGGGTGGCCGTGGATTTGGGCAACGAGGATCAGCCCCACGTGATCCGCGCGCAGCTCCCGCGCCGGACGGTTTTTTCCCGGAAAATGCCCGGCAACAGCAGCCAGGCGCAGGTGATCGGCGCGAACATCGATGTCGTCACCGTGGTCACCGACGCGGGGCCGGACTATAACCTCCGCCGCATGGAGCGCTACTTCGCGCTGATCCGCCTCAGCGGCGCGAAAGCCGTGGTGCTGCTCAATAAGTCCGACCTTTTCACCAAGCCGGAGCTGAAGGAGGCCGCTGCGGAGATCTCCGCGCTGTGCCCCGAAGCTTCTGTCCACATCACCTCGGCGCTGAAAGGCGAGGGGCTCAAGGCGATACGCAGCCATCTCGCTCCGGGAATTACGATGTGTATCGTAGGTTCCAGCGGCGTCGGTAAATCCACCCTCGTCAACCAGCTCTACGGCGAGGAATGGCAGTGGACGAGCGAGGTGAACGAGGCCACGGGAAAAGGCCGCCACACCACCACCACCCGCGAACTCGTGCCGCTGGATGGCGGCGGGATGCTCATCGACAATCCTGGGATGCGCGAGATCCAGATGTGGACGGACGAGTTCACGCTGCGCGGCAGTTTCGAGGACGTCGCCGCGCTCACCGCCGAGTGCCGGTATTCCGATTGCAGCCATGAAAAGGACGCGGGCTGCGCGATCCGGGCTGCGGTGGAGAAAGGAACGCTTGACCCCGCGCGGTATGGATCTTTCCTAAACCTTGAAACCGAGATCGAAGCCCTGCGTAAGCGCGCCAAGAAACGCCAGATGGCGACGGAGCGCTGGCACAAGCGCAACCACCGCGTCAAGGCGCGCAACCTCGATGACAGAATCCAACTTGAGAAAGACGAACGTGGTGAAATCTAACACAACCCTCGCGACCATCCTGCTCATCCTCATGGTGACGTGGCTGCCGGGCACCGCTCAGGTTGGGGGGCTTTTGAAGAAGGAAGAGGCGAGCGCCACGGAGAATGGCAAGGCAACCCCCGATCTCCGCGCCCAGCTTGATAAATGGAAGATCGAGGCAGAGGAATCGTTGGAGCGGGTCGAGCGATACGGCTCGGCGGAGAATCTGCCGTCAGGGGTCAGCACATCCGATCTCTCCTCCCGCAGGCGAACCCTCGAGCAGACCCTTCTCGCGATTTCCCGCCACCTCCTGATCCTCGACGAAACGAAGGAATCTGCGGCTGCTCTCAAGGCCGCGAAAGTTGAGGTCGAAGAATGGAAAGGCTTCGATACACCAACGCCGCAATCGGCGCTGGTGGTGGATGAATTAATCGAACGCAGGGAGGCGATCGAAGGCAGGCAGGCATCGAACCGGTCTTCGGTGGAAGTTTTCAAAACCACCCTCACCGGGCTTCTAAACGAATCGAAAGCCACCGAGGAGGATGTCGAATTGGCTTTGAAAAACCTCGATCAAGAGAAAGGCGATAAGACCGCTGCGCAGTGGAAACTTGACACGCTGCGGGCGAAGCAACGCTCGTTTTTCATCCGTGCCAGCGGTGTGCAACACGGGATTGCCTCGCTTGAGGAAATGATTCGCACCAACGAGATCTTGCTCGGATTGCTTTCCCGGAAAATCAAGGAGGCAGGAAAAAATCTCGTTTTCAGCGAGGAGGATTTTACCCGGATCAAGGAAGCGTCTTCGGACAGGCAGTCGGCGCTGAAAAAGGAGGGGGCCGAATACCGCAAGCGCCAGCGCAAGGCGGTCGAGGAAAAGGCCGCCACCGCCGCCGCGCTTGAGGCGCTCAAGGCAACACCGGAACCGGATGCCGCAGCGATCGAGTTGGCGGAACTCAATGCCGAAACCGCCGCCGTCCAGCTCGAAGCACTCCAGTCGATTTCCGATTCCCTCGATGCCTTCCTCCAGATCGAGGCCTTCATACCGGAGTCTTACGAGCAGCGCTTCATCCTCCTGGGCGCGTCGAAACCCGCTGAGCGGAAGGCGGCGATCGGCGTTCTTACCTCTCTGTATCAGCGCCTTGAGGCGTGGGAGGTCGTCTCCAGCAACCAGCTTTCATCCGTCGCGGCGGATATCGGAAAGGAACAGTCGCGTGCTTCGCTTTTACCTGCGGACGATCCGAAACTCGCTCCGCTCAACAAGCAGCGCGCCATTCTTTGGGAGAAGCAGGCGCTTATCCAGCGCGCTGTCCAGGCGATCACCAACCAGCGCCGCACGATCTCACGCTGGCTGGCTGAATATGCCAGCAAGGAAGGCGCTCCATGGTACACGCCCGCCGTCGATGCGCTTTCCAGAACCTGGCTGGCGGCGAAACGGATCTGGAACATTCCGGTCAGCCGCTACGTGGAGACCTTGGAGGTCGATGGGCAGGAAGTGACGCAAACACGTTTCGTCACACTCGGGACGATCATCGCGGCGGTGCTTGTCTTCGCCATCGCATACTTCATCGCTGCGATGATCAGCCGCAGGCTTCAGCGGATCCTGGTTCACCGCCGGCTCATCGGGGAAGCGCAGGCGCGGACGCTGCGGAACTGGGTCATGCTGCTCGTCGCGTTCCTGCTGGCGGTCGCGATACTCAGCTGGCTGAGCATCCCGCTCACCATCTTCGCTTTCCTCGCCGGAGCGCTGGCGATCGGCGTCGGCTTCGGCACGCAGACGATCATCAAGAATTTCATCAGTGGCATCATCCTGCTCTTCGAGAGGAAAGTCCGGGTCGGCGATATTATCGAGGTGGACGGCACGCAGGGTGTCGTTTCGGAAATCAACACGCGATCCTCCATCGTCCGCGGTTTCAACGGTATCGAGAACCTGATTCCGAACTCGCTTCTGCTAGAAAACCGGGTGGTGAACTGGACGCTGAACTCCCGCCTCCTGCGCCGCGAGATCACGCTGCGCGTTGCCATCGGTTCGCCCGTCGGTTCGGTGATCGATGTGCTCATTCAGACGGCGGAGCGCCACGGTCTCATCCTCAAGGAGCCCGCGCCGATCGCGACGCTATCGAACTTCGGAGACAACTCGCTCGATTTCACCCTCTATTTCTGGATCGAACTAAACGAAAAGACCAACGGCGTCGTTGTGGACAGCGACCTGCGAATGATGATTGAGAAACGGTTCGAGGATCTCGACATCCACCTCGGCGTCACGCGGCCGCCGCAGGCCGATGTCGGGAAAAAGCGCGCCGACGCTCCGCATGAGCCCGTTGGAAAACCGGTGATCCCATGAGCGAGCCGCAGCCGATCCATGTGTGCGGCGCGACGGCGGTGGGAAAAACGGCCTACGCCCTCGCACTCGCGCAGGACACCGGCGGCGAGATCGTGAACGGTGATGCCTTCCAGCTTTTCCGCGGGATTGAGACGATCAGCGCGGCTCCTTCGACAGGGGAGCGGTCGAGTATTCCCCATCATCTCTTCGGCGTGCTGGAGCCGGGCGAGCGCTGCGACGCGGGGCGCTATGCGGAGATGGCGGGAGCGGTAATTTCAGAGATCCGCTCTCGCGGGAAAACGCCCGTCGTGGTAGGAGGCTCGGGGCTTTACCTCAAATTCCTCACCCACGGCCCCTCACCGCTGCCGCAGGGCGATGGGAAACTCCGCGCGGAAATGGACGCCCGTCCTCTGGATGAACTTTTCGCGGAGTTGGAGAAACTCGATCCCGTCGAGGCCGCGCAGGTCGATCGCCAGAATCCGCGCTACGTTTCCCGGGCGCTCGAGATCTGTTTGCTGAGCGGGAAAAAAGTTTCCGAACTTCGCGACTCCTGGGAGGAGAAGACCCGCGAAGTGGAGGCCAAGCTGCAAGGCGTCTGGCTGATCCGCAACCGCGAGGATCTGCATCGCCGCATCGCAATGCGGACGGAGCGGATGCTTTCCGAGGGTGCCGTCGAGGAAGTCGCCGCGCTCGATGGCGTGACGGGAAACTGGGAGAAAGCGATCGGCGTGAAGGAGATCCGGCGCCTGCTTTCCGGCGAGATCAACCGCGCCGGATGCGCCGAGCTCATCACCGTCGCCACCCGCCAATACGCGAAGCGCCAGGAGACATGGTTCCGCAGGGAGAAGTGGCTGCGGCGGGTGGAGCTTTGAACTTTGGATGGGGAGCACACGCGCCCTCGCGTGTCGCGGAGTGCGCCCTCGCTCTCCGCTGGCTGGAAAGATCCTGTGCGCCGCAAAACCAAAACAAGACCCGCCCTCGCGTGTGCTCCCCCTATATGCCCTCCGGGCATTCCGTTTCACCTCTCCCCCGGAAACGGATCAGCGGTAAGGCGGAGCCGGATTTCCGTATCGCTGATGGCAGGAACTTTCGCTCCGACCACCGAAAGGGCGCAGGCGGTGGCGGCTCCGAGTGTCGCAAAGATGGCGAAGGCGAGCGTGCCGAATCTCGGGGACGGTCGCAGCATCCGTGCGACACGGCGATGGAGAGAGGAGGGGTTAGCCATCGCGAGGGCGAGAGGTGCGTGCGTCTGTCTTTCCGCGATGCCGCACAGCAGGCTGGCGTAGGTTTTCGCATCCGTGCCTTCGCGGACAACGGCCTCGTCGCAGGCGTATTCGCATTGGAGGTTGAAACGGGCGGTCATCCAATGGGTGAGCGGATGCCACCACATCGCGGCCCGCGCAACCTCCGCGCAGAGCCTCCAAAGGGGATCACGGCGGCGATGATGGGAAAGCTCGTGGCGCAGAACGATTTGCTGATCCGACTCATTCCAATCGCCCCATGTTTCCGGAACGAAAATCACTTTCCGCCAAATACCCGCCGCGACCGGCCCGCGCAGTCCCGCCACCTCGCGGATCTCCACGCCACTGATTTCACCAACCTTCGCCGAGCGTTTCCTCCACAACCCCAGTCCGCGCGCGGCGCGAGCGAGTCTTGCTATGAAAAGCGCGGCTCCCACCGCCCAGATTCCGGAAAGCCATTTTCCCCATGCGAAACCGTCTGTCGCCACGGCAGGCAGCACGGCCACCTTCGGGACGAACGCGGCCAACAAGGGAAGCAGCGCCATCAGGATCAGCAGGAAAAGCGTGAGGCGCGGATCGCGGGCGGCGTCCTTCCTTCCGGCCAGCAGCACCAGCCCGGCGGCGATCAGGGAAAAGGCGAGGGTTGCGATCATTTTCGTGGGTAAGGTTTCATTTCCCATCGCCGCCGTCGATCAGTTTCCTGATCTTCGCGATCTCGGCCTGGGAGAGGTTCTGGTCTTTCGGATCGAGCAGGGAGGCGACGAGCTTTTCCGGGCTGCCCTCGAAAAACGTGGCCATGAGCTGCCGCAGCGCCGTGCGCTTCGCCTTCTTTTCTGGAACCGTCGGCGCATACACGTAGCGCCGCGAATCCTTCGAGTGCGTCACCAACTCCTTCTGCTCCAGCGTCGCCAGCAGTGCCCGCACCGCCGAGTAGCTCGGCGGATCCGGGATCTCCTCCATCACCTCCTCCGCCGTGCATTTCCCCTTCCGGAAAAGGATCTCCATCACCTGCCTCTCGCGCCTTGTGATCTGGCCGTTTTCGAATCGCTTCACGTCGCGAAAATGGCAGATGCTGGAAAAACCGCAACTTAAATGCTGGAAAAAATGCATTTTATGTTTGACTGCACCCCGCTGAAATGCTGTTTTTCCAGCACTATGAAACTGAAAGCCGTTCTACCTCTGGGAGCCCTGCTCGCCGCCCTTGTCATCAGCTCCTGCGCGCCCCAAGGCGGGATGCCAGCGATGCCATCCACAGTCGATAACATCGTAACCGGCGGTCTCCGCACCGGCGATTCCGCGATCAGCCGCAACGAGATCGACTCGATTCTGAACAACCCCGAACGCCCCGGCCTCGCCACGGGCTGGGGGGATGAGCGGAATTCCGAGATGAACTATGTGGGCTTCGTCCGCGCCTCCTCGAAACCGGCCGGCACCGATGCGATTTTCTACAACGACGCCGAGGGTATCAAGGCGATGGCCGGGAACAGGGAGCGGGTTGGCGCCATGCAAACCGCCGCCGGTTCCTTGGTCGAGTGGGGCATCAAGGGAGAGATGGGTAATCTAGCGGCCTACAAGGAATACCGGGGAGGGCGCAGGTTCGTCGCCGCGTCAAAGGGTGGTAGCTACTCCATCGTGGTGAAGAACCGCAGCAAGAGCGCGCTGGAGATCGTCGCTAGCGTGGACGGCCTCGATGTGATGGACGGGAAAACAGCGGCTTTCTCGAAACGCGGCTACATCGTCGATCCCGGCGAGACCCTCGAAATCGATGGTTTCCGCACCAGCCAGAGCAAGGTCGCGGCCTTCGAGTTCTCCGGCGTCTCCAACTCCTACGCGAATCTCAAGCACGGCGACACCCGCAACGTCGGCGTCATCGGCCTCGCCGTCTTCACCCAGAAAGGCGTGAACCCGTGGACAACCTACGAAACGGAACGCCGCAACAGCGCGAGCCCCTTCGCGGCGGCTCCGTAACATCTCGTTTTGATAAAATTTCCAGCACCCCATGAATCTCAGCATGCTCAGAATGGCATTTCTCCTGATCGGCAGTCTCAGCCTCGTGGGCTGTTTGATCGAAACGGAGACCGCCATCACGCCCGATCCCAAGGCGGATCCGAGGTTGGATGGGGTGTGGAAACGTGCCGAGAAACTCCCCGATGAAGTGCGCGGCGAACGCGATGAGGATGACATCGGCGTGGGTGGGTATCTCATCTTTGCGGCGCTGGAAGGCGAGGATGGCGCGGCTTACAAAGCTCTCGCCCTGGACAGCTTCGAACGCGACAGCTCATTCGATTTTCCGGAAATGATCGTATCGACCCGGAAACACAAAGGGCACAACTACCTGCTCGTAAGCCTCACCGAGGACGAGAAGGAGAAGGCTGATGATGGCGATTCTACTTTCAAGAACTGGGTGGTTGACTACGAATTCGATGAGAAGGGTGATCTGTTTCTCCGTTTCCTGTTCGGCGATGATCTCGATGAGATCCTCAAGGAGCATCCGATGGAATTCAAACAGGTGAACGAGTCCTTCGCTCCTGCCACTTTGCAGGGAGACGAGGCCGCGCTGCTCGATTTCTACTCGGATCCGAAGGTTCGCGCCCTGCTAACCAGCATGGGGAAATACGAAAGGCTGAAGGGGCGCGAAGAATGATCATCCGCCGAATACACCGACCATGAACATTTTCCGTTCTCTCATCACAGTCTCCCTGATATACGCCCTCACCTCCTGCGGGCCGGAATACACGGTTGCCCGCTATGGTGTGAAAGCCCGGCTGATCGACGCCGGAACCAAGCAACCGCTGGATCGTGTGAAGACCCGCATGGTGATCGACCGGCGAGAATTCCCCCGGACTTCGGGCAGGGATGGTCTCGTGGCCGTGGCGCCGGATTTGGATTGGCATCTCTCCTGGCTCGGCGGCCCCGCTTGGATGGGACGCGTTGGTGCGAACATCGGTTTGGAAGCGGAAGGCTACCGGGAGAAATCGATCAATTGGCAGCGCTCTTTTTCGTCCGGCGGTTCCCCCTTCAGCGAGGAAAGAGGAGTCGTGGATCTGGGAACCGTTGAGTTGGAGAAACGGTAGTGAAGGAAATGTCGGCTTGCGGGCAGGGAGACCGGATGCGAAACTCACGACGATGAATATGAGCGCGATCCAGAGGGAACTGTTGTCCCTGCCGCCCGAGCAACAGGATATGCTTTCGGCGTTTCTCGTTTCCGTGAGACTGAAAAGGGACGGCCTTCTAAAGGTGGTGGATGATCGGCTGAACGACACCGATCCGGGAAACTGGGTCGCGTGGGATGAGTTGAAGCTGGAACTCGGTGATTCCTAGGCTCCGTGCTTGCATGACAGCCGCTTTGCGGCGAAGGAAAGGGCATGGATCGCTGGTTCCTGATCGCTGCAACCGCCCTCGCCGCCATAGCGGGGGTGCGCGGCTTGCTGATCCTGAGGCACGGGAACAAGAGCCATTGGACGGTGTGGTGGATGATCGCGGCGCTGCTCTGCCAGATCGGCTACCTCGTGTTCCGGGGGGAAATGCGCGGAGCTTGCCCGTTGCGCAGCATCGGTGAGATTTCCGTCTATCTTGCGTGGTCGCTGACCCTTTTCTACCTGCTCGTCGGGCCCATGTATCGGATTTCCCTGCTCGGGGTTTTCACCGCGCCGGTGGTGGTTTTGTTCCAAGGCTTCGCGCTGCTGCCGGGTCGGCTGGCCGCGAATGCTGAGCGCATCCTGAACACGAACCCGTGGGGCGAGACGCATTCCGCGATGTCCGTGCTGGCCTACGGCGCGCTGGCGCTCGCGGCGGTCGCCGGGGTGATGTTTCTCGTGCTCGATCGCCAACTGAAGGAGCAACATCTCAAAAGCGGCTTGTTCCGGAACCTGCCGCCGGTGCGCGAGCTGCTTGTTTCGCTGGAGCGGCTGCTTTGGATCGGAATGATCCTTCTCACCCTCGGGCTGGTGGCGGGCTTGCTGATGCCGCATGAAGGTGAGGGCGCTTGGGCGCACCTGATCGTGGCGATCGCCGTGTGGGCAGGCTATCTCGCGCTGATGGTGGTGAAACAGATCCGCGGCATCACGGGGCGGAGGTTCGCGCTGGGGGCGGTCGCGCTCTTCATTCTTTCACTGGGGGTTTTCGCTTTCGTCTGATGGAACTCGCCTGCCTAGGACTGAACCACAAGACGGCGCCCGTTGAGGTGCGCGAGCGTTTCGCCGTGGGCAATACCAAACTCGGCGAGGCTGCGCGGAGTCTGTTAGAAACGGCGGGTGCGAAGGAAGGCGTGGTGATCTCCACCTGCAACCGCACTGAGTTCTACCTCGCCGCCGAGGACGCGGGTGAGGCGGTTAGGCGGCTGGAGATAGGACTTGCCGACAAGGTGCACGGCCACGATGGGTTGTATTACCGCCACGAAAGCGCGCAGGCCGTGCGGCATCTTTGCAAGGTCGTCAGCGGGCTGGATTCCATGCTGCTGGGCGAGACGGAAATCTTCGGCCAGGTGAAGCATGCCTACCAAGCCGCACACGAGGCCGGAGCCACTGGCCCCACGCTGAACCGTCTTTTCCAGAAAGTCTTCGGCGTCGGCAAAAAAGTCCGCACGCAGACATCGATCCAGGAGGGCTCCACCTCCATCGGCAACGTCGCCGTCGAACTGGCGGAGAAAATTTTCGGCCACCTGAAGGACAGCGAAGTGATGGTGCTCGGCGCGGGCGAGATGAGCCGCCTTACGGCGAAAGCCCTCGTCTCGCGCGGCGCGAAATCTGTGATCGTCGCGAACCGCACCCACGAGCGTGCCCTGGAGCTCGCCGCCGAAATGAAAGGCCGTGCCGTGCGCTTCGATGATTGGCTGCCAGCGCTCAAGGACGTGGACGTCGTCATTTCCTCCACAGGCGCGCCGCATACCGTGATCCACGCGAAGGACATCGAGTCCGTCCGCCGCGCCCGGAAATTCCGCCCGCTGTTCCTCATCGACATCGCCGTCCCGCGCGACATCGAGCACGCCTGCGGCGAGATCGAGGAGGTCTATCTCTACGACATCGACGCCCTCGAGCAGCTCGCCGACGAAGCCCGCGCGCGACGCTCGCAGCAGATCGCCGAGTGCGAGAAAATCATCGAGGCGGAGCTGGTGAAATTGCTGCCATGAATCCCGCCCTTGAAACGCTCGCCCTCGCCGTCCGCGAATATGGCGGAGTCGCCGCGCCCGCTCTGTTCCTCGGCGCGGAGCCGCATCCGGTTCTTTCAAGCTGCTTCGGTTGGCAGCCGCTGAAACCGCTCGCGGATCTCTGTGCCGCCTCGGGGATGAGGCTCATCGATGAGCCGCAGGGAAAATTCCCCAGCGTGCTGTTCCTGCCCGGGAAAACGAAAGAGGAGACCCTGGCCGGTTTCGCCCGCGCCCATGATTTCCTCGCGCCCGGCGGCATTCTCATCGTTGCGCTCGCGAACACTTCTGGAGCCGCCCGTTTCGAGAAAGAACTCTCCAAGGCCGCGCCGCTGCTCTTCTCCGTTTCAAAAAACAAGTGCCGCGCCTTCGCCGTCGAGAACGCGGAACCATGGGACGCCGCTGCCCTCACCGCATGGCGTGGACTTTCCGCACCACACCTCATACCGAATACTACATTCACAGTAGTTCCCGGCGTGTTCAGCGCGGATCACATCGATCCCGGCTCCGCCCTCCTCGCGCAACACCTGCCGCCATCCCTGCGCGGCGAGGTGGCGGATCTCGGCGCCGGTTGGGGATTCCTCAGCCATGCCGCCTTGGAAAAATGCCCGAACATATCCCGCATTGATCTCTTCGAGGCGGATGCCCGTGCCCTCGCCTGCGCGCGGAAAAACGTCACCGGCCCGGCGGAGTTCCACTGGCACGATGTCACCACCGGCCTGCCGGGGAAATACGACCACATCCTCACCAACCCGCCCTTCCACACCGGCCAAGCGCGTGACATCGGCCTCGGCCATGCCTTCCTCACCGCCGCCGCCCGTTCCCTGAAACGCGGCGGCAGCCTCCACCTCGTCGCCAACCGCCAGCTCCCCTACGAGGCGCACCTTGAATCCCTCGGCCTCCGATCCCGGCTCCTTGCGGAAACGGGCGGTTTCAAGGTGATCACTGCTTCGTGAAATACTAAATTTCCCCCAGCACCTCTCCGAAAACCGTGAGCGTATCATCGAGATCGGCTTCAGTGTGGGCGAGGGAGAGGAATCCGGTTTCGTAAGGGGAGGGCGCGATGTACACCCCGCGCTCCAAGCAGCCCCAGAAGAACTTTTTGAAGAGGCCGAGATCCTGTTTCATCACATCATCGACGTTGACGATCTCGCGGTCAGTGAAGAACAGGCAGAACATGGAGCCGACGCGGTTGATGCTGTGCGGGATGCCTTTTTCCGTCATCAGGGCGCGGAGGCCGGTCTCGAAATGGAGGCCAAGCTGGTCGAGGCGGGCGAAGCCGTCGGGAGTGCCGGCGGAAAGCTCGCGGAGCTGGGCGAGGCCGGCCGCCATGGCCAGCGGGTTGCCGGAAAGCGTGCCCGCCTGATAGACCGGGCCGATCGGTGCGAGCATGTCCATCACATCCGCGCGGCCTCCGAAGGCTCCGACAGGGAGGCCGCCGCCGATCACTTTCCCGAAACAGGAAAGATCCGGAGTGAGGTTTTCCAAGCCCTGCACGCCCGCCTTGCCGAGGCGGAAGCCGGTCATCACCTCATCGAAGATCAGCAGCGCGCCGTATTGCTTCGTGAACGAGGAAAGCAGATCGAGGTATCCGGGTTTCGGGAAAACGAGGCCGGCATTGGCGGGGTAGGACTCGACGATGATCGCGGCGATCTGTTCCCCCATTTTCCCGAAGAGCTGGGCGAGCGCCTCGGGATCGTTGTAGGAAAGGACGATGGTTTTCTCCGCAAAGGCTTTCGGCACGCCCGCGGAATCGGGCTCGCCATGCGTGAGCGCGCCGGAGCCCGCCGCGACGAGCAGCGAGTCGCTATGCCCGTGGTAGCAGCCGTCGAATTTCACGATATAATCCCGCTTCGTGAAACCGCGCGCCACGCGGATCGCGGACATCGTGGCCTCGGTGCCGGAGGAGGTCATGCGCACCTTCTTCACCGAGGGCACCCAGCCGCAGATCGTCTGCGCCATCTCGACCTCGTAGGGATTCGGGATGCCGAAGGAAATCCCGTCCTTGGCGACCTGATGAATCGTGTTCGTGATCGCAACGGGTGCGTGGCCGAGTATGTTCGGTCCCCACGAGCCGATGTAGTCGATGTAGGTTTTCCCGTCGATATCGGTGATGCGGCAGCCCTTCGCGCGGCGGACGAAGAAGGGCTCGCCGTCCACGTTTTTGAAAGCGCGGACGGGCGAGTTCACGCCCCCCGGGATGTATTGCTTGGCGACGGCGAAAAGTTTGCTGGAGAGATTCGGCACGCGCCGACTATCCGCTCCGATGCGGCGATGCTCAAGGGCGGAGATGCGCCTATCACATGTTCTCACGCCAGGAATCGGGTTCCCGGCTTTGGTGAAACACCGATACGATCACGATCTCCCGGTCGGACTGGATCAAGTAAATGATCGAGTAGGGAAAGCGCCTCGTATTGCAGCGCCGGTAGCGCCCGCCAAGCTTTCCCCATGCCTCGGGAAAATGAACGATCCGACCAACCGTGGCATCAAGCTCATCAATAAAATCAGCTCCCAGACCAGAAACCCTCTTCTCGTAAAACTCCGCGGCCGCGCGGATCTCAGCGAGCGCCGGTGTGAGGAAACGATAGTTCATCGCGGAAAACCTGCGCGGAGTTCGGCCATGGCCTCGGGACCGGAAACGGCCGTGATCCGCCCCTCATTGAACGCCTCCATCCGGCTGTCCGCCTCGCGTATCCATGCCGCTTCCAATCCGGCGGGCTTGCGGGAAATGCTCTCAAGTAGCCTGTCCGCCAGCACCGCCCGTGCGGCCTCCGGCAACTGGAGGGCTTCTTTTTCCAAAATCGCGACATCCATATCGCGCAGCCTAGGATATCCATCCTCCCGACGCAATCTCCGAGTCAGCCGCTTTCACTGGAATGTCTGCAGAAAGAGGAAGGGAAAATGCGGAAATTTGGTAATTCCGATGTGTCGGGATCATTTTTCCGGTGTTAAGGCGGGCAGCGATCATGCAGGGTTTTTCCATCCGAACCATGAAAGCCATCCTGCTCCTATTCTTCGCCTCGCTCTCCATTTCCTCCGCCGAGCGGGTGGAGCATGCCGGTTGCTACGCGGAGTGGAGCGATAAGGAACTGACCGTAGGCAACGCGCTGGTGGAGCGGAAATGGACGATACAGGATGGCTTGCTCACGGCGGTTTCGTTCCGTGACAAGGCGAGCGGGACGGAATGGTTGCGCGGTGCCGGGCGGCAACCCGCGCCGCATCCTGGAGGGGACTTGGCAAGTGAGGAAAGGAAACTCACTTTCACCACACGGACAGGAAAAATGAAGCCCGTGGAGAAAGAGTCGCTGCTGGTCGATCTCGTCGCCTCGGGTGCGAAATCCTCTTTCAAATACCGCTTCCAGATTTTCCCGCAATCCGCAGGTGTGTCCGTTCTCTTCACGCCGGAACGGCCGGTTGCTGAGCAGGGGAAACCCGATGAAGCGCTTACCGCGAAAGCCGATGGCATCGAGGGCGCGGCTCCGGCGCAACGACAGCCCGCCAAAACTATCGAGGCGCTGGAGGATCTCCTGCTTTCCCCGCCCCATCTCCGCTACACCCAGGTGGAGCTGATGGATCAGACCGATATCCATGACGAGCTGGTGTTCGAACGCGAGTGGCTGCCGCTCCAGGACAGCTTCGAGGTGCCGTGCAACGTCTTCCATGTCGAGGACACGCTCACGGGCAACGGACTGGTTTTCCTGAAACTCGCGCCCTTGCCCCACGCCCGTCCGGTGAAATCGCCGTGGGACATCCGCGTGGCGGGACTTGGACGCCGCGTCACCTTCGCGGGCCAGGGTTACCCTTGGACGATGCTGGCTTACTCGGATGGCCGCGCGGGCCGCATCGCCGCGATGCAGGATTACCAGCGCTGCCTCCGGACATACAAACCGGATCGCGACGGCTTGTTTCTCAGCAATACCTGGGGCGACCGCTCGCGCGACTCGCGGATTAGCGCCGAGTTTCTCTTGAAAGAGGTCGAGGCAGGCGCGCGGCTCGGGGTCGATGTGGTGCAGGCGGACGACGGCTGGCAAAAAGGCCGCACGGGAAATTCCGCATCCGGCAAGGGCGCGTGGGGGAATTTCCGCGCCGCCGATCCCGAGTTCTGGGAGTCCCATCCCGAGCGTTTCCCGAACGGCCTGAAACCTCTCGTCGATGCCGCGCGCGAGAAGGGCATGAAGTTCGGATTATGGTTCGGCCCCGATGCGGAGAACGACATGGCGAAGTGGGAGCGCGATGCGGAGGTTCTTTTAGAGGCTTTCGGGAAAGAGGGCGTCGAGTATGTGAAGATCGACGCCGTGGAGATGAAGAGCCCCGCCGCCGAGGAGAACCTGAACCGCTTCTACGACAGGGTGCTGGAAAAAACCGAGGGGCGCGTGGTTTTCGATGCGGACGCCACCGCCGGTCTGCGCCCGGGTTATTTTGGCACCAACAATGTCGGCCCCATATTCCTGGAAAACCGCTACACGGATTGGCGCAACTACTTCCCGCACCACACGCTGCGCAATCTTTGGACGCTTGGGGCGCACGTCGATCCCGTCCGCCTGCGCATGGAGTTTCTCAACAACGCCCGCAACGCGGAGAAATACGAAGGCGATCCGCTCGCGCCCGCCGCGTATCCGCCGGACACGCTTTTCGCCACGGTCATGTTCGCCAGCCCGCTCGGCTGGTTCGAGACCTCGAATCTCCCCGAAAGCTATTTCAAGACGATCCCGCCGCTGGTCGCCGCATGGAAAAAGGAACGCGAGGCGATTTTCTCCGGCCACATCATCCCGATCGGTGCCGCGCCGGACGGGGTCGCATGGACGGGCTTTTCCTCCGTCAGCAAAGACCGCCGCGGCGCCCGGCTCGTCGTGTTCCGCGAATTGAACGCGGAAAGCACTTGGAAAACCACAATCCCCCTCTTCAAGGCAAAGAACGCCACCGTCGAAATACTCGGCGGCAAAGGCGCGGCGGAATTCACGGACGGCGTTCTCACCACCGAGATCCCGGAAACCCTGCAATACCTTTTCCTCCGGGTCTCGGCGGCAGGGGATTGATGCGGGATCAAAAGTTTCACCAATTATTTCTTGCGCCGAGCCACCGCGATCTCTAACGACTTCGGAATGGTAGAAATCCATTTCGTTCCGCTCCCAGCTTGCTCTGCGGCTCTGCGGCTCTGCGGCTCTGCGGCTCTGCGGCTCTGCGGCTCTGCGGCTCTGCGGCTCTGCGGCTCTGCGGCTCTGCGGCTCTG
>JAYTOE010000212.1:0-4919 GCA_043747935.1 Akkermansiaceae bacterium
ACAGCCGCCGAAGCAGTCAGGCGAGGCCGAACCCTACGGGCTCGCCCGCCTGCTTCGGACGGTGTGGAAATGGTACCAGGAGTATCATCGCAACATTTCTGCTGGATGATTTCTGGAGCAGGCGTATCAGAAGGGCATTTCGGCGGGGTGAGGGCTGTTTGATTCCGCCCTGCCTTGCGGGGTTATGCTTGGCATGGCGGATATAATCCGCCGCCACGGCGATCAGCCGACCCACACGCTCTTGAGATAAGGCTCCTCCGGAAAATCCTCCGGCATCGCGGCGGGTTCCATGTTCGGCATGGCAATCATGCGCATGAATTCCTTTTCGGAAATGCCCCGGAAATTCGTGCAGCAGAGCATCCAGCCGCCCTTCGCGAGCACCTTCGCCGCCAGTTCCGAGAGCTCGCCGAAGTCCCTCTCCACGCGGAAGACATTGCCCTTTTCGTCGCGGGAAAAGGTCGGAGGGTCGATCACGATGCCGTCGAATTTCCGGCCCTGCTTCGCGAAGCGCTTGAGCCAATGGAACGCGTCGCCCTTGCAGAAGTGATGCTTGGCGTCGTCCATCCCGTTGTGGCGGAAGTTCCGCTTCGCCCACTCCAGGTAAACGGCGGAAAGATCGAGCGTGGTCGTTTCGCCGCCGCCCGTCGCGCCCGCCACCGAGAATCCGCCGGTGTAGGAAAACAAATTCAGCAGTTTCCCGCCGCCCGCCATCCGCCGCATTACCTCCGCGCGGTTCAGGCGCTGGTCGAGGAAAATGCCCTGCGAGTATCCGCTCTGGAACGAGACCTCGAAGGCCAGTCCGTTTTCGCGGATCAGGAACGGCGCATCCACCGCCTCGCCGTAGAGATGCGCGGGTGATTCCTTCTGGTGCTTGTCGAGCCGCTTCCAATGGACGCTGTTCCCGCTCGCCTTCAGCCAAGCCTTCACCTCGCCCGCGATCTCGCTGCCGGGCGTCATCGCCATCCATTTCCCAGCGTAGCTCTCTAACGCGAAGCCCGGCACCCCGTCGCCCGCGCCAGCCACCAGCCGCAACGCGTCCGTCCCGCCATCCAGGATCGCGTCCCTTTTATCTACAGCCTCATCTAGCAACTTCCCAAGCACGCCGGGGAGTAAACGCTGAAACACTGAAAAGCTGAAACACTGAAATTCCACTTTTCCAGCCCGCATCATCTCTCCATCCTTCGCCGTCCCTCTTCCTTGAGGTTTAGGGTTTAAAATTTAAAGTTTATGAAAGTCCTTCTCACCACCACCTCCTACCAAGACACCCCCGGCTCTCACCACGAACTCCTCGCTAGCCAAGGCTGGGACATTACCCTCGAGCGCGGGCCGCTTTCCGAATCCCGCATGTTAGAGCTTGCGGAAATGGGCTTCGACGCCTTCCTCTGCGGCGACGATGCCATCACCCGAGCGGTGATTGAGAAGTCGCTCCCACAGCTCAGGGTGATCAGCAAATACGGGATCGGCCTCGACAAGATCGACGTGGCCTTCGCGACCGAGCAGAAAATACCCGTTCTCAACACTCCTGGCGTGAACCACACCACCGTGGCGGAGCACACTTTCGGCCTTCTCCTCGGGATCACGAAGAAGATCATCGAAAACGCCGCGGACGTCTCGAATGGTAAGTGGACAGCTGGCTGGAAAAAGCCGGTAGGGCACGAGATATTCGGCAACACCATGGGTATCATCGGTCTCGGTCGCATCGGCAAAGAGGTCGCAACCCGTGCCAAGGCCTTCGGCATGTCCGTGATCGCCTACGATCCCCACTTCGACGAAGCCTTCGCCGCCGCGCACGGGGTGAAGCGTTGCGCCACGATGGATGAAGTTCTCCTCGGAGCCAACGTGGTGAGCCTGCACTGCTTTCTCGACGAATCGACCCGTGGCATGATCAACCGGGAAAAGATCGCGGAGATGAAGGACGGAGTCGTTGTCCTCAACTGCGCCCGTGGAGAACTCGTCGAGACCGATGATATCTGCGAGGCTCTCCTCAGCGGCAAGGTCGGCGGCTACGGTGCGGATGTCCTTGACGAAGAGCCGCCCCGCGCTGATCACCCGCTCTTCACCGCTCCGAACTGTGTCATCACCAGCCACATCGCCTCGCGCACCCACGAGAGCGTGGAGCGCCAGGCCCTGAAGTCGACCCACAACCTCATCAACGCCCTCTCCGGCCAAGGCGAATGCAACTGCGCCAATCGTGTAATCTGAGCTTTGCTTATAAGTATGAACCACGAAAAACACCAACCACACGAAAGGGGAATAGCGACCCATCCATCCCCGTTCATTGCCTTTCGTGTATTTTGTGCCTTTCGTGGTTCCCAATCCTGATTCCCCACCCCCATGAAAATCCACAAAGCCGTCATCACCGCCGCAGGTTCAGATCAGAGGCACTTGCCTTTGCAAACCATCGTCAGCGCCACTGGCGAGAGCAAAACGGCGATCCAGCTCCTGCTCGATGAAATCTTCGAGGCGGGCATACGCAACGCCGCGATCATCGTCGCGCCCGGCCAGACCGAATCCTTCCGCACCGCCGTAGGTTCTCACCTTCCGCAGATCGAATTCATAGAGCAGCAAGAGCCTCTCGGCTACGGCCATGCGGTGCTTTGCGCGAAAGATTTCACCGGCGAAGATCCGTTTCTGCTTCTCGTCGGCGATCACCTTTACCTGAGCAACGGGGAAATTTCCTGCGTCCGGCAGTTGTTGGAAACCGCGGAGCACGAGGAATGTGCGGTCTCCGCCGTACAGGCCACCCGCGAGGGTAAGTTGCCGTTCTACGGAGCCGTCGGCGGTAAGTACATCCCCGGCAGCCGCGATCTCTATCACATCGAGAACATCCTCGAAAAACCGACACCCACCGTCGCCGAGCAGGAGCTCATCACGCCCGGCCTGCGGCAGGGGCATTATCTTTGCTTTTTCGGAATGCACGTCCTCACCGATACCACCATGCGGTTGCTCGGAGAGGCGCTGGAGACCTCCGGAAACAAACTGACGCTCACGCCCTCGCTGGCCGCCGCCGCGAAGAGCGAGCGCCACCTCGCATTCGAGATCGCCGGGCAGCGCTACAACATCGGCGAACCCTACGGCCTGCTCCGCGCCCAGCTCGCCATGGCGCTCGCCGGGACGCAGCGCGATGAGATCCTCACGATGCTTGTCGAGTTGCTGGCAACAAACCGCTGAACCATGCTCACCGACATCATCACCTCGGACGAACCCGCCGTCCGCGACCGCCCGCTCGCCGAAGCCTGCGCCGGACTTTCCCGCGATCAGCTCCTCGCCGAGGCAGCCGCGCTCGATTCCTTCCGCCGATCCTCTCCCAATCTCTACCAGCGCGTCCGCGCCCTGTTTTTCCTCAACGCCATCCACCGCTACCATCTCGCTGGAGCTTCGGCAAAAAACGGCGGACGCATCCCTTTCGAAGGATACCGCCATCTCCTTGCGCGGCGTTTCCCGGAGGCCATCAATTCCTTCCTCGCCGCACAGCGCAGTGCCGGTTCTGGAGATGCGATTTCCTCCGCACTCGCCGCCGCTTACCACCAGCTCGCGTTCCAGACGCTCGCCGATCAGGTTCGTAAATCCGTCCGCACAGTCCGCGGCAACCAATGGATGTTCCGCATGGGGCATCCCGCCGAGCACCCGCTCCGCATCCGCCGCGAGCTGCTCGAACACGATGGCCACAGCTATCCCATCCTGCTGGAGCGCACGCCCGTCCGCATGGATCTCACGCACTCCGCGTGGTCGGATATCTTTTTCCTCGGCATGGATTTCCCCGAGGGCGCGAAGGTCATCAACGTCTCCATCGACCTCGCGATCCACGGCTCTAACAAGGAACCGAAGCCTCCCGTTTCCGCCTACCTGCGCGTCATCGACCGCCCGGTGCTACGCCTCACCAGCATTGATCTGAAGGCCACAGCCGAAATCGAAGCGCTCGCCGATGTCTTCGATTTCGCCAAGGACTACCTCGGCCTGCTGAAAGCCGCTGTCATCGCCTCGGGACTCATCCCTCCCGGCATCGAGGGCAGCGGGAAACCCCTTTCGGAAATCCTCGCCATGCTCGTCGGCCCGGGGCGGGGGCTGGAGCTGGTCTCCTCGGTGAATCACATCCCGAAAGGCTCGCGCCTCGCCGTTTCCACGAACCTTCTCGCCGCGCTGATCTCCGCCTGCATGCGGGCCACCGGCCAGGCCGCCAGTCTCACCGGTGAGCTTGCGGAAAACGAGCGCCGCCTCGTGCTTGCCCGCGCCATCCTCGGGGAGTGGATCGGCGGGTCCGGCGGCGGCTGGCAGGATTCCGGCGGCGTATGGCCTGGCATCAAGCTCATCGAGGGTAGCTTCGCCGCCGAGGGCGATCCCGAGCAGGGCGTCTCGCGCGGGCGGCTCATGCCCACGCACCACGTCTTCGGCGAGAACGAGATCCCGGCGGCCGCCCGCAAGGCGTTGCAGGATTCGCTCGTCCTCGTCCACGGAGGGATGGCGCAAAACGTCGGCCCCATCCTGGAGATGGTCACCGAGAAATATCTGACCCGCGCCAGCGCCGAGTGGACGGGCAGGAAGGAGGCGCTTTCCTTGTTGGAGAAAATTCTAACAGCCCTGCGCTCCGCCGATATACGCGCCCTCGGCAAGCTCACCACCGAGAATTTCCGCGGCCCGCTGCAGACCATCATCCCCTGGGCCACGAACCTCTACACGGAGACCCTCATCGCCCGCGCGGAGGAGGAGTTCGGAAAGGATTTCTGGGGCTTCTGGATGCTCGGCGGCATGAGCGGCGGCGGCATGGGATTCATCTTCGCGCCGCACCGAAAGACCGAGGCGCAGGACCGCCTGCAAGCCATCATGAGTGCGACAAAGAAGGAACTCGCCGCGTCACTCCCCTTCGCGATGGAGCCGGTCGTGTACGATTTCACGATCAACGAGAACGGCACCTTCGCCGA
>JAYTOE010000213.1:0-2375 GCA_043747935.1 Akkermansiaceae bacterium
CTTGCCGTCGCCGAAGATCGATTTGTCGGCGATGGGGAGGCCTTGGGAGACGAAGCCGCGCCGCAGGAAGCCGGTTGCGCCGTTGTTCTGAAACGGGACCAAGACAGGCCATGAGGGTGTGGTGGCAAGTGCCATGTTTTCGCAGCGGGCCTCGAATTTCCCGAATAAGTTCGCGATTGGGATGTTCGCTTCCTCGAAAGTCCAGTTCGCCTTGAGACCGACCATGAGCCCGGCGTTGGCGAGTCCGATGCCATCGGGATCAAGGTGGAGCTGGTTGAGGTTCGGATCGGTTTCGTCAGCGATTTCCACATCATCGGGGATGCCGTCGCGGTCGGTGTCCGGGGAGAACGGGTTGGTGCCGAGGCTTCCTTCCTCCCAGTCGCTGAGATTGTCGCCGTCGGTGTCGGTGTCGCTGACGGCAACGCGCAGGAATAGCTTGGAAGGGACGTTGCCGTCGGCGTGCAGGTTCTGTGACTCATAGGATAGCGGGATGCCCGCGCCGAAGAAAGCGCCGGATGCGGGTGTCCAATCGATGAGGTTTTCCGAAACGGCCACTTGGTATGCTTTTCCGGCGAGGCTGGGCCAAGTGAGTGTGACGGTGGGCGGATCAATCAGGATGGGTGGCGGGTCGGCGGCATCCGGATCGGGATCCGCAGGTGGTGCAGACACATCGCCCTGCTCATAGGTGCCAGGGGTGTGGGAAATCAGCGGGAGGACGAAGCCGCCGGGTGTCGTTGCATCGAAGGGATCCGTCCCGGCGGCGGCTTCCTGCAAGTTCGTCCAGTCGTCGCCGTCAGGATCGGCGGCCGGGTCATGATCCGGGTTTGCGGCGGAGAAGAGGGTGTTGGCATTGAAGGCTTTTTCCCAGAGGTCGGAAAGGCCATTGGTGTTGGTGTCGATCAGCGCGTGGGCAGGGAGGGCCCCCAGAAGCCAGAGGCCGGCAGCGGAAATGAAAAGACGCTTCATTGCGCATCTCCTTCCGTTTCAGTTGGCAAAGGTGTTTCGGCGATGCGGTAGCGGATGATAAGATCCTTCGGGGGCGGCGGGTTGGCGAGTTCTTCTTCGGCCTCGGCTTTTTCGGCGAGGCGCGCGCCCTCGCGCTCGGCGTAGGCTTCGGCGAGCATTTCGCCCTCGGTGGCGTAGATCTTGTGGAGGGAATCCACCACGACAAGCGCCTCGGCGGGGATTTCGCCGTCCGGGACAAAGGTGGGGGCTTCTGTCGCGAAAGGTGGCGGCTGGTGCGCGTCATCGATTTCGCTTTCCGTTACTACGCCCATGTTGAACGTGTGCTGGTTGCCGTCGGTGCCGATGATGTCGTAGATGGAATCGAGGTGGTTGAAGTCGATGTTCGACCAGCCGGAGAATTCGTGGGAAGTCCCGTCCGCGGAAACGTGCGTCCAGCTCAGGAACGTGCGAGGGCCGGGATAGACCGTCGCGGTGAGCATAGGCAGATGCGCGGGAGTCGCTTCTGGGATTTCCGCCGTGACATCTTCGGTGGACTCAGTGGACGAGGTTGAGTCAGCAGTGTCAGATGGTTCGGCAGGCTCCGTCGGCGGAGTGGGGAAAACCGGAATGATGGGATCATTCGGATCAAGCGCGAGGTGCTGGACGATTACGTCCCTCCCGCCCTGGCGGGTGACGGTAGTTTCCAGAACTTCAGTGGGCGCGAACACCGCCCGTACTTCCGGCGCGGATGCCTCGCTACCATCGGGAGGGTCGGTGAGGAGGGCGGGCTGTTGCTGAGCCAAACAGGGCGACATGCATGAGGCCAGCAAGGTCAGTGTCGAAATCAGTTTTTTCACACTGCGGACAGGCTGATTTCAGTGCGTCGCAGGTCAAGATATAACGACAATTGTCTCATTGGGGATTTCGTCACGTGAGTTGGTTATAAGAATGTGATTCGCCAATCTGATCCCGACGAGTTCGTCCGCAGTGTCGCGGCAAGGATCAGGGATCGACGGATGGAACTAGGAATGTCCAAGCGCGCTGTGGCACAAGCCGCAGGTCTCGATCCACGCGCCATCACGTATGTGGAGGAAAATCGGCGCACTCCATCGTTGGCGACGGTTTATCGGATCGCGCTGGCCTTAAACTGTGAAGTCCGCGAGCTGCTGCCTGAAGCCGATGGATGAGCGCTTGTGCATTTTACATCAAGGTGCGGGGTTAGGGTTGTAACTCGATCTTCGAGCGGTCATTAACTTGCTCATCGTCCGCCGCATCATCCGCGAGCACGGCGGCGAGATCGAAATTCAATCCCATCCCAACCAAGGCACCCGCATCCTCATCCACCTCCCCCACACCGCGCCGAGTCCGAGACTGCTGCCATCGCCGGTGATTGACGCGTAGCCTCAATTTCAGCGTTTCAGTTTTCAGCG
>JAYTOE010000214.1:0-25113 GCA_043747935.1 Akkermansiaceae bacterium
CACAATGGAATGAAAACACGACATCAGCCCGGCCATCCCGCGAAAATCACCCGGTCACAATTTGGTAATCACGGACGGTGTCAATTTGGGATTTAACAGCTACGTACAGCGCAAGAAATTAATGGTGACTTTTTTGGAGACTCTCAAAACCGCAGAAAAAAGATAGCCGCCGAGCTGGAAATTGTGATCATCCGACGCTGAAATCGCGGAATTGACCAACCGTCGCGCTTTGCGGAACATTAGAAAGCGTGCGTGCATTGAAACTCATCCTCCTGCTAGCCAGCCTTGTCGCCCCTGCCCTCGCGCGACCGTGGAGCGAGGATGTGATGTATTTCGTGATGACCGACCGCTTCATGGACGGTGATCCGGCCAACAACAGTCCGGCGGGTTGTGATCCCGCGCTTTACGATCCCCACCAGAAGGACATTGCCCGCTTCATGGGCGGCGACCTGCGCGGACTCGAAAAAGCGGTCGCTTCGGGGTATTTCAATGAACTCGGTGTGACGACGCTGTGGCTCACCCCGGTGGTAAAAAACGTCTGGCGCTCCGGCTTTGACCTGGGTGGCTGGAAAGCCAGCTACCATGGCTATTGGGCTCAGGATTGGCTCGACATCGATCCCCACCTGACCAGCGCCACATCGCTGGACGGAACGCCTTACTCCGACGACGCCGAAGGCCGCATGCGGCACTACCGGGATTTCGTGAAGCTCGCCCATTCCAAAGGCATCAAGGTGATCCAGGATGTGGTGCTCAACCACGCCGGCCCAGTGTTTTACTACGATGCGAACGGCGATGGTGCCTTCGATGTCACTAAAAAAGAGGAGTGGCTGCAGCCGTTCCTGCGCGAGGGCTACCACGCCAACGCTGTCTGGTCGGACGTTCCGAAGTGGAACGCGAGGAGAACACAGCCCGACGGCCCGCGCGAGCTGCTTGGTGTAAAAATCAAAACCTGCGGAATCCTATCCCATCTCGAAAGTTACGGACGCAAGGGCTATTCCGACGACAGCCTCGGCAAATCGGACGGCGAGGAGGTGATGTGCGATTTCTTTTCGCTGCGCGATTTCTGGACGGCTCCGGATGGGGAGCATTTCGATGAACTGGTGGATGAGTTCGTGGAAATCTATGCGTTCTATCTGACCACTGTCGGTGTGGATGGACTGCGCATGGATACGATCAAACACGTGCACCATGAGTTCTGGGATGCCTTCACATCCCGCCTGCGGGCGCGTCTCGGGGCGGCGGCGGCGGACAAGTTGCTTTTCGGGGAAGTTTACGACGGCAACCCCGCGGTGCTCGGTCGCTACACCTGGCGCTCTGACTGGCCGGCGAGCATGGAACCGGGGCTCGATGCGGTGCTCGACTTCAACACCTGCTTCAGCGCGCGCAGCTATCTCCGCCAAACCGGCAGGCATTTCGGCAAAGCCGCGGATCTGGAGAAATCGATCGCCACGCGCACGGCCATCGACCCATCGAACGACCGCCCGTTTTACAACCCGAACCCCGGCCCCGACGGCCTGGACTCACAGCGGAAAATCATCACTTTTATCGAAAACCATGACGGCCTGAACCGTTTCCGCGTGGACGGCATCACCGAGCGCCGGAACCGCCTCGCGCAAGGTCTCGTGATGACGCTTCCCGGGATACCCTGCCTGTACTACGGCACCGAGTTCGCCCTCCTGGACAAGGACGGTGACATCCACCAAGATGGGGAAACCGGGCGCATGATGCTCTTTCCGCGCCGCGACGGCCCCGGCATCGCCGACGTGAAAAACTCGTCCGCCTTCACCCAGATCCGGGCGCTTGCGGATTTGCGTGAGCAACTGCCGGTGCTGCGCACGGGCAAGATGATTCCACTATGGGTGGATAGCGATTCCGGCAGCGAGGACGATGGGATTTTCGCCTTCGCGCGTGCCAGCGATGATGGGAAGCAATTCGTGGTCGTCGTGATCAACGCCTCGGATGAGAAGCGCGTCACAGGGGACATGAAACTCCCTGGTTCATCGAAAACCGCGGGTATGATCCTCAAGCTTGCGCTGGCAATCGGTGTTGCCGATCAAGAGGAAGCGCTCCCCATTCCGCTGGCTGATCCCCTGCGTATCACGGTGCCGCCATCGAGCATGGTCGTTTACGAACTGACACCCGCCGAGTGAGAAATTCACTCCAAGCCGACTCGGATATCGACCGCCTTCAAGGTCTCGACCGAACCGGATGAGCCTCCAAGCCGAATTTCGTCGAAAGCGCTTCCCGGCGGGATTTTCCCGGCACAAATCACGGAGCCGAGGGGCAGTCCTCCGGCATGCAGGCTCACGTCACCGGTTCGCGGATCGTAGCGAAGAGTCACGTTACGCAGACCGTTCACCGAAGGTTGCGGTAAAATCACCGGTGTTTGCGGCTTATCATCATGAGCGTTTGATGCGGCGGCACCGGAAGGAGCCCCGAACTGCAGCACCTCGCTGCCCTTACTGAAAAAGCTCATGAAGGATCGTCCATCGCCGGCAACATGACTATCGGATGGGCTCCCCAAATCGAGGGTCGTCAACAGCACCGAACTGTCGGAGCCGGTCACGGATTCAGGGAGGCGAAGTAAACCGCCCTGGATTTCCTGATTCGCCGGATTCCCGGAAATCTGAGGGTTGCCGAGACCCGAGCCCACGGAACGGAAGCGTCCCAGCGCCTTCGCGAAGCGCCTGCCGTCCGCCGGAAAGCGTCCGAACGCACCGCGCGCCGGAATCTGCGCCGCATCGCCCGCAGCGAGCAGAACTTCCTCCTTCCCGATCTTCGAGACGATGCGCATTTCCCCTGTGGATACGAGGATCTCCTCAGCACCAGCTACCGGCACCTCGATCCCGAACTCCGCGCCGAAATTGGCGGCGGTGACTCTCGGCGTATCCAGCTTCAGTCCGCCGCCCTTCCCGCTCACCGTGAAGTAGCCTTTTCCCGACTTCATGAAAACATCCTCCCCGGAGCGGATCGTCAATTCCGCTGGCCCCTCAACGAGCGCCGTGACCGTCGGACTCAGCGAAATCCCGGCCCGGCCGTAATCCAGGTGGAGGACGCTTCCGCCGCCGACGCCTGTGGCTCCTCCGATGGATCGCGAGGAACCTTCGATATGCCAGACGGCATCCACCGAAAAGGTGAGCAAGGCGACATCCGCCGGTGCGCTCTTGTCCAGCCACGGACGTGAGAACCAGACCACCGCGAGCAAGGCCAGTACGGCAGCGATGGCCACCGCAGTGGGAGCGGCGGAGCTTCTCCGAGCCGGTTCCATGGGATGGATGCCAGCCGCCCGGCCACCCTCGAATTCCTCGATCAGGGTGTGTTGCAGGAGGGCATAATCCCCGTAAAGTTTCAGAAGCTCCGGCTCATCGCGGAGGCGCTGCTGAAACACATCGAAGGTCTCTTGGGAGACATCCCCATCCAACACCTGTTGGATCAAATGGTGGTCGTTGCGGTTCAAAGTGAGTTCCGGGATGCGGTTTTCATTTCACGCTCGATGCATTGGCGCAGCGAGGCGCGGAGATTGTAGAGGATCGCCTTGAGGGTGCCGGCACTCCGTTTCGTGCGATCCGCAAACTCCTGCAATGGAGCATCGGTGGCATAGCGATGGAAGAGCAGATCCCGATCCTGGGGACGCAGGCGGAGTAGGCACTTCCGGAGCGCAAGGTGCCGCTCCTCCAAGCCGTCGGACTCCACCTCGAAGCCCGGAGCCATGCGCTCGATCAGATCGTCGTCGAAAACCAGCCAGCCCTGCGAGGCGAGCCGCCGCCTCTGATTCAGGATGTGGTAGCGGATGGTCTGGAAAGCCCAGGCCTTGAAATTCGTGCCCAGTTCAAAGGTGTCCCGGCGCTGCCAGAGCGTGATGTTCACATCCTGAAGCAGGTCGCGCGCGCCGGACGAGCCCGTTACCCGCGAGCGTATGTATGCCAACATCGCCGTCTGATGGTTTGTCAGTTCCCTGACAAACTCCTCGGTGCTGGGATCTCCATGCGGGGTTTCCATCGTTGCTTAATAACATCAGTGAATGTCGCTGCGGCGGCAAGCGGTTTAGACAAAACGGCGCAAACAAGGAATTACCCCAACCGAAGGATGGACTTCAGACATATTAGTCATATGCTTTACAATATGAATGGCGAAAACCCACCCCGCCCGTTCACCAAGGGATTTACCCTGGTGGAGCTTTTGATCGTGATCGCGATGATCGCGGTGCTGTCGTTGCTTGTAAGCTACGGGGCCAGCCGTTTCATCGAAAAGGGAAGAAAAGTGCAGGCGCTGGCCCAGTTCCGGGATTTCCATGTGGGGCTCACCCTTTTCGAGACAGACTACAAGAAGCCGCCGATACCCAGATCCAAGCGCGAGACCGGCTGGGACACGATTTACGGGGATGCGGGCGGCAATTACACGAACCAGTTTCTTATTTCCGCCCTGGCCGGCGACGACAAGGATTACCCCTACAAGGGCGAGAATTTCGCCACCAAAGACGTGAACCCGAGCGGGGAATCCTACATGACCTTCCCCCTAGCGCCGAACAACAAGCTGGGTGTCGGCAAAGACGGGAAACTCTACGATCCTTGGGGTCGTGAGATCATTGTGGCCATCAACGGCTTCAAATCCAACTACGACGGCGATGTGCTGGTGAGCTTCGGCGGCGGAAGAAACGACGAGAGACTGCATACTTGGGGCCTGGCCGAATACAAAGAGACAAAGCCGAGGGACCAGTCCTTCGTTTTCTGGTCTTACGGCAAGGATGGGAAAAAAGGCAAAGGCGCACTGAACGTGTCGAGCAAGGTTCCCTTGGCCGGCTCAGATGACGTGATCTCCTGGTGAAGAACAAAAGCCCTTTCCAAAGTCGATCCGAAGAAATTCCAAAACCCATGAAACCCATCTTACCGCGCGTTCTTCTCGCCTTGTTCCTGCTTACGCGCATGGCGGTTGGGGAATCCATGTTGCAGTATTTCAACACCTCTTGGGTCGAGATCACCCGCAAAATGCCGGAGCTCGCCGAGGCAGGATACCAGTCGATCTGGCTACCGCCCCCGACCAAGGGTAGCGGCGGGCTTTCCGTCGGATACGACCTCTGGGACCCATTCGACATTGGCGGCAAGGATCAACGGGGCGGTGTCCGCACCCGCTACGGCACCGAGGCGGAACTGCTGCAACTCGTCGCCACCGCGCACCGTTTCGGAATCCGCATCTATTTCGACAACATCATGAATCACCGGGCCTTCGACGTGCCGGGATACAACGAGAGCACCCCCATCGATATCTACCCCGGAATGGCTCCGGAAGATTTCCACCTGCGAGTCACTGAGGACGGCTTCTACCGGAAATGGGACAATACCCGCGACTGGAACTCGGCCTGGCAGGTGCAAAACCTCGGTCTCGCCGACCTGATCGACATCGCCCACGAGTCGCCGAACACGAACTTCGGGCGCAACGAAGGGGATGACCATCCGAAGTATTCCTTCATCCGCCATCCGAACAATCCGGAGTATTATTGCTTCGACCGCAACGGAAACTACGTGGGTTTCGGAAATGTGACCGCCGCGGATATGGCCGCGAACCCTTCCCAATACGTGGAGGATGTCAACGCCTCCCTGATCCGCAACGCCCGCTGGCTGATGGATCGCACCAAGGCGGACGGCCTCCGGCTCGATGCCGTGAAACACGTGCCCGACTATTTTTTCGGCCAGCAAAGCGGTGCCAACAAGGATTCGAACGATGCGGGTTACCTCGGCGGGGTTCAGAGGCAGTTCAACATCACGCGCGGATTTTCAGACGCGAACCACCGGGATTCGGTTTTTGAGGACAAGATCGGCCGCGATGATGCGATGGTTTTCGGAGAACACCTCGGATCGCCACCCGGGTATTCGGGCTATTGGGACGCCGGGATGCGACTCGTGGACAACGACCTTCGGTCGAAGCTCAACAACATCCTCGGCAACCCCTCGGGAACCTTGGCCGGACTGGACGCTTCGGGAAGCGGCGGTTTTTCGGCAGGACTCGGCGTGATGCATGCCAACAGCCATGACAGCGACTACTCCGCCATGCGTCCGCTTCAGCACGCGATTTACTACACCCGCGAAGGCCTGGGGCTCATCTATACGGATGGCTACTATCAGGCCGAAACCCTCGGCGAATCCGGCGGCGCATTCCCCCGCCATGCGAACACGGCCTTCCTCGGCCAGTTCAGCGACCCACAAATCCCGAACCTGCTGAAAATCCACCAGGACTTCGCGCGCGGGCTCCAACAAGGTCGCTGGAGCGACAGTGATTTCCTAGCCTACGAGCGCCGCGACAACCGCAATCCCGATGGATCCATTCGCGCAGGCATCGCCTCGGACGAGGTGACGATGGTCGTGATGCTGAACGACAACAACGCCGCCGGCCAGTCACGGCCGTTTCAGCACAGCTTTCCGCCGGACGCTTACCTCTACCAATACGCAGAAGGGCCCAACGGCTCCAACCAGACGGGATTTTACAAATACGGCGATCAGCTCGGTTCCGTGATCGTCCCGCCGGGCGGATACTTCATTTTCGGATACCGCACGCCCGAGCTATCCACCCTCTGGCCCCAAGCTGCGATCACCCTCCACCAAAACGGCATCGAGGTTCCGCGCATCACCGTCACGCGCCAGGACGGCCCGGACGGCGACGCTTCGTTCAATCCGAACGGTCTTTCCAACCGGGGTTATCCTGCGGGTGTCACTCCGAAACCCTTCACCTATCAGACATCGGTGCCGGTGGTGAAATCGGGATCCCCGCTCACGATCTTCGCCCGCGCCGATGGCTCTGCGCAGAATATCCTGCTCAAGCTCGACGGCGGAGTGGATCTGAACGGCACGGTTCCAGCGGGAATCACCGATCCGACAAAACGTGACAATCCGCCTGCTGTCCGGACGGACACCTGGGTCGGCTACGAGCAGCCCATTTTTTCGGATCGCCAACACCCGGAGAAATTCGCGGCAGTGGCTACCAGCCGTTCACAAACCGGCTCCCCCGGTGCGGAAACCTACTCCAAGACCATCGGCTCGGCGGGTTTCAGCATCAACGAGGCACCGCCGCTTGCGAATGATTTCAGCACCGAAGAAGGAAAACAGGCATCCTGGCATTTCCATAATCCCGCCGCAACCGTCGGCGGCCCCGTCGGCACGGCCGGAGTCGGCAATACCCAATACGGCGAGAACGCCGGCACGATCACGCTGTGGGCAAAATCCAGCCCCGTCGGAACCGGATTCAAGATGTTCGTTTATTACACCACCGATGGCAGCTACCCCGAAGGAGCCGGCGGAATTGGCAGAGGAACCACCCGGACTGCCGAACTCACCTTCCAACACAACCAGTCAGCCGACAGTTGGTGGAAAACGGACACCGTCCCGAAACCCTCAGCCGGAGCCACCCTGCGATACAAGATCGGGGTCTACAAAAACGGCCCGACCGTGCAGTCAGCATGGTGGCCGGGCGACGATGCTTCCGTGAAATACAAGAAGAAGATGCTCACCACGTTCAAGGTTGAGAATTTCTCGCCCTCCACGGTGGCGCATCATCAGCACGCGGACTTCAACTCACTGACCACGGGGCTCAAGGAGGGCTTCCACGTATTGAGGGCCAAGGCTTTCCTCAACCGCAATCCCGCCACCCAGTCCTCACTCTATCAGACATTCACCCAGACCTTCTACTACGATGCGCAGACCCCCACCGGCGAGATCGCCTTTCCGCAGAACAACGGCGATACCGTCGGAGGCTCCAGCTATGACATGGTCATCCGCACCGACTCCACCGTCGAGGAGGTCTGGTTCAATGTCGCGGACAGCGAACCGGGCAACAACGACACGGCGACTTCGAAACTCAACGGCAACGGAACGGGTTTCGAACCCTTCACCGACCTGAACCAGAACGGCACGCGTGAGACGAACGAGGATTTCACCGATCTCGACGGCGACGGAGCTTATGACGCCGTAACCGCGGTGGCGTGGACCAAGGCGTCCGCCGTGACCGTGAGCCCCTCGGCATCAGCCCCCTATCAGAAGGAATGGCGGATCCGCTACACGAACATCCCCGCCTCCGGCACCGCCACCCTTTCCTTCCGTTTGCTCGAAGCCTCGTCCTCACGCAATTTCACGGCGAATTCTGCGACCGGACACTACACCTCGCTGATGCGGACGGTGAACACCGCAGGCCCTCTCGAACGGATCAACATCGCGTTTCCACAAAATGACGGCGATCTCGTGGACGATAATTACACGATGAAAGTCCTGTTCTCCAAAGCGCTCGCCAACGGGCTCAGCGAAGCCCAGCTCAAGGCCAGCCTTTCCTTCACGGCCAACGGCATCGCACAGGCGCGCGACGGATTCGCCATCAGCTACGGCAACCACGGCCCGGGCGGAGCCTATCACGAACTGAGCATACCTCTGCCGAACCTGTACAACGACGTCGCTGGCTTCCAGCACCAGATCGTGGTGAAATACACCTTTCCCCAGAACTATCCCGATCCGGCGAAACGCGGGCTTGAGCTGAGCGCGGTGCGCGTTGTCACCGCCAGCCCCAGCACCAAACCCTACTTGCAGATCACACAGCCCGCCGAGCTGGGATCGGACGGAAAGCCGGTGGAAATCATCCTACCGGACAGACCGGGTCCGGATTCGATGGTCTATACGATCCGCGTCGTGACCAGCGCTACGGTCAGCACCCTTTCGCTCACCGGAAGTCCGGCGCTTGACCTGCCCAACGAGGCTTTCACCGATACAAACGGCAACTCCCGGTTCGACGGCGAGGAGCCTTTCGTGGATGCCAACAACAACGGCGACTTCAATACCGGCGAAACCTTCACCGACCTCAACGGCAACACCACTTGGGACGCCAACGAGCAGCCTTCACTGGTGGACACGAACGGCAACGGAACCTGGGACGGGCCGGTTGTCACGATATCCGGAAACTCCAAGACCTGGGACTACCCATGGCGGATCACCGGACCGGGAACTTATCTCATCTTGGCATCAACCGGTGGCACCCAGCCCGTCGTCTCCACCCGCAACGCCCGCATCGTCCTCCGGGAGATCGTCGCGGCAGACACGAACGAAACCAACGACGATGACGAGGACGGCCTGGTCGACCTTAACGAAACGAATCCCCGCCTGCTTCCGGTGGGCAATGCCGAAACATGGACGAACGCCGACATCCACGTCTTCCGCTCTTACGGCAGAACCCTGCCCAACACACCCGACTCCGATGGCGACGGGCTTCCCGACGGGCTCGAGGTGGGCTGGCGCACCGCCTCGAATCCGCCGACCGATACGACGGCCGACACCAACGGCGATGGCTTCCGGAATTTCATCGGCGACCTGGATCCGCCACTCTACGCGGTGGTCGAAAACCACGGCTTTGTCCCCGGTGTGGGCAGCCAAAGCCAGGGTGACGACCGCACACGCCAGGCCGCAGGAAGCGTGACGGATCCCACCAATCCCGACTCCGACTCCGACGGCCTCCCGGACGGGATCGAGGATGCAAATCGTAACGGTTGGACAAACGGCGATGGAAAAACTCTCCCGCTCACGAGCGTCCGGAACGCCTACGCCACTGCCCGCCCGAACGCCGGAGACTGGCCGAACAACATCATCGATTCCTTCGAAACCTGGACGGAAACAAGCAACACCAATCCGGACAGCGATGGCGACGGGCTCAACGACGGATACGGGGAGGACAAGAACTTCGACGGCCTTATCGCCGGCGACACGAACCGCAACCGGATTTACAATTCCGGCGAATCCTGGATCGAAACGAATACTCTGAAGCCGGACACCGACGGCGACGGCCTGCCGGACGGCTGGGAAGTGATGTTCGCTCTCGATCCTCTCAATAACGGCACCGACAGCCTCCGGACCGCAGCGGCCGCGGACGGCAATCCGCGCGAGGGCGGCGCGGGAGATCCTGATGGCGACACCTTCGACAACGCGGCGGAACTGGCAGCCGGAACAAATCCGACCCAAGCCACCGTCGTCGGCACCGGAGGCGGCGAAGGAACCATCAAGATCGGCACCTTCACCGACTGGAAACACACCGACCTGCTCGCGCTCGACGAATACAACGAAGGCGGTAGCCAAGGCGCGGACGTCTATCGCACCAACGGGCTCGACCCGTCGCGTGACATTGTCGCGTTCTCGTTCCGCGATGGCGGCGCGGTGACCGCCGGGGGTGATGGCAAAGTGTATTTCCGTATCGATTTCCTCGACCTCGCCGCATACGCCGAACAGGGCGAGCTTGACGCATACGTGGTCATCGACACGGGCAACCCCGGAGTCGGCGAGCGCGCGCTGCCTGACAACGTGGACATCGCCACCGACATGAGATGGGAGGTGGTCGTGGGTGCCTACGCTTCCAACGCCGGCAGCGTATCGGTCGACCTGAACCGCTCAGTGAGCAGCAATACGACCACCGATGTTCAGAACCCCAATGACTTCGGGGTCGTGCGGCGTGGCATCGCGCCCAACGGACTCAACGCCGTCGCTTGGTCGCGCAGATTTGATGCCGTGGAAATGGCCGTGGAGCGGCAGGCACTCCTCGACGGCGGCTGGCTCGGCAATCCCAACACGCTCAATTTCCAGGTCTACACCACACGCGACGGCACCCAATCGGGCGGCCCGGGCGACCTCCCCGGCCGCAACGACATCCGCGACACGATCGGCGACGACTGGCTGGCATCCGATTATTGGAAGGATCAGGACAGCATCCGACTCAACGGCAAGCTGAGCAGCTACTTCGGGCGCTCCAGTTCGAACGACCGCGGCAAGGCCGCCAAGGTGATCCTCCTCGCCCACGGCAACCAGGCCATGGAGCCGGGCAACAAGATCCAGAACCTCGTCCACAACGGAACCAGCGGATATCGGAACCTGCTCCAGACACACAAGGATCACTCCGCTCCCCTCACCCTCCACATCACCCCGACGCTGGCCTCCGCCCTGCAGTGGGCGAAAAACCCCGCGCCGAACGCCCTCAATGACGGCCCGTCCTTCAATGCGGGCATCGCAGAACTCGTCGCCTCAGACAACGCCGATATCCTTGGTTCTACTTTCTCGGATCACATACCGAAGTATTTCCCGCTGGATTTCAACTCGTCGAACATCACCTTGTCGGAAAACTTCCTAGAGTCGATCTACGGTGGCGACCCGAACCCATCACGCACCGCTTTCTGGGCGCCGGAACGCGTGCTGGACGACGAGACGCTGGCCATCATTTCGAGCCTCGGCTTCAGCCACACCTTCGCGGATCAGTCCCGTCATTTCGTAAAATGGTTCGGGCGCACCTCAGCACTAGGGACCGATGGTTTCCGTATCAACGAGGTCAACGGCGTGAAGGTGATTCCGATCCACGACGTCACGTCCGAATACCTTGACCAGACCTATGACGAGGGCTCTTCGCAGCCGGTTCGCGAACTCCTCTCACGCCGTTCCCGCAGCGGCGTGCAGGATCAGGTCGTGGTGCTCTGGCGCGACATGGCCGACTTCGCGAACAGCGCAAAAGCCGCTTCCTACGACACGAACGTCCGCTGGCTTGCGAGCCGTCCGTGGATCCGTGTGGTCACTGCCGATGCAATCATCAACGGCGAGGTTTCCTACAAAGGACAGGACAACAACACCTACACGACATGGGGTACCGTGACTCGCGGCGGCGGGCAAAACCTAGTGCAGACCGCCAAGGACTTCATCGACCACGCCACCGGAGAAAACTACGACAACTGGTATTTCGGATCGAGCTTCGAGCAGGGACTGAAAAACCGCACCTTCGGCGCGACCAGCATCTTCGGACGCATCGGTGACTCCGGCCATTCCCATAACACATGGCAGGCCATCGCCGGCATCCCGGCCAGCGGCGGGCTTTATGATCTCGCCTCCGCGAGCATCCACGCTGCCATGTTCCAGACGGCCTTCCACAACACCACGAACAACAACCTGACCAAGTTCAGCACCGGCGCGTATATCTTCCCCGATACCGACGGCGGCCAAACCCTCGCGGATTTCGCGAGGATCGCACAGTCCCAAACCCGCTTCGCGAAACTCTACGCCCGCGTCAACCAATGGGCGGCGGCTCCTCCGGCTCTCTCCACCGCATCCGCCGAGGACATCGACTCAGACGGCGCGAACGAATACCTTCTCTTCAACTCGGTGGTCTTCGCCGTGTTTGAGTCGGCAGGCGGGCGCATGAATGCCGGATTCTCGCGCAACACCCGCACCGGCCGGGTCTATCAGGTTCTGGGCACCCAACCCTCCTTTGCCGGCTCCGACTCCGAAAACGAAGGCCAAGCCAACGTCACTTCGGGCGCTGTAGCCGCTTTCCGCACATCCGGATTCAAGGACTGGTTCGCGAACGGCAACGGCGGCGGAACCTCGCAATACGTGAACGCGGCCTATGTGGCTTCGGCATCGGGCACAAAGGGCTGGAGGTTCACCGCGCCCGGCGGCGGCATTGTAAAAACCATTACCCTGCCCGACAACACGGCGCGCCTCGATGCGCTCTACAACCTCAGCGGCGACGTCAATAAACTGTATGTCCGCATGGGACTCTCCCCCGATCTCGGTTCGCTGATGGTTCGCGGCCAGCAGGATCTCGCTTTCACTCATGATGCCGGGAACGGACGGATCTCCCTTTCAAACCCCTCCTCCGAAGCGGTCACCGCCACCGTCCGCTACAACCCCGCCAGCGCCACTTATAACTCGTCCGCCGTCGATGACAATCCGGGGCTAGGCGTCGATTGGACGACAGTAAGCATGCGCAACCAGGCCTTCACCCAGCAGGTGGAACTCGAAAACGTCACTGGCCAAACGACCTTCGCCATCAGCCTTGGCATGGAGACTGCCTCGACCGATTCCGACAACGACCAGCTGCCCGACTGGTGGGAAAATCAATACGGCCTGAAAGCCGACGACAACGGATTGACCGATATCAAAAACGGCCCCTCAGGAGATCCGGATCAGGACGGCATCTCGAACATCACAGAATGGCTGGTCGGGATGGTGCCGAATGTGAAAGACAGCACGGCGTTTCCAAAACTCGGCATCGCGAGAATCCCGGCCGGCATCCGCCTTTCCTTCCCCACCCTTCCGGATCGGAAATATCAGATTATGACCTCCACGACCATGATTAGCACCAACTGGCTGCCGTTCGGAAATCCTGTGGTCACAGCGCCTTCGGACACAGCCGGGATCTTTGAAATCGACACCACCACTGTGGATCCGAATCGCTTTTACCGCATGATGATCTCCGTCGCGCCCTGACCCGATCGCCTTTCCGAATCCGCTTCATGAAAACCGCAGCCCCTCTCCTTTTTGCCGTCCTTGTCACTCTCTTGTTTGCCAATCCGGCGGCGGCTGTTTCGGTTTTGAAAATCAGCCCGAACTCGACGGTTCGCGCCACCAGCGAGGTCGAGGCGAACTACACGACGACACATCTCTACATCGATGAGGTCGCGGGCGATTCGATTCCAATCACGATCTTTTTCGATCCCGGAACCACGGGTGTGGAATCCGCCGAGGTCTTCACCAACCTCAACCGGCGCGACAGGGCGGACGACGACGCGAACTCGGACGGCATCGAGGACGGCATCCTGCCACCCAACGGAAACAACATCCCTGCGGGAAACGACGCCAACTATTTTAAGGCGCATACCATGCAACTGGTGAGCGGCGGCTACCAAATTACACTGTTTGCGAACAAGACCGGCGCCTACCGGCTCACCACAAGATTCCGACTCAACGGCGATGCCGCGGCGACCTACCGCTATTACAACGGCACCGACGGCGGCGGGAAACGCGACCACGCCATCGTAGTCTCCCCGAAGTCGGCAAGGCAAATCCAGCTCTACGAGGTGAACCCCCTCACGGTGAATGCCACCGGCACCCTGCCTTCCCAGCGTGGCACTTTCGCCGACCTCGCCGGAGGAGTCACAGGTTGGCCGCGTTTCAATCTCGATTACGTGAAAAGCCTTGGTTGCAACATGCTCTGGTTCCAACCCATCCATCCCAACGGCATCGACGGACGGCAGATCGATCCCGGAACCGGGCAGCCCTTCGAGGTTGGCTCCCCTTATGCTGTGAAAAACTTTTTTGAGGTCATGCCTCTTATGGCGAAAGGGTTCACAGCAGGAAATTCCCCCGCCACCAACGACACCCCGGCAGGCCGGGTGAAAGCCCTCGCCGAGTTTCAGTCCTTCTCCACCGCGGCAGACACCGCGGGTGTGGGCGTCATGCTCGATGCCCCTTTCAACCACACAAGCTATGACACCGAGGTAGGAACGTTCGGCCAAACGCTCTTCGGAAATGCCGGAAGCAACGCCAATTCCGAAATGCGCTACACCGAGGCGCGCTTTTTTTCCCGGAACAACGCATATGACCTGCGCGCCTCTTCGGCGGGAAACATCGCCCTCGCTCCCGACCGCACCGACTTCGGGAAATTTTCGGACACTTATGACGTCTTTTACGGGCGATATGCCGCCCTGGTTTCCGGATCGACCGGCGGCTACCAGAGCGAGGCGGATTGGTTCGATTACACCGTCGGAAACGAGAACACCGCGGGAGCAGGTCACTTTGACACCGTTACCCGCAATGTCTGGAAATACTTCGCCGAATACACTCTGCACTGGCTCACCGCGACCGGCTATCCGGCCAATCCCACGGGGGCTGCCATCCATTCGGATGTCGGCGTGGATGCGTTGCGCGCGGATTTCGGACAAGGACTCCCCCCGCAGGCATGGGAATACATCATCAACAAGACCCGTGCCCGAAAGTGGAACTTCGTCTTCATGGCCGAGTCCCTCGACGGCGGCGCTGTCACCTATCGCAGCGGACGTCATTTCGACATACTGAACGAGAATATCGTGTTCCCGCTGCATTCAGCCCAGAACACGAACGATTTCCGCAACATCTATGAAAGCCGCAGAAATGCCTACGGACAGGCCCTGGTGCTGCTTAACACCAGTTCCCACGACGAGGATCACTATCAGGATCCATGGCATGCGCTGGTTCGCTACGCCGCGAACAGCAGCATTGATGGCGTTCCGCTGATCTTCCCCGGCCAGGAACTCGGCCTGAGCGGCGCGGTCGTTCCCCCGGGCGATACGCAATCCGGCATCACCCCATTCGGATATGACCGCTACGAAACGAATTTCGGCAAACCCATTCCGCATTTCAAAAAATACAACTCGTTGATGCCGCTCTGGCTCAAGACCTCGCCGAGCCATGCGAGCTTCAACTACGGGCTCGCCCAACTCGCCAAGGTCTACGAAGGAATTGGTCAGGCTCGAAAATTTTCGAATGCACTCCGCGGCTCGAATCGCCATTTCCTCAACCTCAAAGACAACACTCCCCATTCCCAGATCTTCTCCGTCGCGAAAATTGAAAACCGCAACACAGCGCCCAATCTGTCCGATGTGGTGCTCGCCTTCGTGAATCTGGATCGAAACGCCAATCCAGCCACGATTGGAACCAACAAGTTCAACGTAAACATTGATGCGGACACCAATGGAGCGAACGACTTCGGGATCAAATCCGCCCGCACATATAACGTCAAAAACATCGCCGCTTACCTTGGCACTGATCCAACTCGTCGGGACGTATTCCTGATTCCCGGCGGCATCTCCGGCAGCGACCTCCTCAGCCAAGGACTTTTTGTCAGCCTGAATCGCGTCCCGACAACGGATGGCGCATGGGCCGCTGCTCCATACGAAGCGCAATATCTGAAGCTATACGACGTAACCCCGCCACCCGCTCCAAACGCTCCGAGTGCCGATCTCGCCCTGTTTGGCTCAGTCATCGGAAACCAAGTCACTTTCACCTGGTCCGCCGCCAGCGACCCGGAAGGCGGAATCGCCGGCTACTACGTTCAAATTGGCATCACGCTTAATGGCAATTCCCTCTTCGACTCAGCAGTCACCGGCACCAGCAAATCCGTAATCGTCCCCTTCGGAACCACTGTTTACGCCCGTGTCCGGCAGATCAACAATGCTGGCATTCAAAGCCCATACAGCAGCAGTTCCGCAGTCGTCAGAGCACTCGACCCGCTCGCCGATCAGGATGGCGACGGCCAGTCGAACGGCTCGGAACAGACCGCAGGAACAAACCCAAACTCCTCCCAATCCGCGCTCATTACCACTGCTACATCGATCTCTGGTAATGACGTTCTCATCACCGTCTCAACGGTGATTGGCAAGACCTACCGACTCGAAACCAGCACCACCCTAGAGAATACATCTTGGCAAGCAATCGGAGATCCGGTCACCGCCGTTGGCACGTCAACCGTCTTCACGGCATCCAACGGCGCAGGGCAACCCCGGAGATTTTACCGCGCACGTGTGGTGCCTTGAGTCCGTGGGAGAAATGCCTCGGTGCCTGTTTCGGGTGGCCGGACTGAGCGTCATTCGGCGGCCTCCAGGGTATCCGTATTTACGTCCGGCCGTTTGGCTGGAGTCGGCTGCCGCTCGAAAGCGCTACCGAGCTTCACGGTTTCGGCGAAGAATCCGCCATTGCGCATGAAAAATTCGCCATCTTTCACGCCGCCCGCGTAGTCGAGCCGATAGCGCCGCTGCGCGATGTCGTCGCCGGTGAAGCGCGCCTTTGTCAGCTCGTGCCAGGTTCCCTCGGTGTCACGCGCCCATTGGTTGCCATGGTCGGCCATGCGTCCCTGGTATCCGTTCCGGTCCGCGAAGTTTTCGAGGAACGAATGCATCCCGGTCAAATGCTTGTTCGTCTGAGGGCGGCGGAAGCTGGCGATCAGTTTCCACTTCCCCACCTCGGGCGCGAAAAACCAGGCGGTGTAAATGGTGTATCCCAAGCCATCGGGATGGGCGCGGTTGAGGAACCGGTAGGTGGTGCCCGCCTTCCATGGATGGATGAGATAGCTCTGCCCGCCGGAACCCTCGCTGCCGAATTCACCGGTGTGAACACCCTCGCCTTTTGCCAAAAGCCGGATGCGTTGATCCTCGGGTATGTCCTTCGGGTTGTCGGTGTGGAAAGGACTCCACACGGAAAACAAAATCCTCCGTTGGTCCGGGCTGTTCACCTGCATTCCGAAGTAACCCTCGCCGAAGCCGTTGGCCATGAAATAGGAGCCGACCGGATCCTGCCCCTCGGGCACGGTGATCTCACTATGGAAATACTCGATGGCCTTTCCGGCGGGCGCTTCGTAAGCCAGATGCACGGATGGCCCCCGCCGTCCCCAATAGAAACGGTTCTCCGCGGCATCCTTCACATGGTCGATTTCCAGCCCCGCCTCCGCGGATGTGACCAGGAGATCCCCGACCTCGGCGAAGACCGCGGCGGTCTTGCGCAGCCCCTGCAAATCGACCCTGACATACCCGGCCTCGCGTGTGGAAATTTTCCCTAACAGAACATCCTGGCTGGCCGCTCCCGTTACCTTGGTTTCGAAAACACTTCCGCACGACGTGGCCCGGATCACCGATTCACCCTCCGGAACTTTCAAGCGGAGGCTGAGGTCGAACTCCGCCGCGCGATCCGTCCGGAAGTAGATCGAAAACACGCTCGCTTCGTCACGCCACGCCCTGATGCCCGATGGTTCCACCTTGTCCTGCGATCCGGCGGCTGGTGCTGTCAGATAGGAGTTACCGCCGAGGGGCACCGCCCATTGCTTCGTTTCCTCCGCCACACAGAAAGGCGTAAGACCTGCACATAGCGCTGTTAGAATGCCGACGTTGCGGATTTCTTCCGCCCGATCTCGGCAGAATGCCGCGATGTGGAAATGGATGAAACCGGCGCCGCCGTTGTTGGGTGATTTCATGGGATTTGTTGATGGTTCTGAGGTCATCCAGCGTGAGCGGCCACGACATCCTCCATCTCCGGCAGCCGTTTTTCAATCGCGGTGACAAAGGCGAACTGGTTACGGCAGCGGTCGAGGTTGTGCTCCGGACGCTTGATCTTGAAATACACATCGCCGAGAAGGAAGTCTGTCAGGAAACGGATCCCGCACTCGAGGGTGAGAAGTTTCCCGGAAAAGGCGAGGTTCTCCACCTCGGCCGCATTCAGGAAGGATCGCGCGGCGGTCATGTAGCCGCCGACCAGCGCCTCGAAACGATCCACGCGCAGATCCAGCTTGCTGAGATCCGACGAGTCCTCCCGCGTGCTCGGCGTCGCGGTGCGCACCATGTCGCCGAAGTCGTAAAGCGCCGATCCCGGCATCGTGGTATCCAGGTCGATCACGCAAACGCCCTCCGCAGTCTCGTCGTCAAGCAGGACGTTGTTGAGCTTGGTGTCGTTGTGAGTCACCCGCTCGGGGATGATGCCCGCCGCGATGAGATGGGTGATGCACGAGCAATCGGCGGCGCGTGAAAGCACGAAGTCGATCTCCGCTTGCAAACCCGCCGCCCGCTTCAGCGGATCCGCTCCGATTGCTTCCTTGAGCGCCTCAAGCCGCTTGGGTGTGTCATGGAAGTCGGGGATCGTTTCGTGGAGACGCTCACCCCCGAGTCCGGCGGCGAGTTTCTGGAAATTTCCGAATGCCTTCGCCGCCTGGAACGCCTGCTCGTTGTTCTGGATCTCGTCATGCCCGGTGGCGCGCTCGATGAACGGATAGACGCGCCAATAGCCGCCGACATCGTCGACCGCGTAGGGCTTGCCATCGTGCGCCGGGATACAGGTGAGCGTGCGCCGGCGCGCCTCGGGATGCTCCGCCTCGATCAGCCGCTCCAGCGAGTGACGGGTCACCCGCGCGATGTTTTCCATCAGTTGCTCCGGCGTCCGGAAGACGTTCGTGTTGATGCGCTGGAAGATGTAGCGCACGGGTAGCAATCCGGCTTGGTCGAAGCTCGCGCAGTAGGTGTCGTTGATGTGACCCGAGCCATACGGGATGCCGTGCACATAGTCCGCGCGGATGTCGAACAGGGAGGAAATTTCCCGGAGATCCGGAGGTTTGACGGTGTGATTTTCACTCATCTTGTGTCTATGCGCACGGCTCGATTCCGAGTTCCCGCCTCACGTCCACAAACGCCGCGACCGCGCGCTCCAGGTCTTCTCGTGTATGTGCGGCGCTGATCTGGGTGCGGATGCGCGCTTTGCCCTGGGGCACTACCGGGTAGCTGAATCCGATCACATAGACACCCCGCGCGAGCATGGCTTCGGCGAAACGACCGGCCAGCGCCGCGTCGCCCAGCATGACGGGAACGATGGGGTGCTCGCCCGGTGCGATGTCGAAGCCGGCCTCGCTCATCGCAGCGCGGAAAAAGCGGGTGTTTGTTTCGAGGGCATCGCGCAGGTCGGTAGATTCTTTGAGCAGTTCGAGGGCTTTCAGCGAAGCGCCCGCGATGACAGGTGCGAGGGTGTTGCTGAAAAGGTACGGCCGCGAGCGTTGGCGCAGCAGTTCGATGATTTCGCGCCGGCCGCTGGTGTAGCCGCCGCTGGCTCCTCCGAGCGCCTTGCCGAGCGTTCCGGTGATGATATCGACGCGACCCATCACGCCGCAATGTTCGTGGGTGCCGCGTCCTTGTTTCCCCATGAAGCCCACCGCGTGGGAATCATCCACCATCACCAGCGCATTGTATTTGTCAGCCAGATCGCAGATCGCCGCCAGCGGGGCGATGAAGCCGTCCATTGAGAAAACCCCGTCGGTGGCGATCAGCTTGAAACGGGCGCCCCTCGCATCGGCCTCGATCAGCTGAGCTTTCAGATCGGCCATGTCGCGGTTCCTGTAACGGAAGCGCATCGCCTTGCAGAGCCGCACGCCGTCGATGATGGAGGCGTGGTTGAGCTCATCGCTGATGACCGCGTCCTCCGCGCCCAAAACGGTTTCGAACAGGCCGCCGTTCGCATCGAAACAGGAGCCGTAGAGAATCGTGTCTTCGGTGCCGAGGAAGTCGCTGATGCCCGCTTCGAGCTGCTTGTGGACGCCCTGGGTGCCGCAGATGAAACGAACGCTGGCCATGCCGTATCCCCATGCGTCGAGGGCGTCATGCGCGGCCTGTTTGATGCGCGGATCCTGGGCGAGCCCGAGGTAGTTGTTGGCGCACATGTTGAGCACGGGCTTGCCGCCGCCGGTTTCCACCATCGAACCCTGCGGGGTGGTGATCGTGCGTTCGCCCTTGTAGGTGCCTGCGGCGCGGATGGCGTCGAGCTGTGCCTTCAGGTGTTCCTGGAATGCGGGATATGCTTTCATGATCGCTCAATGGAAAACGGTCCAATCGAGGATGACCTTGCCGCTCATCCCCGTTTTCATGACCTCGAAACCTTTCTCAAATTCATCGGCACCGAAGCGATGCGTGATCACCGGCTTTATATCCAGGCCGCATTCAAGCATGGCGCTCATCTTGTACCACGTTTCATACATTTCACGCCCGTAGATGCCCTTGATGGTGAGCATGTTGAAAATGACCGTGTTCCAGTCGATCGCCATCGGCTCCGAGGGGATGCCGAGCATGGCGATCTTGCCGCCGTGGAACATGGCTCCGATCATCCCGCGGAAGGCTTCCGGGTTGCCGCTCATTTCCAGCCCCACATCAAATCCCTCCTTCATGCCCAGCTGTTTCCGCACGTCATCCAGGCTGCCTTTGGTGACGTTCAGCGCCACATCGGCCCCGAGCGTCTTCGCGAGATCGAGGCGGTAATCGTTCACATCGGTGATCACCACATGCCGGGCTCCCGCATGCTTGGCGATCGCCACCGCCATCACGCCGATCGGCCCCGCGCCGGTGATGAGCACATCCTCGCCCAGGAGGTCGAACGAGAGCGCCGAGTGCGTGGCGTTGCCGTAGGGATCGAAAATGGCGGCCACCTCCAGATCCACGTCCGGCGGGTGGAGCCAGACGTTGGTCATCGGCACGCTGACCAGTTCGGCGAACGCACCCTGGCGGTTCACTCCGATGCCGACCGTGTCCTTGCAGAGATGGCGGCGGCCGGCGAGGCAGTTGCGGCAGCGCCCGCAGACCACATGGCCTTCCGCACCGACGATTTCACCGGGCCGGAATCCGCTCACGTTGGAACCCACCGCCACGACTTCGCCGACGAATTCATGCCCGACCACCATCGGCACCGGGATCGTCTTTCGTGCCCATGCGTCCCAATTGTATATGTGGAGGTCGGTGCCGCAGATTCCGGTCTTGAGAACCTTGATGAGCACGTCATTAATGCCCACGGCGGGCTCGGGGACGTCCTGCAGCCACAATCCGGGTTCCGATTTCGCTTTTACGAGTGCTTTCATGGAGAATGGGTTTCAGGCCTGATCCGGGAGGTTGAACGAGGGCAGAGTGAGGCGGTAGCGGATCGCTCCCAGGCGCAGCAGGATGGCTGCGGAGACAGCGATCCATGTCGCGGTGTCGTCGCCCAGCGGCGTCCGCAGGAGAACGTAGATCAAGCCTCCGAACATGGCCGCCGTGGCATAAAAGTAAGTGTCCTTGCGGAAAACCAGCGGCAACCGGCTCATCAGGGTGTCGCGGATGATTCCGCCCGCGACACCGGTGATCACCCCCAGCGCGATGCTTACGGATGGGGCGAAGCCCAGCGAGATGCCTTTGCGCGTTCCTGCCACGGCGAAAAAGCAGAGTGCGAGAGCATCGGCAATCTGAAACAGCGTTTTGTGCGGCTCCCAGCGGTGGCTGACGAAAAACGCGAGCAGCGCCGTGATGCAGACGTTGTGGAAAATCCCAGGCGAACGCAGCCAGAATACCGCCCCGTCTCCGGCGAGTACGTCGCGCAGCGAGCCTCCGCCCACGGCGGTCACCAGCGCCAGCACCAGAACGCCGAACAGATCCATTCCCTTCTCCCGCGCCGCAAGCACCCCTGACAAGGCCGAGACGGATACTCCGAAGTGGTCGAGCAGGGTGGTGAGTGCCATGGCTTCCGGGATAATGGATGATATTCCTGTTTAATGGCAAGTCCCAATTTCCACTTTACAGCAAATGTCATCCATTATACCGAATTTATATGCCCGCCAAGCGCCCTGCGAAAAAGACCGCGCCGCCGCCCGCCGCCGACACCGCCGATGCCATCAACGAGGATCTGGGGCGCCGCGTGAAGAAGCTGCGCGGCGACCGCGGCTGGTCGCTGGAAGAGCTCGCCTCCGCCAGCGGGGTGAGCCGCTCGATGCTCAGCGAGATCGAGCGCAAGCGCGCGAACCCGACCCTCAGCGTGACCTACCGGATCGCCCGCGCGTTCGGCCTGTCGCTCCAGGATCTGATCGAAAGCGCGGATTCCGCCTCCTCCATCCTGACGATACGCGCCACCGAGCGCGCGCAGGTTTTCCGCAAGGACAAGCAATGCCAGATCCGCACGCTCTCCCCTCTGAACCTGGAGAAGGATGTGGAGTTTTATGAGCTGCGCCTCCCGCCCAACGGCGCTTTGCGCAGCCAGCCCCACGTCGACGGCACCCGCGAATTCCTCACCGTGGAGGAAGGCAGCGTCGAGCTGCGGTCCGGCTTATCCACGGAATCCATTGCCAAGGGCGACTCCGCCACCTACCGCGCGGACGTCGAACATTCCATCGCCAACAAAGGCAAGCAAGAGGCCGTGGTTTTCCTGGTGGTGATCTACCGCTGACGGGACGCGGAAACACCGGGCTTGCCTTGCGAAGGGCCATTCCGTTCATTGGTGATCCAATCCCATGGTCACCCAGGCACAAATTGCCGAAAAGCTCGGCATCTCACGCCAGCTCGTCACCTTCGCGCTCGCCGGCTATCCGCAGGTGGGCAAGGAGTCCCGCGAGCGCATCCTAGCGGCGGCTTTGGAAATGGGATATCGCCCGAACCCTCATGCGCGGGCGCTGAAGCGGCAAAGAACCGGCATCATCGCCCTCTGGATTCCTGACCAGATCTCGACCCACTACACCCACGTCGCCCGCGAACTCGGGCGTTTGGTGAAACATTCCAGACACGAGCTCATCATCTCGGAAGTCGGCGCGGCGGACATGAAACAAATCTGGACCCATGTCCCGGTGGACGGCATTTTCGCGGTGGACGCCTCGAAGGCGGTGCAACTCGAACTCAAGGCCTTGGCCGCAAAATCCGTGCCGCTTGTCAGCCTCGGAACCTACAGCTCTCTCGAAACCGACAACGTCCAAGTGGACATGGAGGCGGGCACTGCGGAAGCGATGCGGCACCTCATCGGCTCCGGATTCCGCCGCATCGCCCACGCCACTTTCGTACGCCGGAACATCTCAGGGGAAAGCCGGAGAATCGGATACTCCAAGGCCATGCGCGACGCCGGCCTGAAGCCGGAATTCATCCACTATCCGCTCAGCGAACGGCAGCGCCCGGTCGCCCGGCAACTGATCCAGGACTACATCCGCGAGCACGGCCGCCCCGAGGCGATCTTCTGCCACTCGGACGATGCCGCCCTCGGAATCTACCGCGGTCTCTGCGATGCGGGGATCCGGGTGCCCGACGACATCGCCTTGGTCGGCTGTGATGGCATCGAGGACACGGAATATCTGGAATGCCCGCTGTCCACCCTCGTGCAGCCCGTTCCCGAGATTTGCACGACGGCATGGAGGTTCCTGCAAAACCGCCTCTCCGACCCCGCGATTCCACTCCAGCACTCGCTGCTGGCACCCAAACTTGCCATCCGAGATTCCTCCTCCCGCCGACCTTGATCTCCCTTTTTTCCTATCCAATCATGTAATTTCCTCGATAAAATTATCACCTGATAATTTCGGATTGACTCAGTTCCAACCGGAAGGGCAAATTTCCCCATCGCCATGCCCGCAATGCCCCACCCTGCCGTCAAAGCCGCGCTCGACCCCGGGTTCCAGCCTGCGGTGCTTTTCAACCGACATTACGTGGAGACGATTCGTACTTCCGGGCAGACCGTGCCGCTCGTGCTCGGACTGGAGCGCGAAGGCGGGTTGGTCTCGCGATTTGAAACCATCGTCCGCCCGGGAGGTGATGCGGAAACATTACGCTACGTCGAGCGCATCGTGAAATTCCTGATGTGGTCTCGCGGGGGATGGAAACTCCACTTCGGTGGGCCGAAGGTCATCGGTGAGTTCATCCGCAGGAGTTACTCGGCACGCGGAGCGCGCAAGTTCGACTGCGAAATGACGGCTCTCACCTACGGCAGAAAATTCGAGGTCTCCCTGACAACAGCCGACAAGGTTCCCGCCGCGAAGGACTCGCAAATCGCCTCCGGCGGCCATCTCAAGGGCTGCCGCATCGGCTTCGATCTGGGTGCGAGCGATTACAAGGTTTCCGCCGTGATCGATGGCAAGGTGGTGTTCACCGAGGAAACGCCATGGGATCCGAAAAACCAGGCGAACCCAGAATACCACTATCACCACATCTCCGCCGCGCTCCACCGCGCCGCAGCCCGCATGCCGCGCGTCGATGCCATCGGCGGCAGTTCCGCAGGCACCATCGTGAACAACGAGATCCGGGTCGCCTCGCTGCTCCGCTCGATCCCGAAGAAGCTCTACCCCACCGCGGCCGCGGTTTTCAAACGCATCCAGAAGGAATGGGATGTGCCGGTCGTAGTCCTGAACGACGGCGATGTCACCGCCCTCGCCGGTGCGCTTTCACTGCAACAGACAGGCATGTTAGGCATCGCCATGGGCTCCAGCGAAGCCGCCGGATTCATGGACAAGAAGGGACGCATCCTCGGCTGGCTCAACGAACTGGCCTTCGCCCCGGTCGATTACAACCCGAAGGCGGCGGCGGACGAATGGTCCGGCGATACCGGCGGCGGCGCGATGTATTTCTCCCAGCAGGCCGTCAACAAGCTGCTGCCTGCCGCCAAGATCAAACTCCCCGCGAAAATGGGTCTGCCCGAGCGCCTCGTGGAAGTGCAGAAACTGATGGCTGCCGGCGACGGGCGCGCCGCGAAAATCTATGAAACCATAGGCGTCTATCTCGGCTACACCATACCCCACTACGCCGAATTCTATGACTACGCGCACATGCTCGTATTGGGGCGCGTCACCACCGGCGGAGGGGGCGATATTGTGATTTCAAAAGCACGCGAAGTATTGGCCAGAGAGTTTCCGGAAACCGCCCGTGAAATCGCGATCCACGTCCCCGACGAGAAGACCCGCCGCGTGGGTCAGGCGGTCGCGGCCGCAAGCCTGCCGAAACTCCGGAAATGATCCCATGAAATTCCACCTCATGAAATTCCACCTCCCCACAGCGGATGTTTTCATCCC
>JAYTOE010000215.1:0-14681 GCA_043747935.1 Akkermansiaceae bacterium
GTATTTCACGGACGGGGCGGTTATCGGCAGCAAGGAATTCGTCAACGAAGCCTTCGCCGGGGCGCGGGAGAGATTTTCCGAGAGGAGAAAAGACGGAGCACGGCGAATGCGCGGCAGCGGGGAGGCGGCGAAAGGGATATTGTGGAGCATGAGAGACCTCCGGCAGAGGGTGTGAGCTGTTGTCGTCGAAGGCGAAAGGAGCTTCTGATCGTATATTTTCTTCTGTGACAAGGAATCACGAAGGCTGGTCGATTTCTGACTGGAGTCCGGGTGGGAGGTCGATCCAAAGCTCCGGATAGGATTCCACCAAGCGCGAGATGTCGCCCAGATCCTTGATGCGTTTACTTTGCCTGCGTTCGGTGGCGTTCCATGCCATGATTTTCCCGGCAAGGGTGTCGTGCAAAGAGGCCACCCGCAGCAGGATCCCATGTACATCGGCGGGGACGGAACGGTTGGCGAAGTCCCGATAGAAGTCCTCGATGCTGAGTTGCATGCTGACCTTCGAGCTGCCTTTGAAATTCACCGACCACTCGAATCGGGAAAAAGTGAAGCCCTCAGCTTCCAGTAGCGCGACGGCCATTTCGATGTATTCCGTGACCACGACGAAATCCACATCCTGGGTGACCATTGGCTCGGCCGCCCAATGGTTGACGGCGACTCCTCCGATCGCGCACTACGGGATGTCCGCACGCTCAAGGCAGTTAACGAGGCGCATGACATCATCCGTGCCTCCGGCGGTTTGCCAGTCGTAAAAGCGTTTCGCAGTCATGTGTGGAAGATGCACTGCGATCCGGGGTCGTGCGAGGATTTTGGCTACGATCTGAGGCCAGGCGGTTTCATTTCGATTCGCGGTCTATTCTTAGGGGAATTCGGAGAATGGGGAGGGAAAAGCGAATGATCTGCGGTGGGAAGCGGGATTTTTATATAATTTTCACAGCAAAGACGCAGAGGCCGCAAAGGGAGCGCGGAGCCGGGGTTGTGGGGCAAAAAGCGGCGACCGAAGATCGCCGTTACAGGGAGATGTTGTTCGGGCGCGTGTAGATGGCTTGGACGACGGAGATGTTGCGGGTGGTGAAGCCGGCTTCGCAGTATTTCAGGTAGTAGTTCCAGGTGCGGATGAAGGGTTCGTCGAAGCCGAGGGGGCGGATCTCGTCGAGACGTGCGTTGAAGTTCACGTGCCACGAGCTGAGGGTGCGGGCGTAGTCGAGGCCGAGGTCTTCGAGGTGGTGGAGGAACATGTTGCCGGTTTTGTTGATCGCTTCGTTGACGCGGCCGACGGAGAGGAGGAGGGAGCCGGGGAAGATGACTTTCTGGATCCAATCGACGCCTTTGGTGAGGGATTGGTAGCGGTTGTCGGGGACGGTGATATACTGGACTCCTAGTAGTCCTTGGGATGTGAGGACTTCCTGGCACTTCGCGAAGAAGGATTCGTGGAACTTGTGGCCGACGGCTTCGAGCATTTCGATGGAGGCGATTTTATCGAATTTTCCGGTGATGTGGCGGTAGTCCTGGATGCGGATCTCGACGAGCTGGGAAAGCCCGGCTTTCTCGATGCGGATGCGGGCGTAGGCTGCCTGTGCCTCGGAGATGGTGACGGCGGTGATCTTGCAGCCGTAATTTTTCGCGGCGTGGTGGGAAAAGCCGCCCCAACCGCAGCCGATTTCCAATACATGGTCGCTGGGCTTGAGTTTCAGTTTCCGGCAGAGGGCATCGTATTTTTCCGTCTGGGCTTCGGCGAGGGTTTTCGTCTCCGGTGTGAATTTCGCGGAGGAGTAGGTCATGGTTTCATCGAGCCAGAGGGCGTAGAACTCGTTCCCGAGATCGTAGTGCTCGGCGATGTTGCGGCGGGAGGTCTCGACGGTGTTGGAGCGTTTCAGGTGGCGGAACCAGTTGACGATTTTCAACAGGTTGACTCCGGGGAGGGTGGAGGAATCGGAGTCGTCGCCCTGCAGCGCGTCCATGTTAACGGCGAACCATGAGATCACGGCGGCAATGTCCGGTGTGTCCCAGATGCCGTCGGTGTAGGCCTCGCCCATGCCGATGTTGCCGTAGAAGGCGCAGCACTTGTAGAACTCTGTTGGGTTGTTGAGGGTGATGCGGGCGGTGATGGGTGCGCCTTCCTCGCCGAAGTGGAGGCTACTGCCGTCCGGGTATGTGAGGGCGAGGCCGCCTTGGGGGAATTTGCGGAGGAGGGAGAGGACGAGGCGCTCGGGTAGGGTGGCGGGCTTAGCGGGGGAAGAGGCTTCACCGCAAAGGCGCGAAGGTCGCAAAGGGTCGCAAAGCTGGGGTTCCGGGTCGGTGGGGTTCATGGGAGAGTTTTGGGCAGGGCGGATTCAATCTGCCGCCACGTGTGTTGATTTCGGGAAATGGGGGATTTTCTTGAGGAAGAGGAGGAGGGCGTGGAGGTGGATGCCGAAAATGATGCGCAGTGTGAGGAGCGGATATTTCAAGGCATACCAAGCGAGGCGGGAGGCTGTGAGTTCGCGGCGTTCTCCGTGGATGGCGGAGAGGAGCGTGGGTTTGCCGCCGGTGAGGTTGTCGATGTGGATGTCCCACGTTTCACCGGGCGCGCCGAGGCGGAAGCGGAAGGTGTCGTTGGGATCGGAGAAGGGGGAGACGTAGAAATTTTTCGGAACCACGCGATCCCATTTCCCTGCGCCGGTCGGGGGGATGGGGTAGAGCTTCATTTCCCGGAAGGTGTTTGTGACCTCGGTGACGGCAGTGATGGACTCTCCTGATTTACTGGAGATGTAGTAGAATGAAACGGGGTTGAAGGAGTAGCCGAGGACGCGGGGGAAGGTCAGCAGGGTGATGCGGGCGTCGGCGGGAACTTCGGTTCCTTGGTCGGCCAGCCATGCAGTGAGGTTCTCGCGGATTCCTTTTGCCGGGTCGGTATGGATGTGGTCGCGGTCGTCGATGGAAAAGAGGTTGAAGCGGTTTTTGGAGAGGAAGGTGGTGTGAGGGAAATCATCGAGGTCGATGGCGAGCATGAAGACGCGGTAGTCGAAGGCATGCTTTTTTGGGGAGATGCGGGTGTGGTTTACGCGGCATTTGAAGAGAGAGTTCTGAACCGCCAAGACGCCAAGGTCGCCAAGTTTTGGAACTTGGGTATTTGATTTCTGGGTCATGGGAGGGAGGTGATTGGCTGGGCGGATGCAATCCGCTGCCACGGATCTCGTTGGAGGATTTCTTCACAAAGGCGGTGGGCTGACCAGATGCCGTCCTCGTGGAAGCCGTATCGTTGCCACGCGCCGCAATAGTGGCGGTGGGTGACGCGGGAGGCCTCGTGGAGCTCGGTGATCCGGGATTGGGCGTTGATCGCGGCTTGGGTGAAAAGGGGGTGCTCGTAGTCGAGGCGATGGATGATTTTTTCCTCGGGGATGCCGTCGGGTGGGTTGATGGAAACGAAGTAATCCACTTTGTCGGAAACTCCCTGAAGGCGGTTCATCCAGTAGTGGGTGGAGTGTTTTCCGCTACTAGAGATATGGTAGTTCCAGGACGCCCATGCGCGGCGGGTGCGGGGCATGAAGCGGTCGTCGGTGTGGACGACGGCTTTGTTCGGCTGATATTCAAAGGGCGCGAGGATTTCCTTTTCGAGGGCGGTGGGTGCGGAGAGGAGGACGAAGGATTGGTCGCCGTGGGAGGCGAAAATGACCTTGTCGAAGGTGCGGGTGGCGCCGTCGGAGAGGGTGAGGGTGGTTCCGTTGACGGCGGTGACGGCATTGCCCTTCACGATGCGGTCGGCGAAGGGCGCGGTGATGATTTTCACATACTCGCGGGAGCCGCCGCAGACGGTGCGCCACGGGTGCTGGGTATCGAGTCCGAGGAAACCGTGGTTGTGCCAGAAGCGCATGAGGGTTCTCGCCGGAAAGGAGTCGATGCGCTCTGGCGGGGAAGACCAGACGGCGGCGGCCATGGGGGTGAGATACCATTCGAGGAAGTCGCGGCCGTAACCGCGTGCTGCGACGTATTCGGCGAGCGTGACATCGCCGAATTTCGGATCCGCGAGCTCCGCGACGGTCTCCTTGTTGAAGCGGTTGATCTGGAGCAGCATTTTCCAGAATCGCGGGCGGAGCAGATTTTTCCGCTGGGAAAAAAGCAGGTTCAAGGAGCCGCCGTTGAACTCGATCCCCGCGTGGGCGTGCTGGACGGAGAAGGACATGTCGGTCGGCTTGGTGGCGACATTGAGTTCCTTGAATAAGCGGGTGAGGTGCGGGTAGGTGACCTCGTTGTAAACCATGAAGCCAGTGTCGAGTGGCAGCATCCTGCCGTTTTCCGGAACCTCGACGGTGTTGGAATGGCCGCCGATGCGGATGTCCTTTTCGAAGAGGGTCAGTTCGAAGTCTTCCTTTAAGAAATGGGCGCAGGCAAGGCCGGAGATGCCGGTTCCGATGATGGCTGTTGTTGGGAGGAGCAAGTTATTCGTAGGGGTTGAGAAATTTTCACCGCAAAGCCGCAGAGGTCGCAAAGGGACGCGGAGCCGTGCTTATGCTCTCTTTTCTTGTGTCTTGTGTCTTCAAGTCTTGTGTCTATTGGATTTCAGCGTTTTGGCCTCCTCCATCACGGCCTCCGGCACGGGGCGGAGATCCCAGACGAGGCGGAACTTTTCCAAGATACGAAGGATGTAGTAGGTGGGATCGATCTCGTGTGGCAGGAAGCCCTGGCGGGTGGAGTGAGGGAAGCGATGGTGATTGTTGTGCCAGCCCTCGCCGAGCGTGATGAGGGCGAGGAAGAAGTTATTGCGGGAGTCGTCGCCTGTGTCGAAGCGGCGTTTTCCCCAGACGTGGGCGAGGGAGTTGATGAACAGGGTGCCGTGTAGTAGGACGGTGGTTGAGATGAAAAACGTCCACACGAAGAACTGCCACATCGTCGTTCCGAGGGAAGGGGCAAACGTTTCCAACGCCCACCCGATGGCGAGCATCACGATGCCGAATGCGATGGGCACCACCTGATCGAAGCGGTTCAGCCAGACGAGCTCCGGGAATTTCACAAGGTCGGGGATGGCCTTGTAGTTGGTGGGAAAATTCCGTTTCGAGGTGAGCCAGCCGATGTGCGACCAGATGAAGCCGCTGACGCGCGGCGAGTGGATGTCCTCCTCCTCATCGGAATGCTTGTGGTGGTGGCGGTGGGTGGCGGCCCACCACAGGGAGCCGCGCTGCATCGAGGTGTTTCCGAGAACGGCGAGGAAAAACTGGAAGGCGCGCGAGGTCTTGTAGGAACGATGTGAGAAGTAGCGGTGATAGAAGCCAGTGATCGCGAACATGCGGATGAAATACAGGGCGACCGCCGCAATGACCGGCACCGGGCTGATGCCGATCCAGAATACCGCAAGGCAGCCGAGATGGAGGAAAACAAAAGGCATGGTGCGCTGCCAATCCACCTTGTCGGGAAGCGTCGATGGATCGGGATCACCGGGAGCCTGGTAATCCGAGTCCCACCAATGTCCGAGGTAGGTCGTGAATGCCTTGATGCGTGGCGTCATGGTCAGCTTTGCTTATTTTTCGAAACGGCGGCGGATGGATTCAACGACACCGCCGAGGACGGGGATCTGGCCGTAGATGTTCGTGCCGGAGTCCCAGAAATCCTGGTGCATCACCACCTTCCCGTCCGAGTTGAGGCGGATGTGGGACATGCCCACGGACTCAACCGGTTTGCCGCCGTTGAGCTTCGGAGCGCTGAACACCATCGTCCAGCGGACATAATGCTCCGCACCCGAGCTGGCGGTATCATCGATGGTGACTTGGTAAGTGCTCATCGTGTCCGCCGTGTTGAGGAAATACTCCATGATCTTGTCAGTGCCGGTATGGGTCACCAGTGTGTCGTTCAGGTAAGCGTCCTTGGCATAGACCTTCGCGGTGTTTTCACGGACGTAATCTTTGTCGCCGATTTTCTGGAGGAAAGTGGTGAATGCATCGAGGGACGCGGAAGGGGTCGCCTGATTTTTGGTGGAGGCCAGCTTATCCTTGTATTCCTTGGTGCGCGCGGCGGTATCGAAATTCGGTGCACACGCGGGGATGAGGATAATCACCACCAACAAAGTGAGAAGGATGAGGGGGATCGTTTGCAGCATGATTTTTAGAGACATGTGGGATCGTATCACGTTTTCAGGAAGATGCGAGCGGATCGGTGTTTCCTTTTCGTAGCGGAAAAATCCGCAGACCGGGGCAGGAAAAGACGACCCATGCGATGAAAGCGAATTGGAAGGGAAGCCGAGCATAGAGCGCCCAGCGGGGTATGTCCATGCCCGGCCAACCATGGATGGCGAGGTGGAGATTCGCGGGAAACACCGCGATGAGCAGCAGGATCAGGCCGATGGCTGCGGCGCGGCGGGTGCGGGGGATGAGAACGCCGATCCCGCCCGCGATCTCGGCGGCGCCGCTGATGAGGTTCAGCTCTTCCGGTATGGGAAGCCATGGTGGCATCATGGAAAGGTAGATGGCCGGGTTGAGGAAATGGTTCGCCCCGGCGACAATGAACGCGGCGGCAAGCAGATAGCGGGAAATGCATCGAGCGTTCATTTTACGGAAAGGTTCTTGTCAAGGAAGTCGATGGCTTTCGAGATCGCCTGGGCGGGAAAGAGGTGTGTGAAAATGTGTGAGCGGCCTTCGATCCAGTAAGTCTCGTGTTCGATACCCTTTTTTTCAAGCGCTGCGATCAATGCTTTGGGATGCTCGATGGGGACGAGGTCATCCTTGGTGCCATGATAAATGAAAACCGGCGGACTGCCCTTTTTCACGTGGTTTACGGGAGAGGCCTCACGGTAGATTTCCTCGTTGCCTTTAAGCGACCCGCCGAGCAGCAGGCCTGTTAGTTTCCCTTCGGTCCAGAAGGAAAGGTCTGCCGGCGCGCCGCCAGCGACGATCGCCTTCACGCCGTTCGCAGGATCGAGCCCGATCAATGCGGCGAGGTGTCCGCCGGCCGAGTATCCGAAGGTTGCCAGCCGCGCGGTATCGATATTCAGACCTTTCGCGTTCGCGCGCATGAAGCGGATCGCCTGCTCCAGATCTTCCGTTTGCGAAGGGAATTTCCAGTCCGGCGTGAGGCGGTAGGTGGCGTTCATCACGAAGTATCCACGTTTTGCCAGCGATCTTGCGATACCTGTCATCTGGTAGCGGCTTTCCGTTCCATTCCAGCCGCCGCCGTGGATCAGCAGGACGGCGGGCGAGGGCTTTGCCGATGAGGGAAGGTAAAGATCGGCCAACTGTGAGGTCGGCCAATTGGTTCCGGTGTAAACGACGTCCTTCCGGACGCTGAACCCCGAGGAGAGTTGTGACGCGGTCGGCGGCCGTGCGCAACTGTTCAGCGAGGCGGAGGCGAGGACGAGGAGGGAAAGGAAATGGGAACGCTGCATGACCGCCGCGAATCTACTCGTGTTGTGGGGAAAGCAAATCGTCGGGCGAAAAACTTTGGCTGGCAGGAATTTTGCGAGTCCACGCTTGACAGACAATCAGCTGGTGAATGAAGTGATGGACTAATGTAATAAGGAATGGGAAAGCGTACACAATTACGAAAAGAAGTCATCGCCATCTCGGAGAGCAAAGCGAGCAAATCCCGCATCCTTCTGATCCTTTTCACAAGCATTGTGGCGATGGCTGTCACCACGCTCGTGCTCAGCGCGGGGAAAGACCAAGACACTAGTAGCGGCAATAAGCCCAGCGGCGGCCAAACCCAACAGATGACCGCCCTGCAACTGGTCGAGTCTCTAATTGCACAGCCAGACCTTGCCGAGAATACCGATATCGCTCTCCTAAATCTCGCTGTTGCGCCTGGCTTGGCGCCTTCCGACAGGGCACGTGTTATCGGAGAATCACTGAATACCCTCGACGAATGGGCGAAAGCCATCGCAGCTGAAACGTATAGTAACCGACATCACTACCAGAAGAATCCAACCGAGTTCGGAAACGAAGCCGGCTGGAAAATGGCCATGATGTGTTCCGTTCTGGGCAAGGATTTTAAAGTTCGTTACGACCCCTCACTGACTTCGGCTGACCGCCAGAACACTTCCAACGACAAATTCTACGCGAATCCCGACGCGATTTTTCTAACCGGTTGCTGGGTGATAAGAGAATCGGCACTTGCGCCTCTCTTCCTGTCCTCTACGTCGCCCTTGGCAGGAGAATGGGTTACCCGATGCATCTTGTAGCGGCGAAAGGACATCTGTTCGCCCGCTGGGACGATGGCAAAGGCACCCGTGTCAATCTGGAAGCATCGAACGCGGGAGGCTATACGAGCCATCCCGACTCTTATTATCGGACATGGCCTCACTCGCTTTCCCAAATTGAGGAAGAACGCGGCGGTTATCTGTTGAACCTCGACGCGCATCAGTGTCTCGCCATTTTCCTGACTTCTCGCACTGCGTGCCTTGAGTCCAAGGGACAGCGAGCGGATGCGATCGCCTCCGCGAGCGCAGCATTCCGCCTCGCCCCGAATCTCGGCGGTGTGGTCGAAACGCTCCGTTTGAGCGTAGGCGTCAATCCCGCTCCTATTCACTCGCTTCTACCAAACAATGATGAGATCCTTAGGGTGAATGAAATGGTTCACGCACAGCAAATGGCACGCCAAAGGTATGAAGCCGATGCACAATTCCGGGCTACAGGTGGAGCCGCGCCCTACGTGCCGGGTGCCTATCAGCCGCCCATACCCGGTTTCCCGCACGGGAACACATTCGGCCAACCCGCCCAGAATCCGGGATTCTCCCATACACCGCATCCATACTCTCCGCGCTAGCCTTCACAAACAATCAAATGAAACCGATTCAATGCCTATTCCAGTGCCTGCTCCTGCTCGCCACATTGTCTTCATTTGCCTGCGCCTATTACGCGCCAGACCAAGGCCGTTGGCTTAATAGAGATCCGATAGAGGAAAATGGAGGTATTAACCTGTATAACTACGTCGAAAACGATAGCGTTAACAAATTGGACAAGCTGGGTCTCTCTGTTGCTTTTGAGCCTCAAACTGTCCAGGATATTACACCTGAATGGAGATTCTTTTTTGGACGGGCGACAAACTGGCGGGGTGTTACCATACCTAGCCATGCTGAAAATTGCGATTGCTCATGCGAGGATTCGTTATGGCGAATAAAATGTAACGTAAAGACCACATACAGAATATTTCTGAATTCACGGACAGATATCCCACGTAGGCATTCAATAGATCAGGTTTATGGGCATGAGCAAGCACACATAAGGAGCAGGAATTACAGGGCAGAACAGGCGATCAAGCAGTTTGAATCCACTACGGGATTCGGGCTCTTTCCAGACAAGTATTACTGCGATGAACTGGCCGGGCAGTTGGAAAGTCGACTAAAGGAGTTGATCGATAATGCGTGGAAAGATGATGATCACGATCACAACGAGCATTCGCCTTCGGAGGGAGAGCCTATTGATCGGGAGGAAGGCACGCCAGTCACTCCAGCCCATCCCGGTGGCGGAGCGGATGATGCGCCATCCTACAGGTAAATTTCTGATGGCTCGTGACTATGAAACTTTTGAGAAAAACTCTGTCTGTGACATTTTTTTGTTTGGTCATCACACAGGATGTATTTGCCGACATGGACAATCTGATGACCACCCAATCGCTCTACGATGGCCTTTTGGTTGATCAGACCAGAAGAAAAGGAATCGTAGTGACTGATGAAAGCCAGCTGTTGGCTGCTAACGATAGCACTAGATTTATAGAGGGATATGCAGCCGCATGGTCTGTCAATGATAAGGAATTTTTCTATAAGCTGATGGTGCAGGTGGTGACCTATCTAGGAAATAATCCTGATAGGAGGCGTGCAAAATTGCCTATCGTAATGAGAGAAGTCTTGGAAAGCATGAGGTAGCTTTTAACATATTCACAATAACGAATTTATTCTCAAAATCCAAAACCAAATATCAAAATGAACCTGATCAAAAAACTGTTCGAAAGCGTTATTTTTCTGGCGACACTTTCATCATTCGTGCATGCATACTACGCTCCCGACCAAGGGCGATGGCTGAACAGGGATCCGAATGAGGAAGCAGGCGGCAATAATTTGTATGCATTCGTTGAAAATGATGGATTAAATAAATCGGATCATCTTGGACTTGCCGTGACAGTCGTCTTACCTGGTGGTAATTTCAGTACAGATGTTCACTATGATGCATTAGCTGAAGCAGGCCATGCTGGAGCTAAAGCAGCGGCAGAAGCGGCAGTTAGGTTTGACGAAATAAATAATCCAAACTGGACTGTGAGAGTTAATGGTCCTGATGGTGAAATTCCGTTTAAATTAGAATATGCAGGGCTTGTGTGTATGAGATGTGAAAATCATCAGGCAGAATACAAGCATACAGAGCCTCACCCAGGAATAATATCTGGACCTAATCCACCTACGTTTACTGGGGCTGCTTACATTTTTCCAATCCACGTGGCAAATTATGATCCCATCACGGGAGCGATGATTAAACCTGCTGGCGCTAGCGCCTATTCGAGTCCAATATTGGATTACGGAATGAATGCCCACGTTTCATGCGCTAATAATTTTGGATCGGATTGGGTGCTGGTCGGAGTTTATCACTCGCACCCTCGAAAAAGCGGTTTGAATCCAAGTACCCAAGATTACGAAGGGTGGTCACATCTTCGAAGATTCCTGGGTGCTGTAGATGATAACTACAAAATTATTACATCGGAATATTGAATCAATCATGAGAATTATTTCTGTATTCTTCTGCATTTTGATTTTATTAATTGCATCTTATTTTTATCTAACCAAAGATGCTGATCCGGTCAGGCATGATGATAGTCGAAGAGATCAGAATAATAACAAAGTTTTTACAGTTTCGGAAACATATCTAAGAGAAAGCGAGTTAGACGGTCGCCTCATATGCTTGGAAGGACAATTGTCTTCGGTAGGCGGCATGCTTTATCTTGTTGATATTGTCGGCGATAGGAAAATCCAAGTAACTGACAGAGTTTTCGAGTTAAAGGATGGTAGTTTATCTAATCTTGTAATATTGAAAGGAACTTACGAAGTTTCTGACGATTTATTGATCGATAATTTATTGAAAAATTTGGAGTGTATCAGGCCTACAACAAAACCTTTAGAAAAAAAGTGATAGCTCGTGGGGCACCCTTTCCATTTCCTTCGGCGGCATCATGGAAAGGTAGATGGCCGGGTTGAGGAAATGGTTCGCCCCGGCGACGATGAAAGCGGCAGCGAGCAGGTAGCGGGAAATACATCGAGCGTTCATTTTACGGAAAGGTTCTCGTCGAGGAAGTCGATGGCCTTGGAGATCGCTTGGGCGGGAAAGAGGTGTGCGAAAATGTGTGAGCGGCCTTCGATCCAGTAAGTCTCGTGTTCGACACCCTGTTTTTCAAGCGCTGCGATCAATGCTTTGGGATGCTCGATGGGAACTAGGTCGTCGGCGGTGCCATGATAGATGAAAACGGGCGGGCTGTCCTTTTTTACGTGGTGGACGGGCGAGGCCTTGCGGTAGAGCGCCTCGTTGCCTTTGACCGGGCCGCCTAACAGAAGTCCAGTGAGTTTGCCATCCGGCCAGAAGGAAAGGTTACTCGGCGCGCCGCCTGCGATGATGGCCTTCACACCGTTTGCCGGATCGAGGCCGATCAACGCGGCGAGGTGTCCGCCAGCCGAGTAGCCGAAGGTGGCGAGCCGCGAGGTGTCGATGTTCAGCTCGACGGAATGTTTCAGCATGTATTCCAGCGCCTGCCCAAGGTCATCCGTCTGCGCGGGAAATTTCCAATCCGGGGTGAGGCGATAGGTGGCGTTCATCACGAAGTAGCCGCGTTTTGCGAGCGATCTCGCGATGCCCGCCATCTCGTAGCGGCTTTCCTCGCCATTCCAGCCGCCGCCGTGGATCAGCAATACGGCGGGCGTGGGCTTTACAGATGAGGGAAGATAAAAATCGGCCAACTGCGAAGTAGGCCAATTGGTTCCGGTGTAAACGACGTCCTTCCGGACGCTGAACCCCGAGGAGAGTTGCGGCGCAGACGGCGGCCGGGCGCAGCCGTTCAACGAGGCGGAGGCGAGGACGAGAAGGGAAATAAATCGCGGGCGGAGCATCTTCGCGGCGAAGTTCGTCCGAAAACATGGGAATGCAACTGTTCAGGAAATCGAAAAGGGGCGACCTCTTCGGATCGCCCCTTCCCTTGTTGATTGGGGGGTAGGTTTTACCGTCTGCCGCCGGGGCCGCCTGGAGGTGGACCGGGTGGGCGTCCGCCGGGACCGCCTGGGCCTCCGGGAGGTGGGCCGAAGTTTTCCTCATTTGGATGCCCAAGGGAGGGTGCCTCGAAGTTGTCGATCTTGCCGTCAGAGTTGTTGTCGAGCTTGATGAGGGTGTCGGGTGCGGCTTTCAGCTCCTCCTTTGAGAGAGCGCCGTCCTCATCGGTGTCGATGGCGGACATCAGCCGGGTTGGTGGCGGCGGGGGAGGAGGGTTGTTGTTTGCGCCCTCGTCGTCCTTTTTCTTGCGGTGGCCTTCGGGCGGCTCCGGGCGGAGTTCCTCCTTGCTGAGCGCGCCGTCCTCGTCCTCGTCGAGTTTCAGCAGGGATTTCTCCGCGTTGCGGATCTCGCGGGCGGTGAGTTTGTGATCGTGATCCTTGTCCAGTTTCACGGCGATGATGTCCGGCGGCGGGGGGCCGGGCGGACGTTGCGAGAAGGCGCATGTCGATATGGCGAGCAGCGCAGCGGGAATCAGTGTTTTGGTTTTCATGGTGTCTCCTTGGTTGGTGATGCGCCCATGGCAGCCAGTCCGTGTATCGGCATGATTTCGAAGAAGACCTTTTTTGTTAAGATTCGGTAAAATGGATCGCGGGGCGGCGGATGAAATGTTGGATGGGGGCGTGAACACGTTTGGCAAATCCACCGGGAGGCCGCTGCTGGTGGTGGATGACGACCGCAAGCTCTGCGGCCTGATCCGCGATTACCTGGAGCCGATGGGCTGGCGGGTGGAGATGCGGCACACCGGCACCGAGGGGCTGGCCGAGGCGGCGGCGGGCGAATACGAGGCGGTGATCCTCGATGTGATGATGCCGGGCATGGACGGCTTCGAGGTGCTGCGTGAGCTCCGGAAAACATCGAACGTGCCGGTGCTCATGCTGACGGCGATGGGCGACGAGGCGGACCGCATCGTCGGCCTGGAGCTGGGTGCGGATGATTACCTGCCGAAGACCTTCTCCAGCCGAGAGCTACTGGCGCGGTTGCGCGCGGTGACGCGGCGGGCAGTGATCGCAGAGCCGGAGACGGAAAAGGCCGCGCGTGATCTGGTTGCCGGGCCGCTACGCGTGAACGAGGCCTCGCACACCGCCCTGCTGCGCGACGAACCCGTCGATCTAACAGCCCTTGAATTTGCGATCCTCGTCGCGCTGATGAAATCGAAAGGCCGCGTGAAATCACGCGAGGCCTTGCTGGAAGATGTTTCCGAACGGCGTTTCGATATCTTTGACCGCTCCATCGACGTGCACATTTCCCAGCTCAGAAAAAAGCTCGGCGACGATGCGAAGAACCCGCGTTTCATCGTCACGGTGCGGAGCGTGGGTTATCGATTTGAGGAAGGCGGGCTTTTATGAAAGCGCAGCGGCGTTTTCCCTTGATGGCGAAGGTGGCGCTGTGGCTTGCCATGCATCTACTGGTGCTCGCCGCGGCGTTCGCCCTGTTCGTGGCTTTTCAGCTCCGGCTCGGGCTGGATTCGCTGCTTTCCGGCGCGACCGGCGAGCGGCTGGATTCCTTGGGGCGGGAAATTTCCGGAAGCCTCGCGGGTCTGCCACGGGGCGAATGGGATGAAATTGTCGCGGAAAAAATCGCACCGTATGGGCTGGAGGGTTTCATCCGGTTGGAGCCGGAACTTGGGCCGGGAAGGGAGGAGTCCGTCATTCCGGTGGAGATCATCGAGCGGGCGAAGCAGGAACTGCCGCCGTCGGAAAGGCCTGGAAACAGGCCGCCGCCCTTCGAGGGCTGGCCGGGGCCGGATGGGCCGCGTCCCGAAAGACGGTTTCCGCGCGTGGAGCGGGAGGCGCGATCGCTTTTTCTAGCAAAACATTCCGGCAGCGGGGACTACTGGGCGGCGCTGGAGCTCGTCATCGAAAAGCCCGGCGCAGGCAGGCCGCCGGGCAGCGTGCTTTTCCTACGCTCCGGCAATGCATCGGCCAACGGCTTGTTTTTCGACACGCGCCCGTGGCTGCTCGGCGGGCTGGCGGTGCTCGGTTTGAGCGTGGCGCTGTGGGCGCCGTTCGTGCTTGGAATCACGCGCTACGCCGGGCGGATCTCGAAGGCGACGGCGAGGATCGCGGACGGGCATTTCGATACAAAACTCGGAGCCAGCCGCAACGACGAGCTCGGCATGGCGGGGGAATCCATCGAGGAAATGTCGGCTCGACTCGGGCAGTTGATTTCCGGGCAACGGCGATTTCTCGGCGATGTGGCGCATGAACTTTGCGCACCGCTGGCAAGAATGCGGACGGGTCTTGGCATCCTCCAAAACGGCGCGGATGTGCGGCAGACGGAGCGCCTAGCCTCAATCGAGGAGGACGCGGAGGAGCTTTCCACGCTGGTTTCCGAGTTGCTGGCTTTCACGAAAGCAAACGCGTCCTCGGTGAATCTTGAAACCATTCCCCTGGCCACGTTCTGCCATGATCTCGCCGCGCGGGAACTGGAGGGGCACAAGGTTGAAATCGCTGTTCCAGAAGCGCTTGCCGCGAAGGC
>JAYTOE010000216.1:0-8564 GCA_043747935.1 Akkermansiaceae bacterium
ACGCGCCCTTTTTCTGAGAGGCGTTTGAGAGCCTTGCCGACGGCTGCGCTGGAAACGGGCAACGCGGTCTCCACCTTCGAGCGATCAAAGCCATAAAGGCCTTTCCGCTGGAAGTCATCGAGGAGGTCAGAAACTCGCTTATCGTCGTTCAATATGTGCTAACGTATGCAGAAAAAGACCGTTTCCGTCCATTTTTAAATTTTCCAGCACTTCTTATGCAGGCGACTGCACCATTTTGGTGGTCTCCCATCGCGACAATGCTTCATCGAAGCTCATAGAGATAAAGCAGCGCCGCCCATCCGCTGGGAAGCGTTTGCGGAGGCTCCTCAAGATCCGCATAGCGCACGGCCATCTCCAGCATGAAACGCGCATGGAAAAACGCCTCCAGGATGGGACGCGTGTGACGAGGCCATTCGTCGTTGCAGGACGTGTCGAACTGATGGCTGGTGCCTGCCTCCACAATTTCACGGAACCACGGGTTCAACTCCCGACCCGGCAGAAGCTCCTGCAATTCGGCGACGATTTCCCGTACCGTTTCCTGAAGGGCGAAGACCTTGAAACTTTGGTGATAGAACCGGTAAACCGGATCCTCGTAAGACCAATGTCCCGAGACTTTGTCGAATAGCTGGATCAGGGCGTCGCGTCGTTTCTTGATGGCCGAGAGGAGGTTCCGCTCCAAGACTGACCTTTCGTGTTGCGGGTGGGAACCCGGTGTTGATCCTGAGGATTTGTCCATGCCGCAACCCTGAACAATCCATCGGCTCGACGACAGGGATTTCCTTGTTCCGTTACAGCCGGATTTTCAGCCCCATCTCATCCCGCATGACCAGTAGCGCCTCGGCATTCCCCTTCGCGTCATCAACCGGGTGGTGCGTGTGGCGGGTTTTCCGCAGGTGCTTGAAGTTCTTCGTCATGTCGCCCACCAGCCCTTTGTAGAGGCTGCCGAGATTGGTGGATGAGAAGCCGAAGGGATTGGCTCCGGTGAAGTGGTGGAAATACCAGTTGATGAACTGCCAGTCGAAACCGTTGTTGTCGGATACGAACATCGGTCGCCCGGCACCCACATCCGCGACCCACGACGTGAACCGGCGCATCACTTCTTCCGGCTCTGGAAACGCCAGCGTCTGCTCGCGGGTAAATCCGCTGACCGCTAATGCCTCTGGGATGAACTTTTCAGAGATCGGCCTCAGCTCGCCGTAGAAAGTCCGCTCCAGCCCTGGTTCGACCACCACGGCCCCGAAGGAAACCATCGAGTAATCGCCGGGGATTGGCCCGTCGGCTTCAATATCAACCATGATCCAGCTCATAGATTCTATCAGGTTTACTACGGTTCATCATGCACCCGGCAAGCCTCCGCATACTCGGCGGCGATGTCGAAGCCGATGTCCACTGTCGGGTCGATGAGCTTGAAACCGACGTATTCGAGGCACAGCAGGTGAAGACCGGAGTAGTCCCCGGGCAGGTTGCGCAGTTGGTGTTTGATGGACGGGTCGGTCACCGACAGGCCGCTGGCACCGAGCATGGCGATTTCCATGGTGATGCGCTGCACTTCCTCCTTGGGCATCGCCCCGAACATGCGGAGGGCGTCGCCGCAGTAGGTCAGGACATCCGGCCTGAGTTCGCCGTTGCCACCCTTGCGGAAGTTGACCTGTGTGATGCGGTTGCGGGCGGCCTCGGCCTTCTCAGCGAGGTTGCCGCCGGGGTCGAGGACGACGACCCCAACGAACTCTACGCGATCCCGGAGATCCGGAAATTCTACCAGCACTTCCATAACGTCTGGCCGTATTGGTTCTACTTCTGCGACCTCCACACCGAGACGCTCCAGATGATGACCCTCTGTCTGCTGCCCAACCTCCAGGGCTTCAAGCGCCTCGGCGAACCCAAGGCCGCCGTGGAATACGACCCGATCGACCTTTTGCGCTTCATCGAACGCAACTTCATCCCCCTCAACACGATGATGGAACGCGCCGAGATGAGCGAGATGGACATCTACAACCGCACCCGCGACATCTTTCTCTACTTCAATCTGCCGTTCAATTCGGAGCCGCCGGAGGAGTAAGAGACTGAAGGCAATTTAATGCCGCTCACCCAAGCCTGAATCCATCGCAGCCATCGCGACAGAAGCCGACAGTGGTAAATAATGATGCGGTATCCCGATGCAATCCTCGTGGGGATTCACGTTGATGATTCCGCAACCAGGGTTGGCCTCCCGACAGAGCCGAAGCAAGCGATCCAGAATGGTCGCACCACCGGAGCAGCCGATGACAAGCACCACATCGACCCCGCCACGGATGAAATCCTCCACCCAGACCAAGCGGCTGCCATAGCTCTCTTCATAGAGAAGGATGTTGGGGCGGACATCAGGATTGCTGTCGGGAGGAAGCCGGGGAAACGGCACGGTTCGATCCTCCCAAATCTGCTGCTGGTTCTCCTCACTCCAGCGCTGGAGGATTTCTTCCCGCATCTCCGGATACGTCATGAATTCCACATCCTCCGAAAACTGCGGATCTTCCGCGAAATCCATCTCCCTCGGACTGGCCATCTGCCAGAGGCTGCCGTGCAGTTGGCTCACCCGCGAGTTGCCAGCCTTCTGATGGAGGCCATCGATATTCTGGGTCGCAATCAGGAACCCTGCGAACCGTTCCTCCCGTACCCATTTTGCAAGAACCCGATGGGCTTCGTTTGGCTCCGCCGCAGCGGCCTTGATCCGCATTTCGTCGATCCGCTTCCAGACCGCATGACATTCCTTGGCAAACTCGCCCACACTCAACGCCATGGAGATGCCGGGATTCTCCGAATACTCTCCACCCGGCCCACGATAAGTCGGCATGCCACTCTCCGCCGAAATACCGGCTCCCGTAATCACCAGCAGTCGATCCGCTTTTGCTAAGGCGGCAATGCAAAGAGCAATTTCATCCACGACGAACATAGTCGGTTTTGGGTTCATCCACCGCGCATCACTCTTCCGCCAGATCCCAGCGATTCATCAGGCCGAGGAGTTTTTCCCCCTTTCGTCCGTTCTCGGTGATCAATACAGATTCGAGAAGCCCATTGCCACGGAACTTCTCCCTTACTTCGGCGATGGCCATTCTTCTGGGGACAAACAGGAAGTTTTCCCTGCTCTCTTCGTTGCAGACCAAATCGCTGACCTGGGCGTCCGCAAAATCCACCAACGACATTGAACCTACGATTTTCCGCGCCAGCCATCGGGTGATTCCATTCTCCGTTAGCAAGCCAACGAAGTCGTTGCCATCCACCACCGGAAACTGGGAATAATCCAACGCGGAGACCATCCGCATAACCTCTTCCAGCGAGTCCTTCGGAGACACGACTGCAACCTGTTTCTGAAACCGGGGATAAACCTTTGGAGGATCAAGCATCTTGTCGCGAATCAGTTCCAGCCTATGAATTACAGGCTCTGTCGGCGTGGCCATTTCCAGATGGGGCAGGGTTCGCCGGTGAATTAGGACATTCCGGAGATCAGCCACCGAACGCAAAAAATCGCCATCGGTGCCCAAATACATTTTTCTCTCGAAATCCAAGAGCACGTTGCTGAATCCAACATTCCTGTCGCTCCCGGTGGATTTTCGCATCCATTCGTCAACTTCGTTGTAAGCGGACACAAACCGGTCGAAGAGCGGTACGGGTTCAGGCGGTGCCGACCGTGTGCTTGCCGCAGGATCGGAATTCGGTTCGGAGTTCATGTTTCTGGTTCAAATTCATCCCACCTCAGCTGCCGAATGTCGAGAGTCGCCAAAGGCAGGGATTCGACACCCGCTTTTATGACAACCGTCGCCATGGAATCTGCTTGAGGTCGCGTGGCGGATCGGGCAATCTCTTCCCGACATCGCGAGAGTCCGCCGTAAGTGGGGACCGGCAACCTAGCAGAGACGCCAAGGTGCTACCGGGTAGAAATATCCGGCATGTGGGAGTAGGACCAGACAGACCTACCCAACAAGAGTCTCACCGGAATTTTCCGACGCCCGCTCTGATGTCATCAGGACGGGCGTTTTGTTTTTCCGGGATCCGCGATGTCGTGAACCAACGAACACGACATCATCATGAACCAAACTGCACTACCCGTCATATCCCGCCGTCAGAAGACCTGCGGGCTAAACCATCACCTCTGGAACAATCACGGAGGCTGGTGGTTCCACGGAACCGTCCACTTGCCGAACGGCACCGCACGACGTGACCGGGTCAACCTGAAGACCCGTGATCTTTCCAAAGCGCGGCGTCTCCGCGACCGGATTTTATCCAAAGCCTTCGAATCGCGATAAAAAAGACCTCCGATTTTTACCTGCCCCCACGTTTGTCTCACCCCCCATATTAAAAAACCAACAACCGTAAGAAAACTACCATGAAACTCGAAATCCACTCCGACTTCCAACGCATCAACCCATTCGCCGAACAATCACCCTTCCTGCTTTTTTACAACAAAGGCGCAAGGGGCCGTATCTATCAGGTGAATGGCCTTGGCTGCGTGACTCCAGACCTGTTCCAAGCCACCCGATATGAGATCGATCACTATGACGAAAAACACGGCTACCTTGGCGATGGGCAGGACAAGCCCACCTATGTGACCATACCGGTTTGCGCTTACCGCCCGAGCGAGGAGGCCGAGTTTGAATTCTACGCGGGCAACCATCGTATCGAACTCGATCCCACGTGCGGAAAATCCGCCATCCATCAGGCGGCCTGCGGCGCGAAGAAACTCGCACGACCCACATTCCGGCCGGGCGGCCCATTTGGAGCGGTCGTCCAAACCGCACCACACACAGGCGGAACACTCCATGTGGCGTATTTCGGGATCGATCTCCTGTTCTATCCTCAGGGAAACGCACGAGTCCCTGATTCCCTAGAGGGCTTCACGCGAATCGGAATCAACCACTTCGCGAGCATTCCCCGCTATTGGTAAAATCAGTCAGCGGCACCAACATCGCACATCTCACTAAAACAGCATGAATCCCGCCTATCACGAAACCGTTTTTGAGTTCATCCCGAATGAAAAGACCCCGGACTTATGGGTAATCACCGCCTACAATCCTGACGGGAAGACGGCCGATGCCGGAGACAATATCTCCGCCGATTCCAGTCTGCGCGAAGAGATCGTAAGCCTCGGCCTCGTTCCCTTCCGCGTGATCGGACGCTCACCGGACAGCTCCCATGCCGAACCGGGCTGGGGCATCCCCTGCGATGAGACCAGCGCGTTGGAAATCGGCAGGCGCTACCGCCAGGAAGCCGTGTTTCATTTCACCGTCGGCCGCATCGAACTCGTGGACTGCGAATCCGGCAGCCACGAATCTCTCGAAAATCCGTCCAGCCGTATCCTCGATCCGCGCGACGTGCGTCACTTCACTCTCTCTGTCGGATCTCCCGGCGGTCGCTGTAAAATCGATCCGCTGGAATACGCGGGTGTCTGCACGCGGGTCGGAGCCTTGTTCCCCGGCTTCACCATCCAGCGCGCCGAGGGCTGCTTCCAATCCCGCTTCGAGGAAACACTTCTCATCCACATCGCCACCCGCGAACCGCAAAAAGTTCTCACCCTCGCCCATGATCTCCGCTGCTTCCTCAACCAGGACGGCATCGGGATCTCTCACAACGGGATCTACCAGCGAGTCCGCGATTGGACGGATGATGGGCTGATCCTCCAGTCGTTCGGCATTGCCGCGTCACCACAAATACTCGATGTTCTTGAAAGTTGAAACCACCTCCATTACGGGGTCGCCCGATTCTGAAGGATTGAATTCGTCTATGTTATCCCCCACTTGAAATCTCCCACTAATGTATGACCGCTATTACTTTTATTTTGATGGGCCAACTAGCGGAACTTGCGTGATTCCCGATGACGTCGGTGATCGCATCAAAGATACGTGCATCGACAGAGAGCGTTACCTCGACCTCGGTCGCAAAGGTTCGGAAGCCATTGAATTTTATGCCATAGAGCGATGGGACGGATATGTGCTTCATTACGGGAATCCTTATGCCCCCGTCGAGCCTCCAACGCTTGCAGTATTCATCGAAAATCGGGGCTACGATCCATCCGATGATAAGTCGCTGCGCAAATACCTGATTGAGCTCGGTGGAGAGGGTGAACGCAATGATCAGGAAATGGATGCGGCCTTACGATCAGTTCGGGAAAATCTGAATACCCTGATCAACCGGTGGCGAGTTGGATTATTGGCAGGAGAGGGATTATAGCACCGAGGCTCGTGCATTTCACCACCTCGTCCATTTGCCTTTGGACGACGGCGAGCGATGCGGAGATGAGCAGTTGGGTTGGATTGCTTTTGTAGAGGGCGATCACCCCGGCTCCGACTCCAACTACGTTATCGCAGACAGTCTCGCAGCGATTGCCTGCCTCCAATACTGTCTCAACGAACTAGCCGCCGGAATAAAAATTAATCTGTGGTGATGCGCAACCTTCGTGATCGCCATCCTGAAATTCGACGGCAGCGTCTAGAAACACTGCCTTTCGACACCGGCAGAAACATCTTGCCGGACGATGTCGGAAATCGACATCTCCAACCACACCCGGTATGCGTTGCTCCGCTTCCCGTGTCGCACTACATGTCATCGCCGGAGGAATGAAGCTCCGGGATCACGAACTCCTATGAAATCCAAACCGCCCAAGTCCCCTTCCGCCAGCCCCAGCGAGTCCGCGCCCCGGGACGGCAGGACGAGGCGACCGCTGCACCGGATCTACGAAATCCACGCGCGCATCCGCAGCGGCTCGCTGCCCAACTGTTCGACGCTTGCGCAAGCCCTCGAAGTGGACCGCAAAACCATCCAGCGTGACATCAGTTTCATGCGCGATGCGTTGGGTCTGCCTCTCGTGTATTGCGACGACCTGCACGGCTACCGTTACGACGGGGATGTTTCCGATTTCCCGGTGTTTGATATTTCGTCGGAGGAATTGGCGACCCTGTTCTTCACCCGCACCGCCCTCCAGGGCATCCGCGGCACGCGGCTTGCCGACGCCCTCGGCGCGGCCTTCGCCAAAATCACCCGCAGCCTGTTAGGAAAAATCGAGTTCACATGGTCGGATCTGGACGAGGCGTTTTCCCACAAGTCCGTGCAACAGGATCAGAGCCAGATCAAATGCTTCGGCCAGCTTGCCAAGGCGATCCTGGATCAGTCAGAGACCGTGTTCCACTACCGCAAGCTGGAGGGCGACCGCGCGGAGCCGCGCAAGGTGCCGCCCCTGCATCTGGGAGAGGTGGAAGGCGGATGGTATCTGATCGCGCACGATCTCGACCGAGGGGCGCTGCGAACCTTCGCGCTGCCCCGCATGTCGCGGTGCCGTATCCTCCAGACCCGCTTCGAGCGGCCGGCGGATTTCAACGGAACCGCTTACCTCAACAAGTCGTTCGGAGTCTGGAATGTCGCGGGGGACGATACCCGCCACATCGTCAGGCTGGAGCTGCGGAACTACGCCGCGCAGTTGGCTCAGGAGCGGCGCTGGCACCCGACCCAGGAAGTGACGGCTTTAAATGACCGGGGCAACAAGGTGGAGATCCGCTTCGAAGTGGGACGCTTGGAGGAAGTCATGCGCTGGGTGCTGAGCTTCGGTAGCCAAGCGAAGGTGATCGCGCCGCCCGAGTTGGTGAAAATGGTCCGCAAGGAAGTGCGCGCTATGCAGGAGGGGTGACGGGGATCATGCGATTTCACGCGCGGAAAATTCATTTTTTCGGACACTGCCCCCGCAGTTGTCCCACCCCCTTTGGCAAGGTCTTTTCATGACTGAAACCACGCCCACCGACTCATCGTCCAAGTCCCCACTCCACCCCGCGATCTCCAGCCTGCTTGCCAGCCTGCGCACAGGGGATCCGAAGATCCACACCGGTCTCGGCCTATGGCCGGTGTTCGCAGATTGCCGGCCCGAACCGGTCTACATCACGCTGGTCGAGGCGCTGGCTTTGCCCGGATTCAAAGTTACGGAAATCAGCGAAGGCGGCTCCGTGCCGAACCTGCGCGTCGTCAACGAAACCGCGCACCACGTGTTGCTTTTCGACGGCGAGGAACTCAAGGGAGCCAAGCAGAACCGCATTCTTAATACCTCGATCTTGATCGCCGCCGGGACGACGCTCGACGTGCCGGTGAGCTGCACCGAACAGGGCCGTTGGTCGTATGCCTCGGCAGAGTTCGGAAGCAGCGGCAGCCTCGCCTACGCCCAACTCCGCAAGAGCAAGTCGGTGTCCGTCGCCATGAACCTTGAGGCACATGCCAGCCACGCCTCCGATCAAGGTGCCGTGTGGAATGAGATCGAGTCGCTTCACGAGGCGGCCAACAGTTCCGGGAAGACGGAAACCCGTGCGATGAAGGACGCCTACAACGAGCGCCAGAAGGAACTCGACGATTTCACCCGCGAGATCCCCTTGCTCGATGGCCAATGCGGATTGTTGGCGGTGATCGGCGATCGGGTGGAAGGTATCGACGTATTGTCGCGCCCCGAGGCCTACGCCAAGCTCCACCGGCGTCTGGTCGAAAGCCATGCGATGGATTTCCTGATCCGCAAGGGTGGCAAGTCCAACAAACCGCTCGATTCCGAAGCTCCCACCCGT
>JAYTOE010000217.1:0-7059 GCA_043747935.1 Akkermansiaceae bacterium
CTAAAAACCCCCGACCTCGATGCCGCCCGCCGCAAACGCGACCGCATCCTCGGAGCCATCGCATCCGAATCCGGCAACATCGCCGCCTGAATGCAAAAGGGGATCACACGCGCCCCCGCATGTCCTCTTCGGCTCCCTCGCCGAAGACATGCGCCGGACACCAAAAAAACACCATCCCAGCCCAACGGCAGGATCCGCGTCATCAATATCCGCAACCCTTCGGCCATCCGCACCATCTGAGATTTCAATATGCCAACGAAAAAGCCAACCCTGCCCGATCCTGCTAACGTATCCGAAGACATCAATGTCCTGCTGGATTTTCTTAACTACCCGCTGACTGGAACCGATGAGATCTTCAAACGCTTTCAAACCCTACCAGGAGCCATCACCTATGGCTTGGGACGCAAGCAAGTTGTCTATATCGAAGGAAAACGACATCCGGCATCAGGCCGTGTTCTGCTCGTCGCGCATGCCGATACCGCATGGGATAGGTCATTTGACGACATCAAAATAACGATGGGAAAAAGACTGCCACTCAAGATAGATAACGGAGTGATCAGATCAGGTAATAAAAAATATGGAATCGGCGCGGATGACCGTGCTGGCCTCGCGATTCTCTGGTTGTTAAGAAATTCCGGACACTCAATCATGGTTCCAGATCTTGAGGAGCAAGGCTGCCTTGGGAGTTGTTACCTACGCGAAAATGAGCCTGAGCTATTGCGTCGGATAAACCGCGACCATGCCTTCGCGATCCAATTTGATCGTTGTGGCAGCAAGGATTTCAAATGTTACGACGTCGGAACTCCAGGGTTTCGGGCCTATCTGAAACGAGTCACAGGCTATCAGGAACCGGACAAACGATCCTCAACGGACATCCGGATTCTTTGTGAGCCATCAGACTACATACTAAGGATGAGTGGGGTGAACCTCAGCATCGGCTACTACGACGAACATTCTCATGATGAACAAATCGTAATAAACGAGTGGCTTCACACGCTCAATCTGGCGAGGGATTGGCTATCAGCAGCTCGCCTGCCTTCATTCCATCGTTAACCCGTTAAAATATCAGAATTTATTCCATCCCCCTCCGCTCAAACCTCTCCTCAATCCAAGCCGCAATGTCCTCCAGCGTCCGTGCGCCCACCGCCTCCTCATCCTCATCCGATTGTTTCTCCCGGACCTTTGCCATCTCCGCACTGCGGTCATGCAACTCTTTCAGTTCCCCGTTGGCAAACACCAGTTCTAGCACCTCCCCATACTTCCAAACCGCTTGAAAACCCATGTGCTCGTAGAGATCTTCCTTAATGTCCGCAGCAATTTGCAAACGACCGGAAAACCTGAGAGGCAGACCCACATTCAGATAATTGTCGCTGAAGGCCCGCCACCCGTGCCGGTCATTCGGCGGCACTGGATACACCCCATGCAGTGCCGGGCCACAGGCACTGTTCTTCATCATCGCCAGCTTTGGATTCGGCCCACTGCGGATTTTTGCCTTGCCGTCCTTTCTCGCATCACCCTCCCGCATCCGCTGGATTTCCACATCCCATTCCGGGTTGTCGTAATTGATTCCCAGGTCTTCAAGCACCAGCTGGTTCTCCCGCAAGCCGAACGTCGCCACATACCCACGCCAGCACGCGGTGCCACTTGGTGCCGCCGGTATTCCATACCTTTCCGGGTCAAACAGCTCCCCACTCGGCTCATCCGCCAAGATCCCCGCGAGAGAATACCGCTTACCCAGATACATAAACCGATCATTGACTTGTGCAGACATAAGAACACCAGCCATACGACCACCCCATCATCCGAAAAAAGCAGAAAATCCCGCCAGTGTCATAGCGCCAATCGGACTCGGAGTAATGCGCACGTTCTTGATCCCCGCCCGTACTCCTCCGTCAGCCGGGCGGAAAGCTCCTTGAGGACTTCCGCTCCATACGCCGCCCTCTTCGCCCCTTTTTGCTCGTGCTCGACAATGCGGCGGCCAATCTCGAAGTTGGTCATCACCTGAAACGAGTCCACCACGGACGCCGCACCCCGCCGAGCGGACTGGACGAGGCCACGAACCTCCGTGATGAGCGCCGCGAAATCATCCTTCTTCGCCTTCACGGCAGCACCTGGTTTCGTTGTTTTCGATTTCTTCTTCACGGCGCAAGGCAGGTAGCGGGTGCTTGTTTCATCTGGTGAGTGGTGGCTCGTTCAGCGCGATCACGGGGGGCTAGGAAAGCAGCGTCCGCAGCGTGACCAAGACCCAGGCGGCGGCGGGGACGAGTGAATCACCCGCCGCGAAGAGCACGCAGGGGAAATTCCGATTTTTCCCTGTATCTTCCAGCACTTCAGCTCGTGTCCCCACCGCTTCCGCTCCGTACGATTTGAGTGCGGCTTCCAATGAGAGTCCCGTCTTTTCGCGGAATTCGGACAAGCTCCAGACATTCCGGGTGGCGCGGCCTCCACCGGGTCTGACCGCGCTGCGAAGCTCCATAGTCCACATGCCTTCGCCCGCGTCACGGATGCCGATCCTGAGGCGTTGCACCACATCGTCCCACACTTGAGGCGATTTGTTGCGGCTTGTGCAGACCACCTGCCCCACATCAACGGCGGTTCCCTCGTTGATCATGGCTACCTGAATGCCCAGGCACAGCCCGCCATCGCCATACACTGTCCATGGAATCAGAGTTGCCTCGACTTCCTTGCCATCAAAGCCCGGCAGCGTGCCATCGCACGGCTCACCGGGACCATGAAGGCGAAATTCCCCGACCTTGATGCCACCCTCGGGTTCTGATTCCGGAGTAACGGGTGTCTCCACCCGCACATGTTTGATGACCTCCACGGGAACCTCCCTGATCACCTCCCTCACCACTTCGCGGATCTCGATCACGGGTTCGATTGCCGGAGAGGGCGCACCTGCCATGGCACGCATGACCTCGGTTCTCGCCGTCTCAATGGGAACCATCACAGCGGAATCCGCCGAAAGCCCTTTCAGCACCCGCGCCATGGTATCGAGATAACGATAAGCATCATGCGGACTTAGCTCCGAGCCATCCGCCGCCGTGTGCGACGTCGCGTTGCGGATGTCGGCGAGTTCCTTGACGAGGGTTCTCAGCTCATCCGGCAGCTTCGATTGATAAGAAAGCTCCGCCCAGTTCCGGTCGAACACCCGGATCAATGCCGCCAGATCGAGACCGCCCGGGCGGTCGATGCCCCTCGTGCGCACCTGTCCCTGCTGCCCGTAGGTGAGCTGGCTAACCACGTGCGTCTGCCACCAGTCCTCGCCGCCAATGAGGGGGAGATGCTTCTGGAGGTAGCGGCTGAGTTGGAGCGCAGTCTCGCGCAGGTGAATGTTCAAGGGATTATCCATATTGGGGTCACTCCGGTTCTGACTCTTCGTAACGTGAAAACAACGCCCGGACTTCTTCCGGCACTTGCGATTCCGAAATTCGATTTATCCCCTGCTTTCTCAGCGGGTATGGGTTCACGATATTTCCCGTTCCTTTGCCTGTTCCGTAAAGCCAGACCTTGTGGCCATCGGAATGATCGCCATAAATTTCCACCGAATTAATCTGCAATACCCTGCCATAACCGTAATTGGAGTCCTCAAACCAATCGCCCGTCCTCATGGAAACATTTTCATGAATCATGAAATAATCCTTTTTGGGGATCTTGGATTTTGGGGGAGGGTTGCTGGATGTGCCTTTTTTGTAAGCCCGATTTTCCTCATACAGGATTCTGGCACAGTAGGATGCGTAGGTGGAATCGTATGTGCCCAGCCCGCCCCAGCCTGAATTCTGATCTGTCGCCTCTTCATTCCCCGCGTCATCATCCTCGGTTTCCGTCTCCCCTCTTGTGATCGCCTCCTCGCCTTCGGCGGCTTCCTCCTCTTCAAAGCCCTTCGTCTCGACGACAATGTCCTCCGGCATTTCAGGGATCACATCAGCGTCCTGGCTGTCCGGATCTTTCAGCAGCGCGCTGAATCTCTCCGCTTGTTCCCTGGCCTTGCTGAGGATTTCGGTGAGCCGGGCGATCTCCTTGTTTGCCGTCGCAAGCGCCTGCTGCTGCCTGCGGTTCTCCTCCTCGAACAACGCAAGCATATCAAGCGCTTGCTGGGTGCTTTGGTTGCTCCTCACCGCCTGGCGGTGGTGCCAGTTCTGTAGCTTCGCCCAGTCGGCGTATCCTTCGGGATCGCGCAACACGGCTTGCCGGGAGATGATTTCAACGAAGCGGAAAGGGCATTTGTCCCCCATCTTGAGCAGTTGCCAGTCCGTGAACACGCGGTGGTGCCTTGGCTCCTGATTGGTATGGTAGTCAGGCCAGTAGATGCGGATGCCTCCGGGAGGGCATGAGAGTTCCGACGGCATCGCAGCGCTCACCTTGTCCCCAAGGCTTGGATCCTCAGCCACCACGACATGTGCCATGCCGGCGAGCACCCTCGCCATCTTGGGAACATCCGCCATCAGCTCGCCTTTGTCGGAGGGGGTCACATAAACCACCGGGTGGGAGCGTTTCTCGTCATTCAGGATGCGGACAAGCAGATCCACGCTGTGCTCGCCCTTCGCGAGACCGAGCAAGGTCGCCGTGAGGCGGTGGCCGTGTTTCGTGAAGCATTTGAACTCATTCAAAACCTCCCGGTTCAACGTTGGATTCGAGCAATAGAGTTCGTAGGGAGCCACGGAATCCCCTGTGTGAAGCACGCCGATCGTGTTCTGGTAGAAAATCCTGCCCCCGCCCTCATCGAGCAGCGTGACTTCTCCCACCCAGCGCAGCTCGGGCTTTTCGGAATCCGGATGGCTGTAACGGATCCCCCAACCGCGCTTACCTTCCTCCTCCAGCATGAGGCTTTCCACGAGTGCTCCATCACCCGCCGGGGTTTGCGCCATCGTCTGATCGCAATCCAGGACAGCCATTGGATCGGTGACGAATGACCTCCTCTTCAGCCAGTCCAGGACACGGTAAACGACCGCGTCAAAGGTGGGGTTTTCGGCTTCCTTCTCCTTGTGGATTTCAAAACAAACTCGGTTGATGGGCTGCATGATGGTAATTGGTGATGCTATGGATGTTATTTGGAAAACTTCAGCCACTTCCGCCCTTCGTCGGAAATCTCCCAGACGCCGTTCTTGGTCTTTTTCATGCGGCCGTCTTCGTTGACCATGGTGTTGCGTGCCCATTGGGCGGCGTTGCGCCAGCGGATGGATTTGCCGTCGGATGGGAGCACGGCGTGGTCGGGGGCGTTCATTACAAAGAGAGATTGATGACTTCTTGAAAATGTTCCGCCGTGAGTGCGGCGACGGAGAGGCGAGGGCGCGTCAGGAGGGGGCAGGATGCCATGACTGGATCGCTTTTGAGAGCTTCCAGACTCACTGGAGGATCAAAGGTTTTTAGCGGGATGGCGTCGATTGCTGTCCAGCACGATTCGTTGGAGGTGGGATCGGGGTAGGGTTTGACGGAGATTTCCAGAATACCGAAGACACCCTTGGATTCGATGTTGTCGTAATACAGCGCCAGGTCACCGGGCTGCATCTTCCCGATGTTTCGTGCCGCCTCCGGATTCCGGATCCCTTGCAGGCGGAAAAGATTGCGCATCAGCACATCGTCCCACGTGCGGTGCTGGAAGGGGCTGCGGATGAGCTAGCATTTTGCGGAAGGAGAACTGCTCATGGATTGTTTCGTTGGAATTGCATTCCGAATTGCATACGCGCAATTAGCCGCGCAATTAAGAGCCTGAATTGCGCGCGCAATTGCGTAAGCGCAGGAAACGCGCAATTCCCATTACTCCCACACATAGTGCGCTCCTTTCCCGTGGCTCTCGCTTTTGATGCGGCGGTTTTCGCTTCGAAGTTCTTTCATCAACCGATAGCTTTGATTCCGGTCGTAATGGGTGATGGCGCGGATTTCCTTGTTGGTGATGCCACCCTCACCGCGTTCCGCCCTTTGTTTGAGGATGCTCAGGACGCGGGTCTTGGCTCCTTCCCAGTCGATCCGGCGTTGCGCCTCGTCCCGTGATCCAGGGCGGAGCCGCTGGGCCAGTTTGGCGGACAATATCCAGTAGGCACCTCTGCCGGTTCCGCCTCTTTCGATGTAGGCGCGGTCGCGCTCCATCTGGCTGAGTGTATTGCGCATCTGCGCCTCCGAGCGCTGGCACAGGGCTGCGGCTTGGATGGTTTCAAGCTCGGCATGGCGGAGGAGGTATTGGATCACAAGAAGCTCATCCAGCCCGAGATGGTGCCCGCGTTGGCTCTCCTCGGCGACGAATTTCCGAAACTCAGGAACCACATCCTGGCGGAGAAAATGCACGGTCACGGAATCCCCGGATTCCACGATTTGGGGCGGTTCCTTGCCCTCGATCAACATGGCTTCGAACATCCGCCCGATGCCGAGGTTGGAGCGGTTGACCAGCCGCAGCTTGGCAAGCGCCTCGACGAGTGCCGGATTGCGTGGAACCGGGGGATGGTGGAGGATGTTGCGCTCCGTGATCCCGCCGATGAATCCCCCGGGATTGCTGATTTCGATCTTGCCGGGAAATTGCTTCACGAGGATCGGGCCGGGCAGGCGGTAGTCGGCGTGGCAGAACGCATTCATCAGTGCCTCGCGCAGGGCGATCTGGGGATACGCGCGAACCTCGGGATGAATCAGCCCCAGTTCGAGGGTGCGGATCGGGTTGTCGAGGTGGATGCGCTGTTCCATTTCCCGCAGGGCGAGGGGTAGAGCCTCGGAGCCGTCCTTGCGGTCGCTGTAGCGGGTATCCGACTCCATGCGGAGAAACGTCCAGACATGGGAGGGAAAGACGGCCAGAACCGCTTCGCTTTTCCCGCAAAGCAGCAGCCCGGCCTTGGTCAGCTTGCCTTTTTTCAGGAGCTGGAGCTGGTTCAGGAAATCCTCGTCTGTCAGCGCAAGGAGTTCCCGCGGTGCCTTTTCTGCGGCGGAAATGCTTCTGAGCGCCTCCATGGCGGTGGGGGAAATGAGCGCTTGCCACGGCGTCTCCAACACCTCGGCGGTGACATCGGATTCTCCGGTCTCGACCATGAGTTTCTTGCGCAGCGTCCCCGTCAGCGGTTGGCAGTCCTTGCCGAT
>JAYTOE010000218.1:0-24821 GCA_043747935.1 Akkermansiaceae bacterium
GCCTTCCTCCCGCCGGACTACAACGCCACCCGCCCCATCGCCCTGATCGCCGGCCGCGGCAGCTATCCGGTCATCACCGCCGCCGCGATCCGCGCCGCCGGGGTGCCCGTGCGCCTGATCGCCATGGACGACGAGACCGAGCCCGGACTCATCGCCAGCTTCCCCGCCAACGAACGCATTTCGATCAACGTCGGCCAGATCGGCAAAATGCTCGACGCCCTCAAGGATTTCGGCGCTGGCTACGCCCTCATGGCCGGCCAGGTTAAGCCCAAGAAGCTCTTCCACGGCCTCACCCCCGACCTCAAGGCCGCCGCCATTCTCTTCTCCCTCAAGCGCCGCAACGCCGAGACCATCTTCGGCGCCATCGCCACCGAGATTGAGAAGCTCGGCGTCACCCTCCTCGACGCCCGCGCCTTCATCGACGACCAGATGGCCACGCCCGGCCCCATGGCCGGCCCAAAGCTGCCCACCGACCAGGAATACCTCGACCACGGCATCCACATCGCCCGCGAGATGGCCCGCCTCGACGTCGGCCAGGGCTGCGTCGTGCGCAAGGGCACCGTCCTCGCCGTCGAGGCCTTCGAGGGCACCGACGACATGCTCCGCCGCGCCGGCAGCTTCAAGACCGACGAGACCCTCTTCGTGAAAACCGTCAAGGCCCGGCAGGACTTCCGCTTCGACGTGCCCGTCTTCGGCCTGCTTACTCTCAAAACCATGAAAGAGGCGGGCATCACCGCCGCCGCCCTCGAGGCCGGCACGGTCATCATCCTCGAAAAGCCCGCCGTCCTCCAGCAGGCCAAGGCTCTCGGCATCGCCCTGCACGGGTTCTAGCTGGTAGGGCGCGTTATCCCTAACGCGCCGCTCCGCCCCCGGCTTGCACTTTCAATCCTTCCCCCGCACCTTTCTCCCATGTCCGCCGATATCGTCGAAGTCACCATCAAGGGCCTGATGCCCACGGCCAACGGCTGCGCCGTGTTCCTCGGCAACGACGACAAGACTTTCGTCATCTACGTGGACCCCAGCGTCGGCAGCGCGATTTCGATGACGATCAGCGGCGTCAAGAAGGAGCGCCCACTCACGCACGACCTCATCGGCCATCTGCTCATGGGCCTCGAGATCTCGCTCGAGCGCGTCATCATCAACGACGTCAACGACGGCACCTACTTCGCTCGCATCATCCTGCACATGCAAAATGAGCTCGGGCGAAAGTTCCTCGAACTCGACGCGCGGCCCAGTGACTCCATCGTGCTCGCCCTCCAGCAGAAGCGGCCGATTTTCGTCGCCCGCAAGGTCTTCGATCTGGTCGAGGATATGTCGGAAATATTGGAACGCGTCCTCAAACAGCAGAAAGAAGAGCCTAAGGACGAGGGAGATCAGTGACGCGATGACCGCGCCGGCCCGATTGCTTCCGCCCGGTATCATTCCCGGGCAACCGCTTACCGCGCTCGCCCCGATGCAGGACGTGACCGACCTGCCCTTCATGCGGGTGCTGGCGAGGCGTGGAGCGCCCGATTGGTTCGTGACGGAATACTTCCGCGTCCATCCGCATTCCGGGCTGAATGCTTACATTTTGCGTTCCATTTCCGAGAACGAAACGGGCCGCCCGGTCTTCGCGCAGATGATCGGTCGCGAGATCCCGGATCTGGTGCGGACGGCGCGCGAGCTTGCGACTTATCCGGTCGCGGGGATCGACCTGAACCTCGGCTGCCCGGCTCCCGTCGTCTGCCGCAAGGACGCGGGCGGCGGCTTGCTGCGCGATCCGGGGAAAGTCGATGCCATCCTCGGCGCGCTGCGCGATGCCATCCCGGGGCGTTTCACCGTGAAGACCCGGCTCGGATACCACTCGGCCGAGGAATTTCCGAAGCTGTTAGAAATTTTCCGCAAACACGCCATCGACGGCCTCACGGTCCACGGGCGCACCGTGATGGATCGCTATCAGACGCCGGTGCGGCCGGATTTCGTAAAACTCGCGGTGGAAACGATGCCCTGCCCGGTGATTGCGAACGGCAACGTCGTCGATGCCGAAACCGCGCTTTCCTATCATCGAATGACCGGCGCGGCGGGGCTGATGGTCGGGCGCGGCGCGATCCGGAATCCGTGGATCTTCGCGCGGATCGCGGCGGCATTTTCAGGAATGAAAACACCCGAGCCCACCCGCCGCGATTTACTCGATTACATCCGCGAGCTTTCTGAGGAACTCGCCCGCGAGCACCCGGATTTCGATCCCATCCTCCACATCCAGCGCATGAAAAAAACGCTGATCTATATCTGCGAAGGCATCGATCCGGATTTCGAACGGGAGATCCGCCGGATGAAGACGCCCGCCGAGTTCGAGAATCTGTGCCGGGAGCATCTCGACCGCCCTGATCAGCTCAAACCTCTGCCTCCTGGCGATTCCCGGATTTTCTGCGGGTTCACGGAACTGCTGGGCTAGGGGCGCAGGCAAGGACGCTTGTCCCCTGGATCTTCACTCTTCCCCCTTGCTCTTCGCCCAGCAATACAGCAAGCTGGCTCTATGAAAGCAACTTTTCAGATTCCCGACGACCTCTACCGTGAAGTAAAAACCGAAACGGCGAGGGATGGTCGCACGGTGCGAGAGGTGGTAATCAGCCTCTTCGAGCAATGGCTTCGTCAAAAAAAGCAGCCAGCCCCTCATGCCCATTCCATCGATTGGGAAAGCTTCCAGGCACCACTATCCCACTTGATGCCGGATCAAGTGACCGATCACAGCACGGAAGCCATGCGGAAATCCACCACCTCCCAATGGAATGAGCAGCCCTGAAATCCGCTCGTCTCTGGATACCTCGGCGGTCATGCGGCTACTCACCGGCCAGCCTCTGGATCTGGCCACGGTCGCACGCCGCTACATGACGGAGACCGAGCAGTCCGGCTCCAAGGTTTTCGTTTCGAATCTCGTCGTGCTGGAAGCCTACTTCGCCTGCCAGCACCACTACGGCATGGCCAAGGACGCAGTGCTCACCGGTCTCCGACAACTCCTCTCCATGCCTACCTTCATCGTGCATCCTCAATTGCTCCCACTGCTTGCGACCGAGGGACTTGCCTCTGCCAAACCCGGTTTCCTCGACCGGCTGATCCACGCGGAGGCCACCACCGCCCGTCTGCCCCTTGTCACTTTCGAGAAAGCCGCTGCCCGCCTTCCGCACACCCAGCTCCTCAAGCCCCCTGAATCCTGATAACTTTCCTCGCCTTGAAGCCTGCGAATTGACAGGATCTTCCGCAATGGGAAGGTTGGTAATCCATTCCGCTACGGAACAGGTGGCGGCGCACTTGCGGGAGGAATTGCTGCGCGGGGTGTGGCAAGGCGCGATGCCGGGCAGTGACAAGCTGGCGGCGTTGGGAGTTCCGACCGGGGAATACAACCTGCCACCGTGGGAAGAATCTCCCGATGGTTTCCACGCGCGGCTGGAGGAGTTGTTCCGGGTCACTCCGCCCACGGCTCTGATCATCCAGGAGGCTCCGTTTTTCATCGCCGCCCTGCAGTTCCTGTCCCGGCGGAAGCTGAGCGTGCCGGATGACGTCTCGCTGATCTGCACGGATCACAGCCCGGATTTCGATTGGTGCCGCCCGGACGTCTCGCACATCCGTTGGAAAAGCCGTCCGCTTGTCCGCGCCGTGCTGAGATGGGCGGCCCACGTCAGAAACGGGAAGAGGGATCTGCGCCAGACCGAAATCCCGGCGGATTTCGTGGAGGGTGGGACGGTGAGACCCGCGCCGAGAGGCAACTGAGAAAGGGTCACTCTCCCGAAAGTGACGAAATCTCCACGAAATCCCCCATGGCCGTCGGCGCATTTCTGTATTTACTTGGTCGTGGCGCGTGAAATGCTGGATCGTTAAGAAAGGAATCCGCAGTGCCAAGTGCTCCCATGCGAACCGCTCGATCCATCCCCGCAAAAGCAAACCGCCGCCTCCCGGCTTTCAGCTTGGTCGAGCTGTTGTCGGTGATCGCGATCATGGCGGTATTGCTGGCGGTGGCTGTCCCGCTTTTATCGAATCCATCCAACAGCGCCCGCCAAGCCTCCCGGGAAATCATCAAGGCGCATCTCCAACGCGCGCGCGCCCACGCCATCGCCTCCGGTTCCCCCACCGCCATCGCCATCCCCGTCCTCGCCACCGGCGGCGAGCTGGGCGGGCGGGCGATCTCCCTTTTCGAGGTCGTGAAAAACGGAGCGGTTTACGAGCCCGCCAAGGATGGCAGCGGCGTCGAGATGCAGCTTCAGCGTTGGGAAACCTTGCCCGGGAGTTTCCATTTCATGCCCGCCTCCCTGATCTCCTCGTCCAAGCCCACCATCGTGGATACGGCGGAAACGCTGCTGACAAACTACAAGGGCAAGGCCGTCACCTGCCATCTCATCGTCTTCGCGACGAACGGCCAGATCGTCCTGCCCTCCTCGGAAACGAACATCGCCATCGCCCAAGCGGCAAAGCGCGGCAACACCCTCTCGCTGACACAAAAATCCAAAGGCAGCCCGGTTTACGATCTGCTCCAAGTCAACCGCCTCACCGGCCGCACCCGATTCGTAGAACCCTGATGAAATTCTCCGGAAAGCGTCCGAATCCCGGCATGACCCTCATGGAGGTGGTCATCGCGCTCGGCGTGGTGGCCTTCGTGATCCCCCTGATCCTCGCCGCGACGGGCTCCGCCAACATCTCCCGCCTCAGCGCGGAGGCGGACACCCGCTCGGCCTGGCTTGCCCGCGAGGTGCAGCGGGAAATCATTTCCGCCTGGTCGGTTCCCGCGCCAACCTCCGCGTTCGGCACGGCACTGGCTTTCCCCGTGTTCGCGACCGCAACCGCACCGGAAATCCTCGCTTACGATTCGGACGGAAATTTCCTCGCAAAAGGAACCGCCGCCGATCTCACCGGTCCGAGCAAAATCCCCAAGGCCAGCTATCTCGTCGCCGTCCATGGCGAGGCGCACCGCCCGCCCAACCTCGCGGCCGGCCCCGATAGCCTTTCCCTGATCACCATCCGAGTCCTCCATCCCGCCAAGGCCGCACCCACCAAACGCAGCGACCTCCGCTACCTTCTCATCAGCCCCCGCCAAGGCACCCTGTGAAATTTTCCCGTCCATACCCGCGCGGTTTCACCATGGTCGAGCTCCTCATCGCCATGGCGATCACCTCGATCATCATGCTCGCGCTGTTCACTCTCGTCGGCCAATCCACCGACAGCTACACCCGCACCCAGCGCGCCGTGAACACGATCTCGCAGGCCCGCGCCTTCATCCAGTTCTTCGGCCGCGAGCTTTCCACCCGGCTCCCCGGCACGCCCATGGTTCATGAAAAAGCCACCAGCAGCGGCGTGGTCGAGGCCTCGGAAAAAATCGCCTTCGTCCGCGCCGTTTCCTCCGACGAGCAGCAGGCCGCCAAACCCGGCGACCTGAACCTCGTTTCCTACCGCGTCGCTTTCTCGCAGGACACGACAAACGTGGTGTCCCCCAAGCTGTTCCGCGCCGCCCGCAACCCGGAGGAAACGCAGAATTTCCTCGAAACCGCAGGCACCCCTGCCTTTCCCGCCGACAACCCCGCCCTCGACGAACCCATCGTCGCGAACGTCATCGGCTTCACCGCCAAGCCGCGCTATTACTCCGGCTCGCCGCCGGTTCTGACGGACTGGACCGCCACCTCGCCCCAGCCGCCCTCCTTCATCGAGCTCACCATCCGTTTCATCGACGACTCCACCGCGCGGCGTTTCAAGAACCGCGCGGAGTGGGATCGCCTCGCCACCTCTCCGCGTGAGAATGAGAAACAGTTCATCCGCACCTTCACCCGCACCATCGCCATTGCGAAATGATTCACCGCTCCCACAGAATCGGCTTCGCCCTGCCGATGACGATCCTCGCCATCGCCGGCCTCACCCTGCTTCTCGTCGGTCTTCTCACCGTCCTTTCCCTGGAGCGCAAGACCGCCCGTTCCTACTCGGACTCCGCCCGCGCCGATCTCGCCGTCGAGTCCGGGCTGGCGGTGGCCCTTGCCTCCCTAACAGAAATCGCGAAGCGCGATGACACCCTCGTATTCCGCATCGAGGATCCCGTGAAGGGCACCGTCCCCGCGACGGATCGCCCCCTCGGCTTCCGTGAACAATTTTTCAACTACGGCGCGATCTTCGAAAACGGCGCGTGGCGCGGCATCCCGCTTTTCAGTGGCCAAAGCGAAACCGCGCTCGGCAACGGCCGCATCGATACGATGCCACTGATTTCTCAGCTTTCCGCCTACGTCGCAGGAGCCAGCCCGATCGGCCGCACCACCGAACACGACCAAAGCATTCCGCAAGCAAAATGGGTTGATGTCTCCAGCTCCCAGCCGAACGGATACGACCTGCGCTACGCGTTCTGGATCGAGGATCTCAGCGGCAGGATCGAGGGGAAAAACGCAGGCACGCTTGCTCGTGACGAAGGAAAAACCGTTGCCGAGCTGGCCTATGCAACCGTCTTCGATCCTCTGGCCGCAAGCCCCGTGATCCCTCCAAAGCTTGTCACCGCACGCGCCAATCTCCGCACCACCGCTTCGCTACGCTCGGTTCTCACCACGGATCAAACCAAGCGCATCGAGCCAAACATCCATTTCCTGAAAATCACCCCACCCGTCCCCGCCGCGAAAGTCATCCCCCAGGGCTTCGGATACGTCGATGCCGGGAAACTGGCGCCGGATCTCAATACCTTGGTCAAGGATAAGGACGTTACGAAGATCGCGAGTCACATCAAACTCCAGCTCCCGCTTTTCGAGAACCGCAAGGGCGGCTTCCCGGCCTCGGAGGACTACCTGAAAACCATCGCCGCATCGATCATCGACTACGCCGACAAGGACAGCGACGCGACCACCGGCACCGGCTTTCGCGGCGTGGATTCCTACCCCTTCGTCAACGAACTCTTCGACCGCTACGAGTGGATCGCCGGTAGCGCCACCTCCATCTCCATCAAGGTGGAAACCTTTATCGAACTCTGGAATCCCAGCCAGCAAACCATCTCGGGAAACATCGAGTTCACCAACGTGAACAAGCACACGATCTCCATCCCGTTGGTCGGCAACAGACAGTTCTCCGAAGTCACCTATCCGGTGCAGGCCGTCAGCATCCCGCCTAACGGATTCTCCGTATTAACCCTTGGCGAGCGCACCTACACTTTTCCCCAAGGTGCCTTCCCTGCCTCAACGCTAACCTTTGTCAATCCCGTCCAAAACAAGGATATCGCCGTCGCGGAAAACACCTTCCAGTTAAAATGGAATGGTAAAATTGTCGATACCGCGCGCGGCGGCGTCGAGCGCACCGATGGCACCCTGACTGCGGGTTTTATCAACCGGAAATGGAAGGGCAACGGCTCCCCCGCTCATGATTGGAGCATCGGCCAACCGGGTGATCCTAGGGCGTCCTGGTATATCAACAACAAAGTCTTCGCAAACAGCTACGACTTGAACAGCAACTGGGGCGGCCGTGCCCTGAAGCGCAACATCGGAAAATCCCCGCCTTACAACACGCCCTACCGCGAGGTACGTTTCGACAAGTGGCCAGACGGCGGCTCGCATTCCACGCCGGGCGTCGATTCCGGCTCCGACGCGCGAGTTCCCACAAGTACGCAGATCATTGTTAAATCAACCGGGCTTCCACCCGTCCCCCCACCCGTCCCCCCCAAAACCTTCCCGCCCAACCAGCCAACCCTGGCACCCGCCTTCATCTCCAACGATGGATCCTACGCCTCCCTCGGCGAGCTCGGTCACATTTTTGATCCCGCGCAATGGTCCAACGTGGAGACCGCCGGGGGAGTCGCCGACCAGCGCGCCGGAGGCGGCTTCACCCTCGCGATCGGCCGCCCGGAGTTCGCCGCATTCGACAAGGACGGCCAGCGCGCCGCTCAGTTGCTCGATATCTTCTCTCTGCCTGCACCCAACCCGGACTACACCCGCATCAACATCAACACCGCCCCACGCGAGGTGCTCCGTTCACTGATCGTCGGGGTGAAGCTCGACGACGACCCGATGGCTCCCAACGTAAAACCGAAGCAGCTCGCCATGATCGGAGACCTCTTCGCTGACGAGTTGATCGCCCACCGCAACAAAAGTCCGCTGCGCGCCCTTTCGGATCTCAACCAGATCCGCAAAGATCCCATCACGCCTCGGGATCACACGAACCCCGCACATACTCCTTTTTTCGGCAACATCGAGCGCTTCGACAACGCGCCCGTTGTCATGGAACCCGCCGTGAACGCGGCTCTCCAGCATCCCTGCGTAGAGCAACCCGAATGGGACGATGCCGGCCGCGAGGAGCTTTTCCGCAAGGTCATGAACCTCGTCACCTTCGGCTCAAAAACTTTCCGCATCGTCGTTGCCGGTGAGGCGCGCGACAAACAGGGCAAACTCATCGGCCGTGCCACCCGCGAGTATCATTACACCATCGAGCCGGAGCGCGACGCCACCGGCCTCGTCATCCCCGGCGGGAAAATCCGCCTCACCAAGCATTATGAAAACTCCCTTTAGCTTACTGCTCGCCCTGCTCTGCCTCATGCTTCCTCTCTCCGCGCAGGAAGGCGATGGCTTGGGCTTCCTGAACATCGTCAACCTCATCCCCGGAAAAATCCCTGCGGATGTCACCATCGCGGGCAAAGAGTTGATGCCCGGCGGGCTCGTGGCGGGCTCCGCCACCGGATGGTTCATGGTGCCCGTAGGCGGCAAGCCGATCACCATCGCGCTCGAGCAGCCTGAAGATACAAAACTACTCATCGAGAAAGCCTCCGGCCAGGTCGAGCTGGAGGATGGTGTCGCGAACGTGGTCGCGATCTTCCTCCAGCCCGACAAACGCATGAAAAAGGACGGCACCCCGTATCCGCCGAAGATCCGCATCCGCAGTTTCCCGGCCTTTGATGGGAAAGGTTTCGCGCTGACGTTCATTTCCACCTGCCCGGAGGAAAGCCGCTTCCAGCTCGGCCCCAACCGGATCGAGGCCAAGCCTTTGGATCCACTAAAAATTCCGAAGTGGTCGGGCGCCCCTTTCGATATTCTGCACAACGGCAAGACCATCGGGCACGCGACCGGCAGTTCGGAGAGTGGCTCGTTCTACCTCTTCGTTGGCAGCAATCCCGCAGGCGAATACGTCACCGCGTTCACCCGCGCCGGAACACAGACCGTCCCCCCTTGGATGAAAAAGGACAAAGCCGCCGAGAAACCATGAAACACATCCCACTTTTCCTCGCACTCGCCGCCTCCGCCTTCGCGGGAGATCTCAACATCGTCCAGCTCGGCCCGCCGGATGCCGTGGGTTTGGAAATCGCCTGTGACGGGACGAAGCAGAACGTGGATCTACCTCACGGAGGCAGCACGGGGCTCTTCGTCCTGCCCGAGAAGCCCGCCCTCATCAGCCCAAAGAGCGATGCCAAGATCCCCTCACTGAATATCCCCGCCACCGCGAAGACGAACATCGCCGTGCTCTCGCCCGCCGCGAATGGATATCGCTGGACTCTCATCCCCGGTAAGCGCAGCGAGGAAAAATGGACGCTGCGAGCCATCAACCTTGCCGCCGAGCCCGCGAGACTCACCACCAAGAACGGTCCACTGGAAATCAAGCCGGACGCCACACAGGAGCTCCCCGCGAACGGCATTTCCGTCCGTTTCGAAGGCAGTGAAAAATTTTCATACGACGGCAGCGAGCCCTGCGCCGTCGTCGCCCTCATCTACAGCAAGGACGGCAAGTGGCAGGTGCTTTTCGTGCCGGATCGGTAGTCAGATCAAGCCGGTTTCTCAGGCTCGATCCTGATCTCTTTCGGCGGCGCGAAACGCGGATCCTGCGTGCTGCGGATGTGGTCTTTCTTTTCCGGGCGGAAAATGAAAATCGCATTGTCTGCGATCCGCACGTAGCCGGTGACTTCTTCTCCTTTTCCCAACATCTGCACGGTGAAAGGAAGGCGCTCTTCTCCGTCAACCAGCTCGACGGCACGATAGCTGGGGTACGGCGTCACCACGACCGCCCGCGAAAACGGCGGCATGGATGCCGGTTGCAGGCGCGCGACGATTTGCGCCATCACCGCCGTGCGGGCGGGGGCGTTCGGTTCCGTGTTGGAAACCCCGATCACATTCAGATCGATGATCCGCACGGGCTCGGCGGTGAGGAGGCCTGTTAGGGCGACAAGGCATGGCAATACTTTTGTTTTCATGGTTCGATTTGTGTTTGTGGTTTGGTGTGGAAAAGGAACGCGGCGATGGGCCTGCGATGCAGGATGATCTCTGTGACGGCGACGTTGCCGAGCAGGCTCATCCAGAGCGACGCGACGTAGTTGGTGTCCGCCTCAAGCCCGGCGAGGTAGCCGAGCGTGTGGTAGATGCGGAAGGTCACGGCGCTCGCAGTGAGCGCGAAGGAGCGGATCATCCAGATCCGGTGGGCGGCCATGTCGCGTTGCGGCGGCAGCACGGCGCGCCAGCCGGAGAGCGTGGTGTAGAAGGCCGCGAACGACAGGGTGAGGAAACCGAGTTTCCCGAAAAAGCCGCCCTTCGCATACAAGGCGAGGTGGAATCCCGTCGGGCAGACCAGGAAAAGCACGCTCGCCCCGTAGATTTTGCCCGCACTGCGGTGGATGCCGGGAAAGCGGCGCACCAGTTTTCCGGACAACTGCGGCAGCGCCGCGAACAGACAGAGCAGGCCTCCGACGATGTGGATGTATAGCGATGTCCGCCAGACCATGCTCTCGCCGATCTCGCCCTTCTGCATGATGAAAATTCCCAAGCCATCGGGACGATAGTCCGCGACCGTGTTCGAGAGGATCAGCAGGCACCCCGTGAGATAGAGGAACCACGCCAACCAAAATGTGCCGCGAAACAACATGCCACGATCATGGCAGGAGCCGCAGGCAGCGGGGTAAAGCCTGTGTAAATTTTCCCGCCCTCAGAACCCCCAGAACCGTTTCCCGTTCTCCGCGACCTTTCCGAGCATCCCGCCGCCCATCTCCGTGTCGAAGTCCTCCGCGATGCCGCGGAGGTTCGCCGGGTGGTTCACGTCTTTAGCCAGCGGAAATCCGATGAATTCCTTTGGCGGGATCATGTCGGGTGCGTCGGTTTCCAGCAGAATACGGTCTTCGGGGAGTTTCCGGAAAACCTCCAGCACCCTGGCTTTGCGCGGATGCAGGAAATGCCCGGAAAAGGAAAACCACGCGCCCTTTTTCAGCAGGCGCTCCGCCACCTCCGCCGACCCGCCGAAGGAATGCATCAGGAATTTCTCCGGCCACGCCGCCGCGCGATCCATCGCCGCGAAAAGCGGCTCCCATGCCTTGAGGCAATGCACCGTCATCACCCGCCCCAGCTCCGCCGCGAGTTCCGCCTGTTTTACGAAAACGGGGAGCTGCGTTTCCATCCCGGGCGAGTCCACCCAACCATCCACTCCCACCTCGCCGATGCTTGCGAGCGGATCCGCAGCGAGCCTTTCCCGCAGCCTTTCCTCCCAGCCCACCGCCGCCGTATCCGCATACCATGGATGAATCCCGTAGGCCGGGAAAACGGTTCCCGGAAACTCCCGCGCCAAGGCCGCCACCGCTTCCCAATCCGACTCCCGTGTCGCGTTCACCACGCAGCCGCTGATCCCCGCCGCTTTCATTTCCGCGATCAACCCGCTTGTGGGCTTCCCGAATTTCCCGCTCTGCAAGTGGTTGTGGGAATCGAAAAGCACGCGGTGAACCTACCCTCCCCACCACCACCCGCGCAAGGTGTGATCCGGCCTCCATTCCTTCGCTTGATTCGCGATCCGCACACCCTACGCTCGCGGCATGTTCATCAAGCGCCACGGCCCCCCGGGAACGCCTCCCGCCACGCTTTCCCCACACCTCGTGGATGGCAAGGCCTGCAAACCCGCGATCCAGATCATCGAGTATGACGGCGATCACATCGAGGAGCGCGACATCACCGACGTCTCCGAACTCGCAGGAAATATCGGCAGCGGAAAAATCACCTGGATCAACATCGACGGCCTCGGCGATACCGAGGCTCTCAGCCTGCTCGGGGAGAAATTCAACCTGCATCCGCTCGCCCTTGAGGATGTCCTCAACACTGGCCAGCGCCCCAAGGTGGAGAGCAGCACCGATTATGTTTTCGTCGTCGCCCAGATGGTCTATCAGGACGATGCGCGTAGGATCTGCAGCGAACAGATCAGCCTGTTTTTTGGAGAGAATTTCCTGATCACCGTCCAGGAGGAGGGCGAATACGATGTGTTCGATCCCATCCGCGCCCGCCTCCGCGGAGGCCGCGGCAAGATCCGCAAGTCCAAGGCCGACTACCTCGCCTACGCCCTGCTGGACTCGGTCATCGACCATTTCTATCCGGTGCTGGAGGAGCTGGGGAAAAACATCGAGGATCTGGAGGACGACCTCCTGGAAAAGCCCTCGCGGGAAATGATGAAGACACTGCACGACCACAAGCGCAGCCTCGCCCAGTTACGCCGTTTTGTCTGGCCGCTGCGGGACGTGGTGAACGCGCTGCTGCATGATCCCTCCGGCTTCATCACCTCCCCCACGAAGATCTACCTGCGCGATTGCTACGACCACAACGTGCAGCTCATGGATCTCCTCGAAAGCAACAAGGAGCTCTCCTCCAGCCTCATGGAGCTCTACCACTCCAGCGTCGGCCTGCGCACCAACGAGGTCATGCGCGCGCTCACCGTGATCACCTCCATTTTCATCCCGCTGACTTTCATCGTCGGCATTTACGGCATGAACTTCGCCCCCGAGTCTCCGACCGGCCAAAAGCTCCCGCTCAACATGCCGGAGCTCTACCAACCCCACGGCTACATCTGGCTCATGGCGATCATGGCCGCCGTCGCCGTCATCCAGCTCTGGATTTTCAAGAAAATCAAGTGGCTGTGATCCGGTGCTGCGCGTGACGGCCTTGGGGGCTTTCCGCCAGGGTTCCTGCACTAGGGGAAAAACCGGCCCAACTGACGAAGAGAACCACGGATGAACAGATGAACGCGGAAGTGATGGTGTCGCGTATCCGTTTTTGGGCATTTCGAGAGGTTATGAAAGCACCGTGCCTCCTTGGATAGGCTCACTCCTGTCTTTTTCATCCGTGTTTATCCGCGTTCATCCGTGGTTCGAATTCTTCTCCTCCCTGGTGAAGGAACACTGGTTTTCCGCCCGATTCCCGCGCTTGCTTCCCCCGCAAAGCCAGTGTATCGACCCTCTCCTTAGCCCGCTTAGGGCACTTCCCTATTTCTCATGATCAAGTGGATCCTTCAAAAAATCGTCGGCAGCAAGAACCAGCGCGAACTGCGCCGCATCCGCCCGACCGTCGGCCGCATCAAAGAAATCGAGGAAGCCTTGCAGCGCGAGCCGGAGGAAAAACTCCGCGAGCTCACCGCGAAATGGAAAAGCCATCTCGCCCGTTACCACGATCTCGAAGCACCCGCGAAACCGGTGATCGCCCGCATGTCGGAGGAGGAACTTTCCGCTACCGCCACCGCCCTGGAGGATCGTTTCAAGGCGATGCGCGATGAGTTCCCGACCCTGCCCGCCACGATCCGCGCGACCCCCGAGGCCATCGAGGAAGCGAAGGCCGCTTTCCACGAAATCCAGCCCGCCTTCCAGAAAGCCCGCGCCAAGTATCTCGAGCAGATCCTTCCCGATGCCTACGCCGTCGTGAAAAACGCGGCCCGCCGGATGTGCGGCACGACCATTCAGGTCAGCGAGCATCCTATCGAGTGGCAGATGATCCACTTCGACGTCCAGCTCGTCGGCGGCATCGCCCTGCACCGCGGCATGATCGCGGAGATGCAGACCGGTGAGGGGAAAACCCTCGTTGCCACGCTGCCCGTTTATCTCAACGCCCTCACCGGCCTCGGTGTCCACGTCGTCACGGTCAACGATTACCTCGCGAAACGCGACTCCGACTGGATGGGCGCGCTGTTCCGTTACCTCGGCCTCAGCGTTGGCTGCATCCAGAATCAGATGGCACCCTGGGATCGCCGCGAGCAATACGCCTTCGACATCACCTACGGCACCAACGCCGAGTTCGGCTTCGACTACCTCCGCGACAACGGCATGGCCTCCTCCCGCGAAGACCAGGTGCAGCGCGGCCACTACTTCGCCATCATCGACGAAGTGGACTCCATCCTCATCGACGAGGCGCGCACGCCTCTCATCATTTCCGGCCCCACCGCCCTCTCCACCCACCAGTTCGACAAATACCGCGCTTCCATCGACTCGCTCGTCAAGAAGCAGACCCAGCTCTGCAACGACCTCGCCGCCGAGGCGAAGAAACTCGCCGAAGCCGGTGACATGGACGGGGCAGGTCGCCTGCTCTTCAAAATCAAACTCGGCCAGCCCCGCAACCGCATGCTCATGCGTTTCATGGAGGAGCCGGAAAACCGCCGCCTCATCGAGAAATCCGAACTCTCCTTCTACCAGGACGCGCAGAAAAAGGAACTCTTCTCGCTCAAGGAAGAACTCTATTTCGTCATCGACGAGAAAGGCAACGACGCCGACCTCATGGAAATAGGCCGCGAGTTTCTTTCCCCCGGCGATCCGGAATCCTTCACCCTGCCCGACCTCGGCACCGTTTACGCCGATATCGATACGAACTTCGAGCTCACCCCCGAGGCAAAGATCGCCGCCAAGGAAGAAGCCCAGGATCGCATGAGCGTTCAGGCCGAGAAAATCCACAACATCTCCCAGCTCCTCAAGGCCTACTGCGTTTATGAGAAGGACGTCCAGTATGTCGTGAAAGATGGCAAGGTCATCATCGTCGATGACAACACCGGACGCGAAATGCCCGGTCGCCGCTGGTCGGATGGACTCCACCAGGCCGTCGAGGCAAAGGAAAACGTCGCCATCGAGAAGGAAACCCAGACCTTCGCCACGATCACCATCCAGAACTACTTCCGCCTCTACGAAAAACTCGCTGGCATGACAGGCACCGCCGAAACGGAGGCCGCCGAGTTCCACGACATCTACCGCCTCGATGTCCTCCCCATCCCGACGAACACGTCCAACGTCCGCGTGGATGAAAACGACCAGGTTTTCAAAACCCGCCGCGAGAAGTTCAACGCCGTGATCGCGAAAATCGAGGAAGCCCACGGCAAAGGCCAGCCCGTCCTCTGCGGCACCGCTTCCGTAGAAGCCTCGCAAACCCTCGCCCGCATGTTGCAGCGCGCCAAAATCCCGCACTCCGTCCTCAACGCGAAATTCCACGAACAGGAAGCGGAAATCATTTCCCAAGCCGGCCAGCCCGGAGCCGTCACCGTCTCCACCAACATGGCGGGGCGCGGAACCGACATCAAACTCGGCAAAGGCGTGCCGGAAGTCGGCGGCCTCTTCGTCATCGGCACGGAGCGCTACGAGTCCCGCCGCGTGGACCGCCAGCTCCGCGGCCGCTGCGCCCGCCAAGGCGATCCCGGCCGCTCGCAGTTCTTCATCTCTTTCGAGGACGACCTCATGCGGAACTTCGCCGCCGCCGACCGCATGACGGCGATGATGGAGCGCTTCGGCATGAAAGACGGCGAAGCCCTCGAGCACTCATGGCTCAACAAGTCCGTCGAGACCGCACAGAAACGCGTCGAGCAGCGCAACTACACCTGGCGTAAGCGCGTCCTCGACTTCGACGACGTGATGAACAAGCAGCGCGAGGTCGTTTACGGCTATCGCAACGAAGTGCTGAGCACCGAAACCCCGCGCGACCTCGTCATCGAGATCATCGAGGAAACCATCCCCGCGAAGGTCAACGAATACCTCGAGGATTTTGATAAAAACGCACCCGACTACACCGAGCTGCTCGGCTGGATCAACACCAACCTCCCCATCAGCGTCAAAGCCGAGGATCTCGAAGTGAACCAAAGCCAGGAGGAAATCTCCGCCTGCCTCGTCGATAAGGTGAAGGAAACCTACGAGATCAAGGTTGGCGGCCTCCCTTACGAAGTCCTCGACCAGGAGGAGCGCCGCATGGTGCTCGTCGCCATCGACAAGCAATGGCAGGCGCATCTCTACAACATGGACGCGCTTCGCGAAGGCGTCGGCCTCCGCGCCCAGGGACAGAAGGATCCGCTCATCGAATACAAGAACGAGGCCTACAACCTCTTCGTCACTTTGATGGATGCGATCAAGCAGGAAGCCCTGACGAACCTCTTCCGCTCCGCCGGGAACCTCGAGGATTTCCTCCGCCAGCTCCACAGCCAGCCCCGCCAGCTTCAGGGTGGCGAGGAGGCTCTCACCAGCGACAACATGGCCTCCTCCGGCAGTTCCGCGCATATCGATACCTCGCAGCTCGAAACCAGCGAGGAGACCCCCGGCCTCAAGCTCAACCTCCCGAAACGCAAGCCCAGCTTCTCCATCGAAACCGCCGGCCGCAACGCCCCCTGCCCCTGCGGCTCCGGGAAAAAATACAAGCAGTGCTGCGGGAAAGAGGGTTGATCGTTAGAGGAGCTTGAGCGCAAGGAGCGGCTGCCTTCGGCTGCCGGACTACCAAGGAAATCGCACGGCTTGCCGGGCAGCCGGAGACAGCCCCTTGTTGAACGAATTGTCTTCCCGCTAGATACAGGTGCTAAAAAAAGCCGGCCGGAGGCACGGCTCTCCTTATTCGGCGTAGCGGATGTCGGGGGCTTTGCTTTCCCAAATGGGGTTTTCTGCGGAGAGGATGTCGATGCCATTTAGCAGAACCCGACCGTCTTTTCCGATGGGCAGCGAAGACACGGAGTTGTCGATGCGGAGAAAGACGGCTTTGCCTTGGAAGGGCTTGGGATCGAATCGTTTGGTTCCGGGGATCACGGGCGCGAAGGCGATGGGGCGAGCCGGGTTACCTTCGGAAGAGAGGCCAGCGACATAGGCAAAGCCCACTTCACCTTTCTCCAAAAGTTTGCCGGGGGCGATGTCTCCGTCAGGTTTTCGGACTCCCGGAACTTTCGCGTAGAACATGCCTTCGGATTGTGTGAGTTCTGCAGCAAATAGCTGACGAAAAAGGGCGTTGGAGGATCTGCCGCTAAGGTCGTATCCGTGATTCGGGAAATTTTTCGTGACGACGGCGGCGGTCGCTTCGCTGGGGAAAGAGCCGTATTCGGTATCGAATTCGAGAAGAGCTAACTCAATTTGGCGGGCGTTGCTGGTCGCTTCGGTTCGGTCTGCCCTATAATAACCGCCTTGATTTGAAAAAACCGCGAAGCACGCAAGGATCAAAATCGATATGGCGAGAATCAGCCAGAATTGCACGCCAAAGGGTTTCGTCTTCGGCTTGGGTTTTGGCAACGGCTCTTCCTCCGACATGCATGCACCCTGACACGAATCGGCTCCCAAGAGAAGGACTATGAATCAGCCCAGCACCCGGCACGGGATGGTGAATCACAAGCCCGCTGCGGTGGCGCGCACCCTGCTGCCAGCCGCCGGGCAGCGAAGGCGCAGCCCGGAACACGCGAGGGCGCGTGTGCTCCCCGTCGGCTTTGCCGATATTACGTGACGGCTTTCTATTCAGCGTGCTCCTTACTTCTTCTTCTTCTCCTTCGCGGCGTCGAGGGCTTCCTTGACCTTGGTTTCGAGGGATTCGTAGAGCGCGGGATCGGCCTTGAGGACTTCCTTGGCGGCATCGCGACCCTGGGCGAGCTGGTTGCCGTCGTAGGAGAACCAGGAGCCGCGTTTCTGGATGATTTCCATTTCGAGGGCGAGATCGAGCAGCGAGCCGGTCGAGGAGATGCCCTCGTCATACATGATGTCGAACTCGGCCTCGGTGAAGGGCGGGGCGACCTTGTTTTTCACGACCTTGATCTTGGTGCGGCTGCCGATGACGGTGCCGTCGGTGGCCTTGATCTGGCCGATGCGGCGGATATCGACGCGGACGGAGGAGAAGAATTTCAACGCGCGGCCGCCGGGGGTGGTTTCCGGGCTGCCGAACATGACGCCGATCTTCTCCCGGATCTGGTTGGTGAAAATACAAACCGTTTTGGCCTTGGAGATGAAGGACGTGAGTTTCCGCATCGCGGCGCTCATCAGGCGGGCCTGTGCGCCGACAGTGGAATCCCCGATCTCGCCGTCGAGCTCCTGCTTTGTGACGAGGGCGGCGACGGAGTCGAGCACGATCACATCGATTGCGTTCGAGCGGACGAGCGCCTCGCAGATCTGGAGGGCTTCCTCACCGGAAGAGGGCTGGGAAACGAGGAGGTCGTCGAGGTTCACGCCGAGCTTGCGGGCGTATTGGGGATCGAGCGCGTGCTCGACATCGATGAAAGCGGCGAGGCCGCCGCGCTTCTGGGCTTGCGCGATGGCGGTGAGGGTCAGGGTTGTCTTACCGGAGGATTCCGGGCCGAAGACTTCAATGATGCGCCCCCGAGGAAAACCGCCCACGCCGAGCGCGCGGTCGATGAGTAGGTTCCCGGTGGGGATCACGTCGATGTCCATCCGCTGCGCATCGCCCATCCGCATGATGGCGGACTCGCCGAATTCCTTCTGGATCTGGGAGATTGCGAGATCGAGGTTCCTTTTCCGTGCATCCTGGAGTTTCTCCGACGCCGTCACTTCCGCTGCTGTTTTTGTAGCCATGCCGGGAGAGTGGTGGCCAAGAGCGACCAGCGCAAGAAAAAAGATGTTCACTGGAACAAAAAAGAGAGTTTTCCTATGCGGTGGTAAATTTCATCCGCTGATCTGGAGAAAACGAGAGGACGGCATGGCGGATACTATCCGCCGCCACGAAAGAGCGAAGGCGCGGATCCGTTTCCAGATCCGCGCCTTACATTTCCTTGCTGTCTCAGAGCGCTTGAACTTTCCCCCCGGAAGATTCAATCACTCTGGAGCTTGCAGAGGACGGGATGAACTTTGCAGAAATCGCAGAGTTGTAAACAATAAACTTTAATTAATTTTAAACCATTTTCAAAGCGAGCCGAGAACGGCCTTCAGCGCTGCGAAATCCGGGAGATCCTTGGGGTGCTCCTTGACATCGGCGAAGCGGACGACGCCGGCTTTGTCGATGGCGAAGGCGGAGCGTTTCGGCACGCCACCCATGATGAGGTTCGCTTCGGGGAGGAATTGTTCATAGGCGATGCCATATGCCTTGGCGACCTCGTGCTCGTAATCGCTGAGGAGCGGGACGGTGATGCCTTCCTTCTCCGCCCACACGGCTTGGGCGAAGGGGTTGTCGCCGGAGATCGCGAAGACCTTGGCGTCGAGATCCTCGTAATCCTTGATGCCGGAGGAGATGTCGCAGAGCTCCGTGGTGCAGACGCCGGTGAAGGCCATGGGCACGAAGAGGAGGACGATGTTGGACTGGCCGATGTGCTCGGAAAGTTTCACGAGCTTGGGGCCGTCGGCGGTTTTGGTGACGAGGGTGAAGTCGGGGGCTTTGTCGCCTGCTTGGATGGACATGGTGTGTTGGTGTGGTTGGTTGTTTTAAAGAACAAACCCACCCTAGCCGCGAGTTGCGCGGGGTCAATCTTTCGCGAAAATGAGGTCAGTGTGCGCTCCTTACACGAAAAATGCTATGAATCACCCTACAGCGGAAGGGTGACGCGGTCTATTCCGACGAGTTGTATTCGTCGTACAATTTCACGGAACGTCGCAACTGACTTCTCACGCTCACGCTCAGAGCCTTGAAACAGTCTTGTTGCCCCAAATCGAAAAGAAGCGTGTCCACATTGCCTCCCGCTTTCGGTTCGCACATGGATTGAACACGCTTGAGCCGTGATTTGACATCTTTGGCAGCGGCCTCGGAAAACCCCTTACTTGATCTCAGCCAATTGGAAAACCCTTGATTCATTGTGCTTCAGATAGTTCATGACCGTGCCAGCGACGAATTCGGCAAGTTTAACAGGAACTGCGTTACCGATCATTTGCTCGACATCCGTTTTCGTGCCGCTCCACTTGAAGGATCTCGGGAAAGTCTGGATCCGAGCACGTTCCAGCGTTGTCAATGGCCGCACCTCCTCCTTGCTGGTCGTGTCACCACAATGTCCCGGATAATTCGGCGGCACAGGCCGGTTTACCCCACGCATCGTGGGCGCGGGTTCATCAACGGAGAATATTGCCCTGCGGCTGTAGTTGCGGTTTCGATGAAATCGAGCGTCCCCGTCAAACAGCAGCCAACTATGACGTTGCGCCTGTAGTCCTAGGCTCATAAAAGCCCATCGTGATTGAGCTATCAAGTAGGGACAGGGCGGTCGTATGCGGCCTTTTCCTTGCCAAATTCGGGCGAGAGGCGCTGCTGAGCATGGGCTTCCAATCCCTACGTGAGGCTTACAATCTGATGGGGTTCTCCATGGGCATGCGTCCCCTTTCGATCAGAGGATACCGTGATGAATTTGATCCGCTGCTGGACAACAACCGCGCAGGTCGTCGCAATCGACTGCCGAGAAAGTATTGCCTCGCGATATTCGATAAATTCGGCGCTTTAGACCTGCTGGAGATGCGCTCCATGGTAGCAGGCTTCCTCGGCTGCGAGAGCGCAGACGGCGACACGGATGAATCCGCTGACCAACAACTCCCCGAGACGGATTCATTTGCGAAACGTCTGATAACCGGCAGGGCTGCGGAAGCGTATTTCACTTCCAACTATCACAAGGAACCCGAGTTTCACGGAGCCCTTGTGACTGATATGACGGAGTCAGGATGTGGTTATGATTTCTGCGTCAGGAAGCCTGAAGACGAAAAATTTCTCGCAGTCGAGGTCAAAGGAATGAGATCACAGGCGGGAAGTGTTCTTCTGACGAACAAGGAATACCGTGTGGCTGATGCAATGAATGATGCGTATTTTCTCTACGTGGTCAAAGGCTTCGATGCGACTCCGCACGCGGTGAAATTCAGGAACCCCTTGGTGGCGGGGCTTCCGTTTGAGAGGATAGAGAGGAAGATAATTAGCGTCTCGTGGACAACTCGAATTTGATTTGCGGCTGTTTCAGAGCGCCCCGTTGAATACCTCCTCTCACTGGTTGCGCGATTATCCTGGTATGGCCATGCCGAGAAACTCCGTGCAAATGCGTACGCGGTATGCTTTGCCGTGCAAGTCCACCTCGCGAATGAGATCCGCGTAAGTCCCTTCGCCGCCGATCAAGTCCCAGAACTCGCTGCCGATAATGACGGACGCGTCTTCCTGTTTGCCAAACCACTTGGCAAGGGGCGCACTTGCGCTGTCCCCATACTTGCCGATTGAATTGCAAGGCAGCGCGAAGAACACTCGATCCTCCGGTAGGGGGGATATCGCCATCAGATTGAGCATCTTCTCCTTGCTAGCCCGGGCTTGGAGGTTGTCGGGCATTTCGCTTCTCACAAAATAAGCGTATCTCAATCCCGTCTCCTTGCTCTCAATGTAGATGTCGCAGACGACATCCACTGGAATCGGCTGCCCTCCGCCCGCCCGGATGTATTTCATCTCCGCGTCCCAGTCGGGCTTGGTTCGCACCGCGCCTTTCTCCGGGTGCTCGAGACGGACCAGCGTTTCCTGGATACGGCGCAGGCTTTCCTTCCCCACCGTCCCCGAGATCCTGTGCCCCATCTCGCAATGTCCGTGGAACTCCCTGGCCACCACGACCGCCAGCTTTTCCCAAACCCCGCCGAACGGCGTCACGAAGCGGCGCTCGAAGTGTGAACCCTTGAAAATCTCATCGGGCACCAGCGCCGCATAAAGGGGCTTATTCAACCTGTGGTTTTCCTTGATGAAGGGATCGATGACCGTGACCTTGTTCATCACACGATCCATGAGGCCGGTCACGACACTCCGGATCGCGAGATTGATGCGTTCCTGCTTTTCCACGTCCCTTGGCTATCCGATCCGGGAGGAGACAAAAAGGGAAAATCCGCTCAATCCCTGTCCTTCGCAAACAGCAGCGCCCTTTCCTCATCGGAAACCACCCGCCACTCTCCCTCCGCGAGTTCGTCGGGGAGTTTCAGGCCGCCGATGGAGATGCGTTTCAGGGAAACGACGTGGTTGCCGACCGCTGCGAACATGCGGCGCACCTGATGGTAGCGGCCTTCGTGCAGGGTCACGAGCACTTCCTTTTCCCCGAGCGCTTCGAAGCCGGCGGGGAGCAGGGGTTTCGAATCGCTTTCGAGGAGCAGCTCGCCGGAGCCGAAGAGCGCGCCCTCATCGCCGCGCAGGGGGCGGTCGAGTGTTGCGTGATAAACCTTCAGGCAGCCGGATTTCGGGTGGATCACCTGGTGGAGGAATTTCCCGTCATCGGCCATCAGAAGGAGGCCGGTGGTGTCCTTGTCGAGGCGTCCGACGGAGTTGAGGCCGGGGTTGCGTTTGGAAAAGCGGGGAGGGAGGAGATCGTAGATCGTGTCGCCGGGATCGTCGGTGCTGCATGTGTAGCCGTCCGGCTTGTTCAAGACGATCACCAGCGGGGAGCCGGGATCGAGCTCCTCGCCGAGCACCCTGACGTTTTCCGCTCCGGGGAAATCCTTGGCTCCCAGAACCTTCCCGTCCCGATCCGTGACGGCGCCGCTCTTGATCAGCCTTTCCGCCTCTTTCCTCGATCCGTAACCGAGATTCGCCAACAATTTCACTAACTTCATCCGCCGCGACGCTAGCAGACGAAGGGAAAAGAGTGACAATTTTCTTGGGAGCTTGATCTCGCGAGAATTTCCCCGATGCTCTGCGCCGTGTGCCAAGGTGCTTCCATAGCCAAATTGAGTAGGCGGTTGCTTCTGTTCGCCGCTTTCCTGTTGGTGCCCTCCTGCGATACGCCGGAGAAACAGAAGCTGCGTGAGCTGTCCGAGGCTGGCATCCGTCCGAGCGGGCGCGCGCTGGTCGATGCGGTGTCCTCGGGGGAAAATCGCCATGTGCGCCTATTGCTCGACCTGCATGTGCACACCGGGCAGCGCGACGCAGGCGGGCGCACACCGCTGCGCATCGCGGTGGAAAACGACAATCCGACCATCGCGCTGATGCTGCTGGAGGCGGGTGCGGATCCGAACGCGAAAAGCCCCGACGGTGCCGATATCCTCGGTGTCGCGGTCGCGAAAGGGGACTCGCCCATCGTGGAAAAACTCATCGCCGCCGGTGCGAAAGCCGACGGGCGCATGCCGGACGGCGAAGCGATCCTGCCCTGGGCGATACGCAACGGACGGCTGGCGTTCGTGCGCGCCATGTTCGCGGCCGGAGCCGATCCGCACCAGACGGACTCCGATGGGAATCCGCTCCTTCATCTCGCGATCGACGCCGGACACCGTGATCTTGTCACCGCGCTCATCGCCGACGGGGCGGATGCCGCCGCAACCGATCCCGAAGGCCGCAGCACCCTTGCGATGGCTTTGAAAAACGGCTGGACGGACATACTGCCCGCACTCGCCGCCGCCGGGGCGGATCCGAACCTTCCCTCGCCCGACGGGTTGACATTGCTGGAAAAAGCGATCGCGGAGCGAGACGTGGAGATCATCCCGCTGCTCATGCGCATCGGCGCGGATCCCGTGCGCACGCCCACTGCTAGCGACGGCCTCACACCTCTCGAAGCGGCCGTCGCCGCCGGTCACACGCCCACCCTCAACGCCGTCCTCCGCCCCGGCGAAACGCTCGACGGCCCCGAGTGGGAGCCCGCACTTTGGCTCGCCTACCGCAAGGACAACATCGCCCTCGCCCGCATGCTTCTGAACAAGGGTGCCCACGCTCGGAAACACGGACCGGACGGCCTTCTTCTCACGGAAGCAGCCACCCTTGCGGGAAACGTGACATGGCTCAAGCTGTTCCTCGATTACGGCCACGGCACCGGGAAGTCGATCTACTACGCTTGCCGTAATAACGACCGCATGACCGCCGGTTTCCTCCTTGCCTGCGGAGTGAAGGCGGACTTCACCCTCATCCCCACGCGCGAGACCGCACTATCCACCGCGATGCTCGCGGGCCACGACCGCATCGCCTCGATGCTGCTCCGCCACGGTGCCCGCGCCGACCTTTTCCTGCCCGGGAAACAGAAGCCGCTGCACCTCGCCATCGTGACGGGAAATCCCGAGACCGTCCGCGAGCTCCTCGCTGCGGGCGCCGATCCCAACGAGCCGGTCGCACGCCCCGTCGGCGAGGATTTCCTGAAACACGTCGGCTCGAAGAACATGAAGTGGTATCTCGTCCGCGACCGCAACATCACGCCGCTCATGCTCGCTGTGGACTCCGGCGACGTCGCCACCGCCAGCCACCTCCTCACCGCCGGTGCGAAGAAACACGAATACACCCGCGTGAACCACACCTGGCCCGTGAACTTCGCGGCGCGGCGCGGCGATATCCCCATGATGCGCCTGATCCTCGGGAAAGACCCCTACAAGGAAGACCGGCACATCGTCCTTTCTCTCGGCGAGCAGCGCGCCCGTGTTTACGACGCGGAGGGCAACGAGATTTTTTCCACCAGGGTTTCCTCGGGAAAACGCGGCTACGCCACCCGCCAGGGCGAGTTCGCGATCACCGACAAACACCGCCACCACACCTCGAACCTCTATCATTCATCCATGCCGTATTTCCAGCGCCTGAGTTGCGGCGATTTCGGCTTCCACTACGGAAATGTGCCGGACTATCCCGCCTCCCACGGCTGCATCCGCCTGCCGATGGACTCCGCGCAAAAACTCTTCGCCCTCACCGAGGTTGGCGATAGGGTCACCATTAAGCCCTAACAAGCGGAAAGAGCGGCCCCGCCGGGAACGTAACCGTGCAGCGTTGAAAAACTCATCTTACATCCTCTGCCTTCTCGCATGTGCGCCGGTTTCCCACGCTGCGGAGAAGATCTCCTACGCCCGCGAGATCCTGCCCATCCTTTCCGACAAGTGCTTTTTCTGCCACGGCCCGGACAAGGAGAAGCGCGAAGAGGATCTGCGGCTCGACATCCGCGCGGAGGCGATCAAGGCCTTCGCGTGGGATCCGGCGAACCCGGCCGATTCCGAGGCGTTGATCCGC
>JAYTOE010000219.1:0-7817 GCA_043747935.1 Akkermansiaceae bacterium
TTCCAATGGCAGCGCCAAGAGGAGGCCGACCCAGTTGGCGTAGCGAAATGCAGGGGTGGCAGGCAGCTGAATTTCAGCGTCCGCTCCGGCCGGAAGAAGAGCGGTGAGTTGTAGGGCCGCGCGGTCGAGCGCATCGAGCTGTTTTTCAAGCCGGAGAGCCGAGTCGCGCAGCAGGAGGAGGGGCTCGCGGTCGCGTTGTTCCGGTTCGGAATGTCCGCACTGTTGGCGGGCATTGCGGGCGTCTCGCGCGAACGCTACCAGCAGGTCTGGTAGGGCCCGGAAGGCGCTTTCCCAGTCGTGGAGGATACGCTGGATCTGCGGGAAACTGCGGTAGGTGGGATCGCAGGCGGTGAGGTATTTGTGTAGGGCCGGATGAACGAGACCTTGGATCAGTTGTTCGATTTGGGAGATCTCGGCGAGGCGGACTTGTAGCGCTGATTCACTGGCTATGACCGCAGACATTGACTGACTAAAGGCGTCGCGCGTTTGCCGGCTAACCAACAAGGCAAACGGCGGCCGCGTGTTCTCGATGTTCGCTTTTTCGTGGACAAGTTTTTCCAGGGCTTCGGTCAGCGTGTGTCGACACAACGTCGCATACGCCTCATCGCGAAGGTGACCAATGGTGTCGGGAGAGAGCTCCATTGCGGTTAGACTTGAGGCTAGGGTGTTATCCTTAGGCAAATATTTTTTGCTAAGGTTAGTGCGTAGTTTTGGCGGCTACGGGCAGGCGGACGCCGGCGCTGGGCAAGCCTAGGGCCGCGACTGACTTTCCCAGGGGGCCGCTATTCCGGCATCATCTGGATATCGGCGGAAATTCGGTGTTGCTCGCTCTCGAAATGGTATATCTCCCGATACGCGGACTTACAGGCGGACACTGAGATGTGGTGGCCGCGCATAATCACAGGCAGGGTGAGCTTACAAGGGTATCCGAGGTCGGCCAAGATGTTCTTAAAGCCACCGACCGTCATGTTGGTGAGTTCGCCCACGACGTCCTTAACCACCGTGGGTCCCTCCATCTCAAGTTCGGCCGGACTCATGCCGAGAATGTGACACGCGGATGATTGGCTGAATTCTTCGGTAAAGCACAGATAAACGGTGCCTGTGATCTGCCCGACAAATCCGACACTGCCAATTACCAACTGAGGTGCGGCATCGTTGCGAGCCAGAGGGATCGAAGATTTTTCGATCAAACGCACGGTGCGTTGCAGCATCACGCCAAAGACGTTGGACATCGCGTGGGCGATGGCCTGATCGATGGACGCGATCGCAACAGGAGCAGTAATTGTAGAATTCACCTAGGGGATTCATGATCGGCGCAGGCGTTGGGAAACTTAAGGATTTCCCCGGGTGATTTTTCCCTGTTTTCACGATTCGATGAATGCTGATCTGCTCATGGCCTGCCAAAAAAAAGCCCCGCGCCGGTGAGGGCACAGGGCTGGTGGAAATCGAAGTGCGCCTGAAAGCAGGTGGCCTACGACAGGTTATTTCTTCTTTGCTGCGGCCTTGGCGTCCGCGACGGCCGCTTGAGCGGCGGCGAGGCGGGCGACGGGCACGCGGTAAGGCGAGCAGGAAACGTAGGCGAGACCGAGCTTGTGGCAGAAGGTCACGGAATCCGGATCACCACCGTGCTCGCCGCAGATGCCGAGCTTGATATCCTTCTTGGTGGAGCGGCCTTTCGCGACGGCGATTTCCATCAACTGGCCGACCCCGGTGGTGTCAAGCGAGGCGAAGGGGTTCTTCGGATAGATGTCGTTTTCCTGGTAGCTGTTGAGGAACGAGCCCATGTCGTCGCGGCTGACGCCGAGCGCGGTCTGGGTGAGGTCGTTCGTGCCGAAGGAGAAGAACTGGGCGTGCTTCGCGATTTCGTCCGCAGTAACACAACCACGAGGAACCTCGATCATGGTGCCGACGAGGTAGTCGAATTCCACTCCCTTATCTGCCTTCACCTCTTTGGCGACGCGGTGGATGATTTCCACTTGCAGCTCCAGCTCGCGGGCGTAACCGACGAGCGGCACCATCACCTCGGGGGTGACGGGGATGCCCTTCTGGACGCACATCGCGGCGGCCTCGAAGATGGCTTGCGCCTGCATCTCGGCGATCTCCGGATAGGAAATCGCGAGGCGGCAGCCGCGGTGGCCGAGCATCGGGTTGAACTCGTGGAGGTCGTGCACGCGGTGCATGATGTCTTCCACTTTCACGCCGAGCTTGCGGGCGAGATCCATCTGTTGCTCCTTGCTGTGAGGGAGGAACTCGTGGAGCGGCGGGTCGAGCAGGCGGATGGTGGCGGGCTTGCCTTCGAGCGCCTTGAAGATGCCGAAGAAGTCCTTGCGCTGGTGCGGGAGGAGTTTCTTGAGCGCCTTGCGTCGGGCGGTCTCGGTGGTGGCGAGGATCATTTCGCGCATCGAGTCGATGCGGTCGCCCTCGAAGAACATGTGCTCGGTGCGGGTGAGGCCGATGCCTTCCGCGCCGAAAGCGACTGCGTTCTTCACCTGCTCCGGGGTGTCGGCATTGGTGCGGACGCCCATGCGGGTCGCCATCGAGCACCATTCCATGAGCTGGACGAAGTTCTTGAACTTCTCGGTGTTCTGCGAGGACTTCTTGTTGTTGATGAGTCCGGTGATGATCTCGGAAGGCTCGGTGGCGAGCTCGCCGCCGTAAACCGTTCCGGCCGTGCCGTCGATGGAGAGGTAGTCGCCCTCCTTGAAGGTCTTACCACCGGCAGAGACGGTTTTCTTGTCGTAATCGACTTCGACACCCGAGGCTCCGCAGACGCAGACCTTGCCCATCTGGCGGGCAACGAGTGCGGCGTGGGAGGAAACACCGCCACGCGAGGTGAGGATGCCCTCGGCGGCGATCATGCCGCGAAGGTCTTCCGGCGAGGTCTCGACGCGGACGAGGAGAACCTTCTCACCGCGCTGGGCGGCGGCCTCGGCACGGTCCGCGTTGAGGTAAACTTTTCCGGAAGCGGCACCAGGGCCGGCGGGGAGACCCTTGGCGATGATGGTTTGCTTTTTGGTCTGCTCGATGTCGAAGACGGGAGCGAGGAGCGCGTCGAGCTGGTCGGCGGGGTTGCGGAGAACCGCGGTCTGCCAGTCGATGAGCTTTTCCTTCACCATGTCGGCGGCGAACTTGAGAGCGGCGGCGGCGGTGCGCTTGCCGTTGCGGGTCTGGAGCATGAACAGCTTGCCGTCCTGAATCGTGAACTCGACGTCCTGCACATCGCGGAAATGGTTCTCTAGGATGCGGCGGACTTTCATCAGCTCCTTGAACGCGGCGGGGAGGGCTTGTGCCATGCCTGCGACGGCATCCGGGGTGCGAACACCGGCGACAACGTCCTCGCCCTGGGCGTTGACGAGGAACTCGCCGTAAAGGACGTTCTCACCGTTGGCGGGGTTGCGGGTGAAGGCGACGCCGGAACCGGAGTTCGAGCCGGTGTTTCCGAAAACCATGGCCTGCACGTTGACGGCGGTGCCCCATGCGGCGGGGATGCCATACTTGCGGCGATAGACGATCGCGCGGTCGTTCATCCACGAGCTGAACACGGCGCCTGCGGCACCTTCGAGCTGCTCCCACGGATCTTCCGGGAAGCCCTTGCCGGTGCGGTCGAGCACGAGCTTCTTGAAACGGGCGACGAGCTCCTTGTTGTCGTCGGCGGTGAGTTCGGAATCGACGATATCCTTCTTATACTTCGCGTGTTTGAAGTCTTCGATGACAGTTTCGAAAGGCTCGTGATCTTCAGTCGGAAGCTTCTGAACACCGAGAACGACATCGCCATACATCTGGATGAAACGGCGGTAACAGTCCCATGCGAAGCGCTCGTTGCCGGTGGCCTTGGTGAGGGCTTCGACGGTGGCGTCGTTGAGTCCGAGGTTGAGGACGGTGTCCATCATGCCGGGCATCGAGTCGCGTGCGCCGGAGCGGACGGCGAGAAGGAGGGGGAAACCTTTTGAGTCGCCGAACTTGTAGCCCATGATTTTCTCCATGTTGGCCACGCCTGCTTCCATCTGGGAGCGGAGGACTTTCGGGTAGGTTTTCTTATGATCGTAGTAGTAGGTGCAGACCTCGGTGGTGATCGTGAAACCTGATGGAACCGGAAGGCCGATGAGGGTCATCTCGGCGAGGTTCGCGCCCTTGCCGCCGAGCAGCTCTTTCATTTTGCCGTGGCCGTCGGCCTTGCCCGCGCCCCAGGTGTAAACGTATTTCGTAGCTTTTGCGGAGCTTGTCGCTTTTGCGGAGGGTTTCTTCGCGGCGGGTTTGGCCGCTGTCTTCTTTTTGGTTGCCATCGTGTTTGTGTTTTCGAGTTGCATTCCGCAGCCAATTGTCGGTGCAGGAAATCAGTTCCTGTCACCGTGGAGCGGGCGCGGGAGGCTATCAGGAGCGACTTGCCTGTCAACCGGTCAGTTGGCGGAAAAGGCACGGCTTTTCCGGCCCACGATTCGGAAAAAATTCAACCACAGATGAACGGGATGGACGCAGATAAGAATGAATAGTGATAAGAAAGGAGTGATTCGGGGCAGCCGATGTGGAGGTGTGTTGGCATCCTCTCCATCCGCGTTCATCCTGTTCATCTGTGGTTGGCCTTCTCTTCTGTGATCAGAACGTGGCCTCGACGCCTGCGAAGAGCATGCGCGGCGCGTTGGCGCGCGGGCCAAGCGGGGCGCGGCTGACAATCTTCTGGGTGTCGAAGATGTTCTGGATGCCGCCGACGAGCTTGAAGTTTTCGTTCAGCTGGTAGTGGCCTGTTAGATCGAGGAGGAAGAGGGCGTCGATCTTGCCATCCACCGCGCTCGGATTGCCCGGCAATCCGAGTGTGGGTGAACCGGGTGTGGTGTCGATTCGCACGTCGTCATTGTAACCGGTGCCCCATGTGGATGTGGTGAATGAGGCGTCGAGGTTTACGCCCCATTTTTCCGCGAGGTAGGAGATGCCTGCCGCGAGTTTCCACTCAGGGACGTAGGGAAGCTCGCTGCCGTTCTGGGCACCGCCGAAGAGTCCGGCGGTGTTGGCGAGGCGTCCGGTGATATCCTTGAACTCGGCCTGGGTGTAGGTGGCGCTGATGTAAACGGGCAGGCCGTAGCTGGCACCCGCGGCTTGACCGAGGTCGTATTCCACAATGCTCTCAAGACCCCATGTCTCCGCGGCTCCGGCGTTTCGCGAAGGGCTCAGGCCGCCGACGACATCGAACTGAGGAGCGATGAGGTTGTCGTAGTCGGTGTAAAAGGCGACGAGTTCGGTGCGCAGCGCGTCCTTGCGGTGGCGGTAGCCGAGTTCGAGTCCGAGGCTTTCCTCGCTCTCGGTGCCGGCAAGGTAGCCGGCGGGATTGGCGGGTGAGGCACCACGGTAGATGCCGCCAAAAAGGGAATTTTCCGTATCGAAATCGTAAGTCGCGCCGATCCCGCCCATGATGAGCTGCTCTTGGCCGGTTGTGTTCACGCCCAGCGCACTGGTGTTCTCCACATCGAGGTGCTCAAAGCGGATTCCGGGGCGGAGCGTGAGGGCTCCGATTTTGATTTCATCCTCCAGATAAAGCGCGGTGGCGAAGACCTCCTGAAGACCGGCGGTCCCGACCGCTCCCGGCGCTGCGGGGCCGAAGCCGCCAAGAGTGTTGGAGGCGTAGAAAATCTGCTGGTTCGTGCCGCCCGCGCGGTCGTAGTGGAGGCGGAGGCCGACGGCGAGGTCGTGGGTTACGGAGCCGGTGTCGAAGCGGAAGTTCGCTTGGTTTTGCCAGCCGTAGGACTCGTGATCGCGGAAGGCGTTGCGGGTGAAAATGTCACCGACGCCGGTGCCCTGAAGAACGGCGAGCGAGGGGCCGTGGAGCAGGGCTTCGGCGACGTTGGTGCGAATCACAGGTCCACCTACGCTTTGCCGAAGGCCGTCGAGTTTATCCCAGGTGCGTTCGAAGGAATTGAAGTAAACGGCGGATTCGATGCGGAGCGCATCCGATGGTTCCGCGATCCATTTCAGGTAAGTGCGAAACTGCTCGGCGGTGTGGTGGTCGAACTGGGTGGAGGCGTAGCGGCGGTTCGGATCGTTGCGCAGGTCGGCTACGGTGATGCCGCCGTAGGATTCGTTCGCCTCGAAATCGGTATAGCCGAGCTTGAACTCGAAGCGTTGCTTGAGGGCTGTGTTCGGCTCGTAGAAGAGCTTGAGCATCGGCTCGATCAGGTCGAAACCGGAGTCTTGGGAGGTGCCATCGATGTCGCGGAAGCCATCGCTGGTCATGGTGTGGAGTTCGAGAAGGTATCCGAAGGTTCCGGCCTCGGTGGTCTGCGTATCGCCATACCACGTTTGGTTGAAAAAGGTTTGGTCGGAACCGTAGGTCGTGCGGGAAAAGAAGTTGTTTTCGCCGTCGGCGGGGATGGGGGTGGAGAGGAAATTGACGGCGCCGCCGGTGGTGTGAGGACCGTATTTCACCTGGGAAGAACCTTTCAGGAACTCGATGGCGGACATCCGGCTGGCTTTGGGCGAGTAATACGCGGCGGGCGCGGAGTACGGCGAGGGGGCGGTTAGTATTCCGTCCTCCATGAGCGTGACTTTGCTGGAGCGCGTGCCATCGACCCCGCGGAGTGCGATGTTAGGGAAATTTCCGTAGCCGTCCTCATCCCGCACGAAAACGGAAGGAACCTTGGCCGCGATGCGGGCGAGATTGGTTTGGCCGCGCGAGCGGAACTCCTCGGCGCTCACATAAGCCGCCGAGCCGGGAAGTTGGAATACCTCATCGCCCCCACCGATCACCGTCAATGGAGCCAAAGTTTGCAGAGCGTCTTGCGCCCCGGCCTGTCCCGCCATCATCACTCCCGCCAATGCCAGGGGGCGATCTTTCCTTGCTTGCAGTGAATTCTGTTTTTCATCGTGTTTCGTTTTCTTGTTACTATTGAGACTCAATCTCAATAAGTTCGGACGGAACATGAGTGGGTGTGGTGGGGGTCGTCAATGCGAAAAATGGCGGGGAGTGGAAATTTTCACATTGGAGCGGATCAAGGCTACGTTCTAGAAAGTGCAAAAACAATTATTGGATTGCGAAGATGAGTGTCACAGCTAGCGTCAGCACGAATGATTGATGGGAATTTCAGGGATGAAGCGAAGGCGTTGTGTGGACGCTTTGGTATCAGTAGGCTTTCTGTGTTCGGATCCACCGCGAGGGGCGAGCAGCGTGAAGACAGCGACATCGATTTCCTTGCGGAGTTCGAATCCCCAACGCCCGCGTCCATGCCAGACCGCTATTTCGGATTCATCGAGGAGGCGGGAAAGCGTTTCAACCGGAAAATCCAACTTCTAACTCCGGGCATGATCAGGAATCCTCATCTGCGGAAATCGATCTCACGTGATCTTGTAGTGATCCATGAATGAGTTCTCGATGACTTGCTACTTCGACGCGCTGTCCGCCGCGCGGGCGATCGCCTCCTTCTGTGAAGCAAAGACTTTTGAGGACTACCGCATGGATGACATGCTTGCCTCGGCGGTGGAACGGAAATTCGAGATCATCGGTGAAGCGCTCGTGCGCGTGAGGCGCAAACATCCGGAGGATCTTTCGGTTGTGACCGATTCGGCGGCGATCATCGGGTTCAGGAACATTCTCGCACACACCTACGACCACGTCGAGGAGGCGGTGGTTTGGGGGATCGTGACTGAAAAGATTCCGAGATTTATCAGCGAGTTGGAAAAGATCGAGGGAATCGGAGGGTAGAAGCGGATTGGAAAATCCGTCTTCACGCACGATCAATCCTCGTCGTCCTTCGCGCCCTTGACGCGGACTTTGCCGCGGAGCTTGGCTTCGATGAAGGCGTCGATGTCGCCGTCCATGATGTCTTGGATGT
>JAYTOE010000220.1:0-24076 GCA_043747935.1 Akkermansiaceae bacterium
CAAATCCCCGCCGCACAAAGCGGACATCGCCCAACTGGAGCCCTTCGACGGCCTCGGGGTGGAATCCGTCTTTGTCGTGAACGAGGTGCGCCAGGCAAAAATCGCAGTTGAGGAACTCATGCGCGCCGGCCAAGTCGGCTTCGACACCGAGTCCAAGCCGACTTTTCACAAAGGACAGGTGTCCGAGGGCCCGCACGTTTTGCAATTTGCCACCACCGAGAAGGCTTACATTTTCCAGTCGCACTGTGTCGAGAGCCACCCGTTCATCGTCGAGTTACTGAAATCCACCGAGCTCATCAAAATCGGTTTCGGGCTGGATGGGGATCTCCACCAGATTTCCCACCGCTTCGGCATCCGTCCGGGATCGATTGTGGATCTGGACCGCTCGTTCAAGAAACTGGGCTACCGGAATGCCGTCGGCGCGAAATCGGCGATCGCCATTCTCTTCAACCGCAAGTTTCTGAAGTCCAAGTCGGTGACGACCTCGAACTGGGCATTCCCGAACCTCTCCGAGCGCCAATTGCTCTACGCGGCGAATGACGCTTATGCGGCGATCCGGGTTTTCCACGCCCTCGAAGCACAGGAAAAAAACGGCTCCAAGGCTTAGTTTCTCACGAAAAACTTGAGGCTTGGATCGCAAGACTGAGGCCGTAGCATCCGGCGCATGTCGGCCCTGAGCTTGGATCTTCTCATCATTGCAGTTTATTTCGCGATCATCATCGGCATCGGGGTGCATTTCAGCCGCCAGAGCGGAAATGTCTCAGACTTCGCACTGGGCGGTCGGTCGATTCCGTGGTGGGCGGTGCTGTCCTCGATTCTCGCCGCGGAAATCAGCGCGGGGACGTTTTTCGGCACCCCGGGCGAGGGTTTCCGCCTGAGGAACTACACTTACGCGCAATTGATGGTCGGCTACTTGCTGGCGCGGCTGGTGGTGAGCTCTGTTTTCATCCCGGCCTATTACAAATACGAGGTGGTGAGTATTTATGAATTTCTCGAAGTCCGCTTCGGGCCGCGCACTCGCCGGCTTGCGAGTGCGATTTTCCTGCTGACACGCTCACTGGCCAGCGGTTCGCGCTTGTGGGTGCCGACCTTGTTGGTGGTGGTGATTTGGAATCAACTCAATCCGGAGCGCCCACTCGGGGACTGGGAGCAATTCTGGGTGACGGGTGTGGCACTGGTCGTCATCAGCCTGCTCACGGCCGCCTACACCGCCGTCGGCGGGATCAAGGCGGTCATCTGGACGGATGTATTACAAATCGCCGTCTTGTTCGGAGCGCTTGGATTTTCCGTCTGGTATCTACTCGGTCACATCCCCGGCGGTTGGGACGGCGCGAAAACTCACCTCACGGGTGCTCACGATTTGAAACTCTGGGAATGGGGAGGTGACGTCCCGCCGACGGAAAAATTCGTGAACCGCTATGGCGCGACTTGGGGGGCGATCAAGAGCGTGCTCGAAAGTGAGTTCACCGTGTGGGCCGCGCTTTTTGGATCGCTCTTCGTCACCCTCGCCACTCATGGCACCGACCAAGACATGGTGCAGCGCATGCTCACCGCGAAGAACACCAAGCAGAGCGCGATGGCCACGATCCTTTCCGGCATCGCCGACATCCCGGTGACCTACGCGGTGCTGATGATCGGCATCCTGCTTTCCGTTTACTACGGCCACGTCGTCAGCGACCCCAACCTGCCGATGAACAACGGCAAGCCGGACGCCACCACGATCTTCCCTTACTTCGTCGTCGATGTGATGCCCGGCGGCCTACGCGGACTTGTCATCGCCGGTGTTTTGGCGACAACGATGGGCTCGCTCGGCACCGCGATGAACTCGCTGGCGACAAGCTATTCGCGCGACTTCCATTTCAGGTGGTTTCAAACTCCGGACGACGAGCGCGCACGGGTACGTATCATCCGGCTCAGCACCGTCGCCTTTGCGCTCATCCTGATCCTTATCGGTCTCGCCACCGCTTTCGTGAAGGCGCACAACCCGACGCTCACCATCATCCCCATCATCCTCGGCAGCTTGGGCTACACCTACGGCTCGCTGCTGGGCATTTTCATCGTCGCCCTTTTTACAAAAAACCGAGGTAGCGAGATCGGAAACCTCATCGCCATGATCGTCGGTATCCTCGTCGTGGCATTCCTCAGCAACCTGCCCAATGATGTTTGGAAAATGCTCACTGGCAAAGCACTCTACGAAAATTTCGAGTGGATGCCGGTCATCAAGTTCACATGGCGCATCATGGCGGGCACGCTGGCGACCGTGGCGGTGGCGCTTTGCTTCAAGAGTAAACGTCGGATGGTTGCGTGAGTGACAGGATCGCCACGTTCGTTATCCCAACTCTTTCAGAAGGTTACGCCGAATCAATCTGATAGAGGGTACGTTTACTTCAGGAAACCGAATCAAAATCTCGGTCAAGTTTTAAAAAAAACATCCCGTGGAACGCTTGTGGAATGCGGCGAAAAAGCCGCTGCTGTTAGATGGATTCTGAAAAGTGTTCCGGCGGGTGAAATCAGCACGCATCGTCAGCGAACTGTTGCGTCTGAGAGCCCGTGGGGGGAACCGAGACGGAACATTTTTAAAAACATGAAACAACCATCGATGGAACTCGGGGAGAGCATCCCCGCCGCAGAAGAGCCGCAAGACGAGGCGCTCGGCTCGATCCATGATATGGGTGCTTGGGGGGAAATCGCGGTGGCCTTGCGCCAGTCCATCGGAGCTGACGCGTTCCAGAGATGGTTCGGAGCAGCCACATGGGGCGGTGCCGCGAATGGCCAGGGAACCCTGATCGTTCCCGGCGAGATCCACCAAGTCTGGATCGAGACGAACTACCTCCCGGAACTTGTTTACGCCGCCGGCCAGGCACACGAAGGCCTGCATAAGGTCAGCATCGTGGTCGCGGAATCACAGACTGACTCCGGCACGCAAGGCGATGATTTTTCCGCAGCAGCTCCGCAAGTCCGCAAAGAAATTCCGGGTGAGATGCTCGACAAACGCGCCACTGCTGCGGGGCTGAACCCGGGCTACACGTTCGAGAACTTCGTGGTCGGCGGCAACAGCCAGTTCGCCCACGCCGCCTGCGAGGCGGTCGCGGCCAAGCGCGGTGTCGGCTACAACCCCCTCTTCATCCACGGCGGCTCCGGCCTCGGGAAAACTCACCTCATGCACGCCATCGGCCGCGAGATTTTGCGCCGCCGCCCGGACTGCCGCGTGATCTATCTCACCTGCGAGAAATTCACCAACGAGTTCATCGAGGCGATCCGCAAGGGTGAGATCGAGAAATTCCGCCGCCGCTACCGCAGCTCCGACGTGTTGCTCATCGACGACGTCCAGTTCCTCGCCGGCAAGGAGCGCTCACAGGAGGAGTTTTTCCACACCTTCAACACCCTACTCGACGGACGTAACCAAGTCGTCCTCACCAGCGACCGCCCCGCGTGCGAAATCAAGAGCATCGAGCCGCGCCTGATCTCCCGCTTCGAGTGCGGCCTCGCCGTCGAGCTCCAGCCACCGCAGATCGAGACGCGCATCGCCATCCTCCGGAAAAAAACAGCGGAGTGGAAAGTCTCCATCGACGAATCCGTGCTGCTTTTCCTCGCCGAGAAAATTCGCTCGAACGTGCGGCGGCTGGAAGGTGCGCTCGTCCGCGTGGCCACCTTCGCCTCGCTCGCCGGGGAGAGCGTATCCGTCCAGAAGGTCGAGTATCTACTTCGGGATTTCATTCAGGAAGAGGCCAGCCGCCAGGTGACTATCGATGGTATCCAGCGCGCGGTGGCGGAGACCTTCGATGTGCGCCTCGCGGACATGATCTCGCGCCGCCGCCCAGCGAGCATCGCCTTCCCCCGCCAGGTCGCCATGTATCTGAGCCGCAGCCTCACCCACAATTCCCTCGTCGAGATCGGCGAGTCCTTCGGCGGGCGCGACCACGGAACCGTCATCCACGCGTGCAAAAAGGTCGTCTCCGAACTCGAAAAGCAGCCCGGACTACGTGAAAGGATCGAGCGGATCGAACAACAGTTGCGGAGGTAGTAGCTATAAGTAAGGAAATCATCATCATCTTCGTTCTGCTCGCTTTGGCGATCGTTGCTTTTTCCACCGAGATTATCGCGGCCGAAGTGGTGGCTCTTGGCTTGATGCTTTCGTTCGTTGTTTTCGGGATACTGACACCGGAGCAGGCATTTGCGGGCTTCGCCAATGATACGGTGCTTCTGATTCTGGGGCTCTTGATCATGACGGTGGTGCTCTCAAAGACCGCGCTGCTACAAGCCGTTTCTCGTCTCCTTCTCCGCGCTACAGGAGACAGCCCTCAGCGGTTTCTTTGGTTGATCATGATCACCGTGGGATTGATCAGCTCCTTTATGAGCAATACAGCGGCGACGGCCTTTTTCCTGCCAGTGGTGCTCTCCGTTTCCCGCCGATTGAAGACCTCGGAGTCGCGGTATCTCCTCCCGCTCGCCTTTGCTTCCATCCTTAGCAGCTCGGTCACACTCATCGCCACTTCCACCAACTTGGTTGTTAGTGGCCTTATGAAAAACAAGGGGCTGGCACCGCTATCGATGTTTGAACTTTCCCCAGCGGGTATCGTGATCCTTGTCGTGGGAGTGCTTTACCTCGGACTCATTGGCTGGCGTCTCATCCCCCAAACAGCCGAACCGGAAAATGCTTCCGGATCCGATCAGAAAGATGCCATGTATACGGCGGAACTCGTCATTCTCGAAGATTCTACTTTCGCTGGTAAATCCATCGAAGAGAGCCGCATGGGTAGGGATATGGATGTCCAGATCCTCCACGTGATTCGTAGGAAAACAGAACAACTCCGAGCTACAGCGGATCTCGTCTTGCAGGCCGATGATGTACTTTTGATCGAGGCTGACTACGAAGCGTTGCTGGGGATAAAGAGTCACCCTGGTCTGGAATTGAAAGCGGAGGCAAATCGGGAGGCTCCCGCCGGAGATGCAGGGAAACCCAATCTAACAGAAGCCATCATTTTGCCGGGTTCTTCGTTGATAGGAAAATCTCTCAAACAAACGCGATTCAGGGATCGCCATGGTTTGATGGTTCTGGGTATCCAAAAGTCCGGCAAGCGCGTGCGGAAGATGAGCCAAGCGCTACTCCAGGGCGGAGATATTCTCCTGCTGCAAGGCCCCACTTCCGAACTCGCCGCCCTTGAGGATATGAAAGCCATCCGGGTGGTGGGTGAGTCGCTTGCCTCGCCTCTCTCCACCCGTATCAGCGGATTGATTGCGGGCATCTTCGTATTGGCCCTGCTGGCGGGGGTTTTAAAACTCTTGCCGCTACCCGTGGCGGTTCTCGCAGGTGCGTTTCTCATGCTTGCCAGCAACGTGGTCAGCCCCGCCACAATCTATCGTGAAGTCGAGTGGAAGGTGATCATCCTGATCGCCTGCATGCTCAGCGTAGGCACTGCCCTGCATGAATCAGGCACGGACAAACTCATCGCAACTTGGTTAGCGGAGTCCGCCTCGTCCATGAGTCCGCTCTGGTTGCTCGTTGGTGTCTTTATACTCACGGTCGGCCTGTCACAGCCCATGTCCAACCAAGCGGCGGCAGCCTTGGTACTTCCCATCGCCGTTGCCACAGCAATCGAATTGGGCATCAACCCACGCTCCATGGCCATCACCGTCGCCATCGCAGCCAGTTGCTCGTTTCTTACACCCTTGGAGCCTTCTTGCCTGATGGTCTATGGCCCTGGCGGGTATCGATTCCGGGATTTTTTCTTTGTGGGGTTGCCACTCACAGCACTCATTCTTGTCATTACCTTGCTTATGGTTCCGTGGCTTTGGCCTCTGCGGTAATGAGGGTATGAGTCGGCGCGCTCCCCCGCTTTCCGCTTTCCCGCACCTAGCTTCACAGACCTGTGATGGACTTTTCTAAAAACTTGACACCCCGCCGATTTCCGCCAACTTCCCGGCTCCGCGCGTTGGAACGTGCAACAACCACCAAACTCCCATGAAAAAGGATCTTCATCCCCAATACAATCCCGTCGTCTTCGTTGACATGACCACGGGTGCCCGCTTCGTCACCAAATCGACCAAGTCCTCCGACAAGAAGGAAATCATCGACGGCGTCGAGTATTCCATCATCTCCTCCGGCATCACTTCCGATTCCCATCCGTTCTTCACCGGACAGAAACAGTTCGTGGACACCGAAGGCCGCATCGACAAGTTCCAGAAGCGTTTCGGAGCGGTTCGCCGCGTCGGCAAGCCCAAGGTCGGCTGAGCCACCGAACGGAACAACATTCCGTTCCTCTCAAAAAAACGGCGTCCCGAAATGGGTCGCCGTTTTTTTGCATCACGGCGTAGTCGATGTCGGCGGTTCGGCGGAAAAAGTCACATTGCGGTAAATTTCGGAAAGCGGCACCGTGCAATCCACCGACTCAAGCCTGAGTTCCGCGCGGGAGCCGGTAAGGAGCTGATAGATCCAGCGATCCCCTTCCTTGCGATAAATCTCCACCGCCGCCTCTCCCTGCGAAACCAACACATACTCCCGTAAACTTGGCAACGTCTGGTAATGAAAGAACTTTTTCCCACGGTCATAGGATTCCGTGCTGGCGGAGAGGATCTCGATCACAAAATGGGGGGTCTTATAGGTGTCTTTGCGCTCGTCGTGGAAATCGAACCCTCCGCACAAGCCTGATAGATCCGGGTAAAAATACGCATCCGCAGCCTCCACCTGAACCCTCATGTCGGAACCGAGAACCCGGCAGGGGCGGTCTTTCAATTGACTTCGGAGCTCGCCGTTCAGATTTGAGGCGATGGTGTTATGCTCTAACGAAGCGCCCGACATCGCGTAGATTTCCCCGGCGAGATACTCGCTTTTGAAATCGGCCTCCCTCTCCCATGCGAGGTATTGCTCACCGGTTGGAAATCGTTTTTCAGCAGCTGACATGAGCAACCAATAGCTTCCCCCGCCCCCGGAAACAACCCCGAATCCCGTTTCTTCATTGAAGTTTAAGGTTTAAAATTTGAAGTTTCACCCGTGCTAGCCAAACGAATCATCCCCTGCCTCGATGTCACCAACGGCCGTGTCGTCAAAGGCGTCAATTTCGTGGATCTCATCGACGCGGGCGATCCCGTCGAGTGCGCCATCGCCTACAACGAGCAACAGGCGGACGAGCTCGTTTTCCTGGACATCACCGCCTCCTCGGACGCGCGCGAGACCATGGTCGATGTCGTGCGGCGGACGGCGGAGAAATGTTTCATCCCGCTCACCGTCGGCGGCGGCATCCGCTCCGTGGAGAACATGCGGACGATGCTGCTGGCCGGCGCGGACAAGGTGGGCGTCAACACTGCGGCCGTGAGCAACCCGGGTCTCGTCGATGAGGGCGCGAAAGCCTTCGGCAGCCAGTGCATCGTCGTCGCCATCGATGCGAAGCGCGAGGCTCCCGGAAAATGGGGCGTCTACACCCACGGCGGGCGCACCCCTGTCGGCCTCGACGCCGTGGAGTGGGCGAAGGAGGTCTGGCGCCGCGGCGCGGGAGAAATTTTGCTCACCTCGATGGACGCGGACGGCACCCAGGCGGGTTACGACTGCGAGCTCACCGCCGCGATCTCCTCCGCGATCGGCATCCCGGTCATCGCCTCCGGCGGCGCGGGAAACCTCGACCACATGGTGGAGGTCTTGGAAAAAGGCAAAGCCGACGCCGTTCTCGCCGCATCCATTTTCCATTTCGGGATGCACACCGTCGCCGAGGCGAAGGAGCACTTCGCGAAACACGGCGTGCCGGTAAGACCGAGTTTCAGGCGGGACTGAGCCGCGCCTGCCTTTCCTATTCATTGAGTGGTACGCTGGGCACCGACGGTACGGCCAGACACCTCAATAATCTCCGCCGCCAGGATAAGATCAGGGCAAGCCAAATCAGGATATAGATTTGCAAGATCAGCCAAAGCCCCACCCGTGCGCCAGTCATGATCGAAATGAATTGGTCCTCATGAAAAGTGATCAATGCCGGAGCGAAGATTGAGGCCTCAATTTCGTGCTCGAAAGGGTCTTTCCAGCACTCGAAGCCCAATTCGGGACTCCCTTCCAGTCCCGAGTAATGCTTATGTCGGAACACGAGCACATCTACACGACCACCTCCAATCCCTAGGCAATACGTCGCTGCACGAGTCCCGTAACTGACACCCGCGTCCATACGAAGAGATCCGAACCAAACCCAGAGAAGAAACAATAGTCCGACGAGGCCAATCCAGTGGATCCAATGCCGGTGCCAATGCCGGACGACAATATCAGGCTTAATGCGCTCATCTGTCACATGGGCAGCTATGTCCGTTCGCGCTCCCTGATTCGAGCGAATTCGCCTCGGAATGAGCCGTGCCGTGGCGGCGGATTGCATCCGCCCTGCCGTGTTTTCGTTTGGGCTTGGCGGATGAAATCCGCCGCCACAGCCTCCCCACGTGAGAACCTTAGACGCCTGCCCGCAGCCCGGCCTGATCCTTTCCTTCGATTTCGATGGGACATTGCATGATCCCGCCGGGAGTCCGCCTGTGCCCACTGAGTTCTTCGCGGAGATCCGCCGCCTTCGAGAAACGCGAGGCGCGGTGTGGGGCATCAACACCGGGCGCTCGATGCCGCAGGTCGTCGAAGGTTTGATCGAAAGCCGTTTCCCCTTCCTCCCGGATTGGGTGGTGGCACGTGAGCGTGAGATTTATTTCCCCAACAACTTCGGGCGCTTCCTGCCGCACACGGATTGGAACAAGCGCTGTGAAAAGGACATCCACAAGCTCTTCAAAAACTCCCGCAAGGTTCTGAAAAAAATCCGCCATGAGGTCGAGGAACATACCGGCGCGCAATACATCGAGATGGACGGCGAGCCGGCCGGGTTGATCTCGCGCACCGAGGAGGAGATGGAATGGATCGTGGCACGCATCGCGCCGCTCATGGCGGAGGTGCCGGAGCTGGGCTGGCAGCGGAACTCGATCTATCTCCGCTTCGGCCACCGGAACTATCAGAAAGGCAGTACTTTGACCGAGGTCGCCCGCCTGCACGGCCTGGGAACCGCGCATACCTTTGCCGCCGGTGACAGCCACAACGACATCGAGATGCTCTCTGCCGCCCACTGCGCCTACGCCGCGTGCCCGGCCAACGCCGTCGGCGCGATCCAAGATGCCGTTGCCACACGAGGCGGCCTGGTCACACGCGCCGCCCATGGATACGGCGTGGTCGAGGCGCTTCGGGCGTATTTTCCGTGATCGGAGATCAAAAGGAAGAGGGGAGCGCATGCGCCCTCGCGTGCTCCGAAGCGCGCCCTCGCGGTTCGGCGGCTCTATGCACGGAGCGTTTTCATGAAATCCCAACGCATAGGGTAATACCGGCAGGTTTCCGGCGTGGGCGCCGGAAACAACACGCGATGGCGCGTGTGCTCCCCGCCGCGCTTGCGCGCTAACTATCACGGCTCAAAGCTTCCGGAACGCATCCAGACCGCCGGTGGCGTTGGTTACGTTTTCGAAGCCGAGGGACATGAGGTATTCACAGGCACGGGCGGAGCGCATGCCGGCCTTGCAGTGGATGATGATTTCGATGTCCTTCGGTAAAGCGTCCGCATGGGAAGGAATGGTCTGGAGCGGGATCAGCTTGGCTTGCGGGATGTGATCAACCTCCCATTCATCCAGTTCGCGGACATCGATGAGGAGGGCGTTGAGTTCGCCGGAGTCGAGGCGGGCTTTGAGTTCGGCGGGGGTGATGGTTTGCATGGCGGGATCGTGGATGTTGCAGCCGGGGTTCGCGCTGGTTTCGGGGTTACTGACGGAGGTAATGGTGGGGTTTTCGCCGCAGAGGCGGCAAGCGGGATCGCGGGCGAGTTTCAAGGAGCGGAAGGAAGTACGAAGGGCATCGTAGATCAGGATCTCCCCCAGCGGCGGGAGACCGACACCCAGGATGAGCTTGATGGCCTCCATCGCCTGCAGGGAGCCGATGATGCCGGGTAGGACGCCGAGCACGCCGGCCTCCGCGCAGGACGGGACGGAGCCGGGTGCGGGGATATCCGGCAGCAGGCAGCGGTAGCACGGCCCGCCGAGGTGGGGGGCGAAGACGGTCATCTGTCCGTCGAAGCGGTGGATGGCGCCATAGATCAGCGGTTTTTTCAGGAAAAAGGCCGTGTCGTTGGCGAGGAAGCGGGTGGGGAAATTGTCGGAGCCATCAAGGATGATGTCGTAGTTTTCCGCAACGGAGATGGCGTTCTCAGGCGTGAAACGGACGGGATGGAGATCCAGCGCGATGTGGGGATTCGTCTCGCGCAAACGTGCGGCGGCGGATTCCGCTTTCGGTTTCCCGATGGTCGCGTCGGAGTGAAGGAGCTGGCGGTGTAGATTCGAGGAATCCACGGTGTCGGGATCGAGCAAGCCCAGCCGCCCGACACCGGCGGCGGCGAGGTAGAGCGCGGCGGGCGAGCCAAGGCCGCCGGCTCCGATCAGAAGGACGGAGGCGTTTCTCAGGCGCAATTGCCCGGCCTCGCCGATCTCCGGGATCAGCAGGTGGCGGGAGTAGCGGGCTTTCTCTTCGGCGCTGAGCACGACTTCCGTTTAAACCCCAGATTTCAAACTTCAATGAAGAAGAAAGACTTGGGTTGCGCCTTATCCGATCCGATCTAACAATCCGGCATGGCAGAAGTAACATCGATATTTGAGCTTAGATTCGGCGACAACGTGCCGCCCTTCGAACTTCCGGACGCTTGGGGCAAGAAGCATTCGTTGCGGGATGTCGTGGGAAAAGAGGGCACGATCGTCGTCTTCGCCTGTAATCATTGCCCGTTCGTGATCCATCTCGCGAAGGAACTCGGTGAAATGGCACTCGAAATTTCCGCGAAGGGAGTGAACACAGTCGTGATCAATTCGAACGATCTCGTGAACTTTCCCCAGGACGGCCCCATACTGATGAGGGTTTTCGCCAAGAAATACGGCTGGGATTTCCCCTACCTGATCGATGAGTCGCAAATGGTCGCGAAATCATTCGGCGCGGCCTGCACACCGGATTTTTTCCTGTTCGACGCCGAGGGTCGCCTCACCTACGCCGGGCAATTCGATGGCACACGCCCGGGCTCGGGCGCGAAAGCAACGGGCGACGATCTGCGTGCGGCGGTAGATAAATTGCTCGCCGGTGAAGCCCCAAAAAAGGGCGTCCCCAGCAGCGGTTGTAGCATCAAGTGGAAGCCCGGCAACGAGCCGAGGTGGTTCAGCCAGCGCTGATTAATCCCTTCGTCCGAAAAGCATGGACACGTAGTAGAGCAAGGTGGCGAGGGAACCGATGGCGGCTACCACGTAAGTCATAGCGGCCCAGAACAGCGCGTTTTTCGCTTTGTCGTGATCCATCGAGGAAGAGACGCGCGAGCCTTCGAGCCTCACGAGGGCGCGGCGGCTGGCATCGATAGCGCATTTGTCTGCGAAACCGCCGCTTTCAGATTTCGTTCCGAATCAGGCGGAAACGATCGTGATAAAGGCCGCCGTTGAATTTCCGGCAGCAGGTGTAACACGCCACGGCACGGCGGAAGGGGCGGACGCGGGTGATCACCGCCAAGCAAGACGGGCAGGCGTAGGCGTAGTTGCGCTTCATCCTGCGGGATTTTAGCGGGAGAGAATGATAGGGCTGCTCGTCGGGAATGCCTAGCTCCGCGCAGGCGGCGCGCCACTCCGGACCGTGCGGATCGATGTGCCGCCGCCCGCAGCGCTCATAGGCGAGGAGGTGGGCGAACTCATGCTTCAGCGTGCGCCACACGTCGGCTTCGGAAAAATCCTTGAGCTTCGGATTCATCTCGATGCCGCGCGATGGCCACCATGCGCGGCCTGCCGTGGTGCGCATGCGAGGGTTCCACGTCACGCGGACTTTTTTCGCAAGCTCCGGCAATCCGAAGCTGACCGCCTGCTCCTGGCACCACGCGGTCATGCCGGAATCATGGAGGGAATCCGGCGTTCCGCGAACGGCCTTTTGCGGGGCAACCTTTGCCGACCGCAGCCATGCGGGGAATCGGAATTCCAGTTGCGCGAAGGGTTTTGGCATCCCGATGAAAGTTATGTGTTTGATGATCCACTTGGCAAGCCCGCCGATAGGCTTTTTCCCGCAAGGCTCCTCCACGAGGGAATACTCAAGGATGAATTCTCCCAAATGTAGGAACCCGGCTTTTTCCCGTGCCCGCCGTTTGGATTGCAAGCCGGGCGCGCGCGGCTAAGGTTCCGCCCAGATGAGATTTCAGAAAGAGCTGTTTTTCGCATGTTTGGCGATGGTTTCACCGCTCCTCGGCCAGGAGCCGGCTCCCGATGCCGCACCCGCCGCCGAGCCGCTGCGCACCCTCGACGTGCCGGACGACGGCGTCCGCGTGGCGGTGCTCGGATACCATGATTTTTCCGAATCCGAGCGCGAGACGGCGATGCGCATCCGCACCTCGAAGTTCCGCAAGCAGATGGAGGCGATCCGCCAGCTCGGCCTACCGGTGATCTCGATGGCGGATTTCATCGCGTGGAAGGGCGGCACAAAGGAAATCCCGGCAAAGGCCGTGGTGATCACCATCGATGACGGCTGGATCTCCACCTACACCGATGCGTATCCGATCCTCAAGGAATTCGGCTATCCCTTCACAATCTACCTCTACAAGGATTACGTGGACGGCGGAGGCAAGGCCCTCACCACCGCGATGGTCAAGGAGATGATGAAACACGGTGCCACGATAGGCAGCCACTCGGTGACCCACCCGTTTCCGCAAACCGTAAAAGCGAGCCGAAAGGGCGGGCCGCAAACCTACGACAAGTTCCTGAACACCGAAATGGGCGAGTCGAAGCGGTTCCTCGAGGCGCAATTCGGCGGAAAGGTGAAGACTTACGCGTATCCGGGCGGCTATTTCACCGAGGAAATGCTCACCAAAGCGGCGACGCTCGGCTACACACATCTCTTCACCGTCCAGCCGGGGAAGGTGAAACGCACAATACCCAACGAGGTCTTGCCGCGTTACGTCATCCTCGGAAACTACGACAAGATCTTCGATTTTGCCATGACCTTCCGCGACTCCCAGACGGATATGCCCGCAGGATCAGTCGCCGGACTGGTGCAGGAACTCCCCTTCCCCGTCGAACCCCAGCCGGGAGCCGTGATCAACTCCCGCCTGCCTGTCATTTCCGTCGATCTCTCCAATGCGGAAAACATCGATCCGGCGACCTTGACGATGCAGGTCGCGGGCTTCGGCGAAGTGCCCGCGAACTACGCCAGCGAGGGCAAAATCTTCTCATGGCAGGTCAACCGCCGCCTCCGCCAGTCCATCTGCCAGGTGCAGGTCAGTTGGAAGGACACCGAGGGGAAAGCCGTGGAAACCCCGCTGAAATGGAGCTTCCAGATCGACCGCGAGGCCGCGTACCTGCCGGATGAGTAGATGAATTTTGAGATTTGAGATTTGAGATTTGAGATTTGAGATTTGAAATTTGAGATTTAGCCTCTGCCATGTTTTCCGCCCTCAGCGACAGCCTCGACAAAACCTTCCGCAACCTCCGGGGTGTCGGCAAAATTTCCGACAAGAACATCACCGACGCCCTCCGCGAGATCCGCATCGCGCTGCTTGAGGCGGACGTGGAGTTCGGCGTGGCGAAGGAACTGATCGCCCGCGTCAAGGAGGCCGCGATGGGCGAGGATGTCCTCAAGTCGATCAAGCCCGGCGAGATGATCGTGAAATTTTTCCACGACGAGCTCACCCGCGTCCTCGGCGGAGATAACGTTCCGCTCGACCTCAACCCGCCCGCCCGCATCCTGATGGTCGGCCTTAACGGCGCAGGAAAAACCACCACCTCCGCAAAGCTCGCTCGCCGCCTGAAAAAGGAAGGCCGTCGTCCTTTGCTCGTCGCCTGCGACCTTTACCGCCCCGCCGCCATCGAGCAGCTCCAGACGCTCGCCAAGCAGGCGGATGTCCCCTGCTTCGCTCCGGAAAAAGGCGAGACCGATGTGATCAAGGTCGCCCGCGAGGCGATCGCCTTCGGCGAGAGCAGCGGAGCCACCGTCCTGATCTTCGACACCGCGGGCCGCCAGGAAATCGATGAGCGGCTCATCGAAGAACTCAAGAAGCTCAACGCTTTCCTGAAACCCAAGGAGACACTTCTCGTCGCCGACGCCGCCACCGGCCAGCAGGCGGTCTCGGTCGCCACGCATTTCAACGACGCGGTGGGCATCACCGGCATCGTGCTGACGAAGCTCGACGGCGACGCCCGCGGCGGCGCGGCGCTCTCCATGCGCGAGGTCACCGGGAAACCGATCAAATATGCGGGCGAGGGCGAGAAGCTCGACCAGCTCATGGAGTTCCACCCCTCCCGCATGGCCGACCGCATCCTCGGCATGGGCGATATCGTCAGCATGGTCGAGAACGTCGCGGAGGCGGTAAACGAGGAGGACGCGATGCGCTCGATGAAGCGGATGCAGGAGGGAAAATTTGATTTCAACGATTTCCTCGACCAGATGCGGATGATCCAGAAGCTCGGCCCGCTGGAGGGCTTGCTCGGCCTGATGCCGGGCTTCAGCAAGATCAAAAAACAACTTCCCGCCGGCGCGCTGGACAACAGCAAGATCAAGCGCACCGAGGCCATCGTGCTTTCCATGACACCCTACGAGCGCTCGCGCCCGGAGATCATCAAGGCCTCGCGCCGCCAGCGCATCGCCGCCGGATCCGGCACCTCGATCGTGCAAGTGAACCAGCTCATCAAACAGTTCGGCGAAATGCGCAAGATGATGAGATCGCCCGGGAAAATGAAGGACATGATGAAGCAGATGGGCGGCCCCGGAGGCATGAGCGGCATGATGAAAGGCCTCGGCGGCATGGGCGGAAAAGGCGGGAAATTTCCGTTCTGACATGCCGATCATCGAAAACTCCACCTACCGCCCTCCCGCATGGTTGCGCGGCGGCCATTTGCAGACGATCCATCCCGCTCTGTTCCGCTGGGTTGCACGGGTGACAAACCGTCCGGAGCGATTGGAGCTGGAGGACGGTGATTTCCTCGATCTCGAATGGTCTGGGAGCAGCGGCAAGCGGCTCGCGATCCTCTCGCACGGCCTAGAGGGATCCTCACGGGCCAATTACATTCAAGCCATGGCAAGAGCCCTTGTGAAGCGCGGCTGGGATGTGCTCGCGTGGAACTTGCGCGGCTGCGGCAAAGCGCCGAACCGGCTCCCCGCCTTTTACCACAGCGGCAAGTCCGATGACCTCGAAATCGTCATCCGGCATGCCCTCAACGTCCATCCGGCGGAGCGCATCGACCTCATCGGCTTCAGCCTCGGCGGCAACCTGACGCTGAAATATCTCGGCGAGCGCGGAAGCAATATCCACCCAAAGATCCACCGCGCCGTGGCATTCTCCACCCCCTGCGATCTCGCCTGCTGCTCCGCCAGCCTCGAGCATCCTCACAACGCGATCTACATGGCGCATTTCATGAAATCGCTGCGCTCGAAAGTCACGGAGAAGCACGGCAGGTTTCCCGAAAGCTTCGATCTTACCGGATTGGAAAAGATGAGGATCTTCGCCCAGTTCGACGGCCGCTTCACCGCCCCTCTCCACGGCTTCAAGGATGCCGAGGATTACTGGAAACGTAGTAGCAGCCGCCCGTTCTTGCCTGCGATCACCATCCCCGCGCTGCTTATCAACGCGCAGAACGATCCTTTTCTCGGAGCCTCCTGCTATCCCCGCGAGGAAGCGGAGGCCAGCGCCTGCCTCCACTTCGAAATCCCCGAGCAAGGCGGCCACGTCGGCTTCGGCGCAGGGCGCGAATACTGGTCGGAAACCCGCGCCGCGGAATTCCTCACCGCGCCGTAAGGAGCAGATGCGTCTCCGCGCCTTGGGTTCCAGCGGGTGTCTCCACCCACTGTGCCGTAAAAGTTGCAGAATCGTAAAATGAACAGGACTCTTAGGACTTGTGCCACGCCCCCGCCTCCAGTAAAAATTCCCCGCCTTCGGGTCCCGTAGTTCAACGGATAGAACAAGAGTTTCCTAAACTTTAGATACAGGTTCGATTCCTGTCGGGATCATTTACGGTGTGGCGATGGCTTTGTGCGGCTTACTTTGCCAGATGCTAGCCTAGCAGGTGTATCGCCTGATAGCTTTACGCCATGATGGAAGAGCGGGTGAACGAACTCCTTCCTCTCGCGGCGAAGATCGCCCGGGTGTTCGGGAACATTACCGGCCTGCCATTCGCCGAGATCGAACTCTCCGCCCAAGAAGCACTTGCCAACGCCGCTCGGCTTTTCGATTCGGAAAAGGGCGACTTCACACCCTACGCCGCCCGCGCCATGCGCAACGCCCTGTGCGATCTTTACAGCGTCAAAAGCGCCACCATCGCCACCACGAATACATCCTCAAGAACATCCGCATCGGCATGAGGCTCGACGGACTTATCCGTGTGGACGTGCCGGAAATCGACCGCGAGGCATTCCGCGAAGCCATCATTAACGCCTTCTGCCACCGCGATTATCGCGACCCCGACGAAGTCCGCATCGCCATCTTCCCGGATCGTGTGGAAGTCCGCAATCCGGGCACACTCATGGAAGGCGTCACCCTGCGGACTCTCAAAACCGCGAAGGTTTCCCGCCGCCGCAATCCTCTCATCGCCGATCTCCTGCGCTGCATCCAATACATCGAGGCTTGGGGTCGCGGCATCCCTCTCATCCTGGAGAAAGCCCCCAACGTGAGATTCTCACAGACCGCCGGGATCTTCATAACCGAGTTCCCCAGGCCGACTGCGGTCGAAGAAGAGGAACCACGGCCCGAGTCAGGGACCCAGTCGGGTTAGGCATGGCGGATGCAATCCGCCGCCACGCCCCAACCAATCAAAACCTTGACCCCGCTGAAAAGCCCGCTTAAACCCGCCGCCTCATGGGATTTGACACACTTGGCCTCAGCGCCCCGATTCTCGAAGCGATCGAGGAAACCGGTTACACCAACCCGACCCCGATTCAGGCACAGGCGATCCCTGTGATCCTCGAAGGCAAGGACGTGATCGGAGCCTCACAAACGGGAACCGGCAAGACCGCGGCCTTCGCGCTGCCCTCGCTTTCCAAGATCACCAAGATGGGCAAGCCCCAGATCCTCGTCCTCGAACCGACCCGTGAGCTGGCTCATCAGGTCGCCGAGCAGTTTGAGAAATACGGCAAGCACACCGGGATGAAAGTCGCGCTCCTCTACGGCGGCGTCGGCCTCGGCGAGCAGATGAAACAGCTTACCGACGGCGCGGATATCGTGGTCGCCACGCCCGGACGTTTGGTCGATTGCTTCTACCGCGCCGCGATGCGCTTCGGCGAGGTGAAGATCCTCATCCTCGACGAGGTGGATCGCATGCTCGACATGGGTTTCCTCCCGCAAGTGCGGAAAATCGTGAACCTCTGCCCATGGGAAGGCCGCCAGACCCTGTTCTTCTCCGCCACCATGCCCGCCGCGATCCAGACCTTCGCGCAATGGTGCCTCGTCGAGCCCGTGAAAATCGAGATCGCCCGCCGCGAGGTGGCCGCCACGGTTTCCCACGCCTTTTACCCCGTCTCCATCGATCAGCGCGACGAGCTGCTGTTGGCGCTGCTGAAAGAGACTGATTACCACTCCGTGATGATCTTCACTCGCACCCGCCGCGAGGCCGATGAGGTGACGGGCATGATCAAATCCACCGGCCAGACCAAGGTCGCCGCCATGCACTCGGACATCAACCAGACCGACCGCATGAAGGCTCTCGCCGGTTTCAAGAGCGGAGAATTTGAGATCCTCGTCGCCACCGACGTCGCCGCGCGTGGCATCGATGTTTCCGGAGTCTCCCACGTCATCAACTACCGCGTCCCAGAGAACGCCGAGGACTACGTGCACCGCATCGGTCGCACCGGCCGCGCCGAGGCCGAGGGCGACGCCTTCACCATCCTCACCGCCGACGAGCTCGATTTCGCGAAATCCGTGGAGATCTTCATCAACCGCGAGATCCCCCGCAGCAAGCTGCCGGATTTCCCCTACCTCTACACCGCGCTGCTGGACGATTCCCCGTCCAAGCCCATCCGCCGCAAAAAAGTCGGCGGCGGAAAGAAAAAGCGGAGGTAGGCAAATTCGATCGCGAAGCGCATGGATGGCTAGATCAGAAATCCGCCCCTGCCCATGAAATGACGATGGAAAGCCGATCTTGTCACGTGGGGCTGCGGCGGATAGCGTTTCCGCAGGTTTCCCGGAAACCCCTCGCATCAAGGCGCAGGCGGACGGGATGCCGCCACCTTTACAGATTGCCACATGCGCGAACGAATCCTCGAACTTCTCCAACAGAATCCGGAGAAAACTTTATCCAAAATCCAGATCGCCAAGGCGCTCGAAATTCCCGCTGACCGCAACGGCGAGTTCGGCGGCGTCCTAGAAGATCTCACCGCCGCAAAGCTGATCTCGTGCGGTGCGAAGAAGCTCTATTCCCTGCCGAAACCCCCGGAGGAGAAGAAACCCGTCGCGAAAAAAGCGGAGGGCGGCGCAGCACCGAAGCCCGGCGCGAAAGGATCTCTCACCGGCTCGCTCAAGTTCCTGCCGAATGGCCACGCGTTCTTCTACCCGATCATCGGCGATCCGGAGAACGAAACGGCGGGCATCGATTTCACAGTCCACTCCCGCATCTTCATCCCGCGCGGCCAGACCTTGACGGCGCTCGACGGCGACAGCGTCCGCATCACCCCCTCCGGCCCGACCTCGAAACCCCGCCAGCGCGGCCCGGCTCCCGACGATCAGGAAATGCGCGGTGAGGTGATCGAGGTGATCTCCCGCCGCTCCGGTCGCATCGTCGGTATCTTCCGCCAGAAAAATAAATTCGCCTGGGCGGAAACCGACGACAAGGCGCTCGAAGGCCGCATCAACATCACCGGCGACACCACGGCGGAGCCGGGGCAACTCGTCGTCGTCGATCTCGAAAGTTGGGCGAATGCGAACACCGATCCCGTCGGGCGGGTGATCGAAGTGCTCGGCTGGCCGGGCGACGCGGGCGTGGACATCCTCTCCACCATCGCCCGCTACGGACTGCGCACCTCCTTTCCCGAAGAAGTCCTGCGCGAGGCGCGCGCCGTGCCGGAGCAACCCGATGAAGCGGAGATCGCGCGCCGCCGCGACCACCGCAGCAAGCTCGTCATCACCATCGACCCCGCCGATGCGAAGGATCACGACGATGCCATCTACATCGCGAAAACCAAGGCCGGCGGCTGGCTGTTAGAAGTCCACATCGCAGACGTTTCCCACTACATCAAGCCCGGTTCCCCGATGGACAAGGAAGCCGTCGAGCGCGGCAATTCCACCTACCTTGTGGACCGTGTGCTGCCCATGCTGCCCGTCGAGCTTTCCAACGGCATCTGCTCCCTCAAGCCGGATGTGGATCGCCTCACGAAATGCGCGATCATCGAGATTTCCAAGGACGGTCATATCCTCAACACGAAGTTCGTCGATGCCGTGATCCACTCCCGCGCGAAGCTTTCCTACGAGCAGGCGCAGGCCATCCTCGATGGGAAAGGCGCGCCTGAGGGCTCGGATCCCACCTTGGTCGGCTCGGTGAAGGAGGCCTGGAAAATGGCATCGCTGCTGCGGAAAAACCGCTTCGCGAACGGCGCGCTCGATCTCGAGATGACGGAAATCAAGATCAAGCTCGATGAGAACGGCCGCGCCTGCGAGGCGCACACGGTCGTCCACACGGAGTCCCACCAACTCGTCGAGGAATGCATGCTCATCGCCAACCAGTCGGTGGCGAAAATCCTGCGCGAGCGTTCCAAGCCGTCCATTTTCCGCGTCCACGAAGATCCCGATCCATCGCGTTTGCTGGACTACACGGAGACCGCGAAGCAATACGGCTACACGCCCGGCGATTTGACGAACCGCTCCCACATCCAGGCCTTGCTGGATTTATCAAAAGGCACGGCCGAGGAGCACCAGATCAAGCTCGGCCTGCTGAAATCACTCAAGCGCGCCGCCTACGCCGCCGATCCGCTGGGTCACTACGGCCTCGCGAAAACGGACTACACCCACTTCACCTCCCCCATCCGCCGCTATGCGGATCTCATCGTCCACCGCTCGCTGCAGGGGTTCTTGGAAAACCCGCCGAAGCATCCCGACCGCACGCCACCACAGGCGGACTTGCGCGAGATCGCCCGTCACATTTCCGAGACCGAACGCACCTCCTCAGAGGCCGAGTCAGAGACGAAACAGATCAAGCTCCTCGAATACCTGGAGCTCATCGCCTCGACCGATCAGTCAAAAAATCAAGGGGAGGAAACAACCTTCAACGGCGTCATCACCGACGTCCGCCCGATGGGACTGATGGTCGAGATCCCGGACATGGGCGTCCGCGGCGTCGTGAAACGCGAGGATCTCCCCCGCTCATCGAACTGGCGCTTCGAGGCGCACAACATGGCTTGGACATCCTTCGACGGACGCCGCCTCGCACTCGGCATGAAGCTGCCGCTGCGCATCATCGCCATCGACAAGATCAAGCGCTTCGTCGATTTCGCCGTAGCAGGCGCGCCCACCACCGAAGGCATCAAGCCCGGCAAAGGCACCCCACGCCCGCCCGCGAAAGGCCATGCGAAAGGCTCCAAGAAACCCACTCCGAAACCCGCCGCAAAAACCGGCCCGCAGAAAAAGCGCGGCGGCTCCTCGCGCAAGCGGAGATAGCCCGGCAACTCGTGGGGGCGATCTTCGGTCGCCCCCCGCTAGAGTAACTTCTCACAAGCGGAGTTTGGTTGGCAGCATTTCAAATCGGCGCTTGAGCGGCTTCTTGAATAACATTTATGAAAACCCTCATTCTACTTTTAGCCATCACCTCCCCTCTCCTCGCCGAGGGGAAAAAATTCACCCTTACCGCGCGTGCCTCGGAGATCGATTCGCGCACGAAGGAACATCCCGAGATCGACTACGTCTGCACCCGCAAAGGCAAGCCCGCCGATAACCAGTTCGCCTCGGTCGATACCCGGGTGAAGGACAGCGGCTATCTCGTCATCTGGCTGATGGAGCCGAAGCCGGAACTTTTCGACAGGCTCAACTCCTACGGCCACCACGCCATCCAGGTCACCTATCCGCGCGAGTGGTTCGCAAAAATGGACAAACTCCGCAAGGACGGCGACGACGACCATTTCTCCGGCATCCGCCTCGAAGCCGCGACCGGCGAGGATCACACCAAGCTCATCGACATCCCCAAGCCCGACGGCCTGATGGAGCGCTCGTATCAGTTCGTGAAATTTCTCGATAAGAAAAATCCCGACGGGAACTGGAAGCAGTTCCTCTCGCGCGATGGCAGGGATCTCGATTGGGAAAAGGTCATCCTGTCCGGTGCCTCGCACGGTTCCACCACCTCGGCGCGGCTCGCGAAGGAGATTAAGGTCGCCCGGGTGGTGATGCTATCCGGCCCGCGGGATCAGACGGAGAAATGGCAGGGCATGCCCTCCGCCACGCCGCCGGAAAGATTCTTCGGTTTCACGCACACGGGGGATGACGGTTGGAAGAACCACCACTACTGCCGCTCATGGCTCATGCTCGGACTTCACAAGTTCGGTCCCATCGTGAACGTCGATGAAGCCCGCCCACCTTATGGCAACACCCGCCGCCTGATTTCCACCGAGGCATCCATCAAAGACCCGAACCGCGCCCACAGCGCCTCCACGCCCGGCGGAGCTTCGCCGAAAGGCAAGGACGGCAAATATCTCTACGAGGATGTCTGGAAATACCTCTACACCCATCCCGTCGGCGAAACGGGCACAGCCGTAAAGCCGGAGGAACGCTGCCGCGGGGATTTCTGACCGGAGTGGCTGACGCCTGTCTGCCATGCTTATGGATGGTCATGGCAGACAGGCGTCAGCCACTCCTGACCGCCCCCATCCATCGTCCTTGAAGTTTCCTGCCACAGGCATGATGTTTCGCACGTGGCCTACGATTCCTCCGCATCCGAACAATCCTTCTCGCTCCGCGGGCAGTTGCTGATCGCGTCGCCGAGCCTTGCCGACGGCACCTTCGATCACTCCGTGATCATCCTTTCCCAGCACACCGCCACCGACGGCGCGGCGGGAGCCATCATCAACCACCGCACGGAAACCACCGTCGGCGACCTGCTGCCCGAGCCGGAGTTCAAGGCGTTGCGGAAACTCCCCGTCCACCACGGCGGCCCGCTCGCCACCGACGAGCTGACCTTTTCCTCCTTCTCGTGGAGCGAAACCGACGGCCTCCGCTACCGCCCGCGCATTTCCGCCGAGGCCGCCGCGAAGCTCGTCGGAATGCCCGGCCAGATCGTCCGCGCCTGCATCGGCCACTCCGCGTGGTCGCCCGGCCAGTTGGAAAACGAGTTGACGCGCAACACCTGGATCCCACTAAAGCCCGACCAGACATTGCTTTCCCGCGCCCACGACCTTTCCCTCTGGAACGCACTCCTCAAAGACATCTCCCCCTACCACCACCTCCTCTCCCAAGCCCCGCAAAATCCGTTCCTCAACTAAATTTCAAATCTCAAATCTCAAATCTCAAAACCAAGGAACTTCCGCTTCACGCCTCTTCCACTGATCACTGATCACCGCTCACTTTCCACTTCTTCCCATGCCCGCCCTCATCTTCCATCCCATCAGCGAGGTCATCGCCGAAATCGCCGCCGGAAAACTCGTGATCGTCGCCGATGATCCGAACCGCGAGAACGAGGCCGACCTGATTGGAGCCGCCTCGCTTTGCACGAGCGAGATGGTGAACTTCATGGCCGTCCACGGCCGCGGCCTGATCTGCGCGCCCCTTTCCGCGGAGCGCGCGGAGAAACTCGACCTCCCCCAGATGACCCGCCGCAACCATGAGGGCATGAAAACCGCCTTCACCGTCTCCGTGGACGCCGCGAAGGGCATCACCACCGGCATCTCCGCCGCCGACCGCGCCCTCACGATCCGCCTCCTCGCCGATCCGAAGGCGCACGCCGACGACTTGGTGAAACCCGGCCACATCTTCCCGCTCCAAGCCATGCCCGGCGGTGTCCTCCGCCGCGCCGGCCACACCGAGGCCGCCATCGACCTCGCCACCCTCGCCGGTCTTCCGCCCATCGGAGCGATCTGCGAGATCATGGGCGAGGACGGCACCATGGCCCGCGTCGGAGAACTCGGGGATTATCAGGAAAAGCACGGCCTCAAGGCCTGCACCATCGCCCAGCTCATCGAGTACCGCCGCCGCTCCGAGAAATTCGTCAAGCGCGACCAGACCATCCTCATGCCGACCGAGTTCGGCGATTTCGACTGCCACCTCTACACGGTTTCCCTCGACGATTCCCATCACCTCGCCCTCACGAAAGGCGAGATCGATCCCGAGAAGCCGACCCTCGTCCGCGTCCATTCCGAATGCCTCACCGGCGATGTCTTCCACTCCCAACGCTGCGATTGCGGTCCGCAGCTCACCGCCGCGATGAAACGCATTTCCGAAGAGGGCGGCGTCCTGCTCTACCTCCGCCAGGAAGGCCGCGGCATCGGACTGCCCGCGAAAATCCACGCCTACAAGCTCCAGGAGCAGGGGTTCGACACGATCGAGGCCAACGAGAAGCTCGGCTTCGCCTCCGATCTCCGCGACTACGGCATGGGCGCCCAGATTCTCCACGACCTCGGCGTCCGCCGCATCAAGCTCCTCACCAATAACCCCAAGAAAGTCGTCGGCCTCGAAGGCTACGGCCTGGAGATCACCGAGCAACTGCCCCTCTCCCTCCCGTCAAACATCCACAACGAGAAATACCTGGAAACCAAACGCACGAGGATGGGGCACACGTTGTGAAACTTTAAATTTTAAACTCTAAACTCTAAACCCTAAAATTCGTAATCGAAGCCGGGTGGCGTGATGTTCAAGTTTCTCATAATCATCCCGCTCATCGTTTACCTAGTCATCCTGGCTTGCCTCATAAGCTACGTGGCAGTCAGGCGCACCAAACTCTCGGGCGTCCCTCTCGTGGTATTTCTCGCGTTGCCGGTCTGCCTGTTTTTTATCTCCTGGCTCCTCAGCATCAAGACACCCGACCACAACGACATCATCGGCCAATACGAGATCGCCCGCTCCAAATGGCCGGGCAAAAACGCCGACTGGCAGCACGAGACCTACACCCTCGAAATCACCGATTCCCA
>JAYTOE010000221.1:0-2287 GCA_043747935.1 Akkermansiaceae bacterium
GTGACGACGGCGTCGTGGGCGGGGTTGGCTTGGCCGTGGAGTTCGATGCGTAGTTCGCCTGCGGCCTGATCTGGGCGGAGGTTGATGGGGGTTTGCAGGAATTGTCAGTTTGGGATCATTCCGTTTCCTCGCGCCTGTCTGCTAATCCCCAGTGCTCGGGGGGGAGGTCAGGATGTCTGAGGATACGGGGATTGCCGCTACCCCTTCGCGCCGAGGCGGTGGAACGCCCAGCGGATTTCCTCTTCGTAGGCCTGGAGGGAGGGGTATGGCGTTTCCGTGGAGAGTTCGCGCAGGCATTGGTTCATGCGCTCCGGCGGCATCAAGGATGCCAGATCCACCAGTAGGACGGTGAGTTCCGTGCGATTTTTCATGCGCAACGGCCGCCCGCCGTAGGTGATGACCGAGTCCTTGTCCATTTCCAGGGAAATGCGGTGCGGCGCGTGGGAGAAGAACAAGTCGATGCGGAAATAATCTTTCTCGACGGTCTTGCTAACCCGCGTGGGAACCTGCGTCGTGTAGGCCGCGCCCTCGATATAACGGACCTGCGTCTGCATCTCATAGTCGGAGACCGGACGCTCGCGTTCGACGACCCCCGCCGCGGCGAAAACAAATTCACCCCTCCCCCGCTCCTGGCGGCGGTTCATCGCGGTGGTGAGGATGATGGACTCGGCCGTGAGATCGATCAGGTGGCAGCGGAAGTCCTGATGGAGGGACGGGATGTCCCCATCTAACACAATGTCCGTTTCGCAGCCCAGGGTTCGCAGCCCGGCTTGGAAGGCGGTTGCGTCTTCGATACTGAGACCCGAGGAAACGATCCCGAACCAACCCCGCAAAATGCCCGCCGCATCGGCTCGCGCCACGGAAGGCACATCGACGGTGATTTCCTCCAGAGCCTTGCGGTCAGGCTTCGGCTCGAGGGAGTGGAGGAGGAGGGAAAAATTCAAAACTCAAATTTCAAGTAAGAGAGCCTTGCCCTGTGCGTTCGCCGCGCCCTTCGAAGCGCGGGTTATCAATAGGAGAAGATCTCGCCGTCCTTGAAGAAGCGCTTGATCTCGTCGGCGGCGGCTTCGGGGGAATCGGAGGCGTGGCAGACGTTGCGCATTTTCGCATCGGCGTCCTTGAAGCCGAAATCGCCGCGGATCGTGCCGGGGGCGGCGGCCATGGAATCGGTGGGGCCGAGCAGGTCGCGGACGCGGGAGATCACGTCCTCGCCTTCGAGGGCGAGCGCGATGACCGGGGTCTCTTGCATGAAGTTGCGGACGGAGGGGAAAAACGGTTTGTCGGCGATGTGCGAGTAATGCTCGGCGAGGATCTCGTCGCTGAGGGTCATCATTTTGATGCCGCGGACGAGGAAGCCTTCCTTCTGGAAACGGGCGAGCACCTCGCCGGTGAGGTTTTTCGCGACAGCGTCGGGTTTGAAGAGAATCAATGTGGTTTCAAGAGCCATGGGCATGGGTTAGGTCGCGGCATCCCCCTGTGCAAGCCTTTTCACGGCGCGATAAATGTCGTTGCCAAGCCCAGCAGCGCGCAGGCGGTGAGGACGGCGGTGAAGGGAACCTTGAACATTTTCAGCGCGAGGAAGGCCGCGCAGGCCGTAACCGCCACGAAAACATCGAAACCGCCCCCTGTCTCCGGCCAGAGGGCGTGGGTCGAGAATTTCACCCCGAGATTCAGGATCACGCCGACCACGGCGGCGGTGATCGCCGTCAGGCTGGCTCCGAGCCGGGGCATGTTGCGCAGACCTTCAACGAAGGGAGCGCCGAGGAAAACCATGAGAAACGACGGAAGAAAGGTCGTCCAGACGGTGATCGCCGCGCCGAGGGTCGCGCCGCCGAGGGGGGGGAGACTCCCCGGATTCCGCCAACCGCCAACGAAGCCTACGAACTCCAGCACGATGATCAGCGGCCCCGGCGTGGTTTCCGCGAGCGCGAGTCCGGTCATCATCTGCGCATGGGTCAGCCACTGGTGGTGCTCCACCGCCTGCTGCGCGACGTAGGGCAGGACGGCGTAGGCTCCGCCGAAAGTGACCAGCGCCGCCTTGCTGAAAAACAAGCCCTGCGCGACGGGCACGCTGTCCCAGCCGAGCCAAACGCCCAGCGCCACGATGGGCGCGAACCACAGTCCCAGGCAAAGCGAGGCGATCTGGATGGCGCGCCGCCAAGTCGCCTTCGGAGCCGGAGGCAGGACAAGTGCCCCGTCGGCATCCTCCGCGTGCGCCTTTCCATGGGATTTCCCAGCAGGAAACTGGCCGGGAAACTGCCTGTGCCCCAGCCATCCGAGCAGCGCG
>JAYTOE010000222.1:0-2254 GCA_043747935.1 Akkermansiaceae bacterium
CTGTCGCCCACGCTCGATGTCAGTGTCTGCCCGAGGATCAGCAGATCGCACGCGGTGTCCGCCAGCGTGAGCATGTAAGCCTGCGGATTATCCGCCCCGGACTTGGAGCTTTCATGCCACTCGACCTTCGTGCCATCGGGGCCAACTCCGTAAGCGGCAGATCCCATCGCCTCCATCATCGCCGCCAGCTCGTCGCGGACGCCTTCTTGACTGGCATCGTATGTCGCCCAGCGGAACGGCTGTCCGAAGATCTGTGCGAAGTTGAGGAGCCACTCCTGGGAGAAGTTCATGGACGCCCACCACCAGGCAAGGCAGCGCAGCAGGGCGGTGCCGGAGGGGTGTCCTTTCCCAGCCTTGCTGATCGCGATGAGGAATTTGTTGGGAGGGAAGGGGATGGATTTTTCCGGCTGTCCGTCCGGGTAGAACATGAGAGCACCATCCTGCTTCCAGCCGAAGAAGCGAGGATGGGCGTCGCGCGTCTGCCGTGGCAGCCATGCGCCGGGGAATTTCGCGCCGCCCCGGTATTCCCAATCAATCTCCGAAACGGAGATCCCGCGCGCCCGCGCATCGAGCAGGGCGCCGAGCGTGGAGCGCCAGCCGTGGCCATCGCCGCAGGGGTCTCCCTTCATGCCGTCGCGTGCCCGCTCGATGAGCTGCTTCGCGCCGATCACCGCCTCGCCGTCATCGGCGTCCATCAGGTTCCAATCGAGGCCGAGGACGGCTTCCTTCACCTCCGTGATGTTTTTCAGGAGGCGCGGCCAGGTGCTTTCCATCAGGTCGTAAAGAGCCTGTTCGTTGGCGGGGGATTCAGAGGTGAGCGCCGTGCGCAGGATCTGCTCGATGCGGGCGGGTATCATCTCCGCTGCGCGTGGGCCGATCCACCGGCTGCGGGCGTGCGGTAGGAGGATTTCCGAGATGCCGCCTGTCGCCCGTTTTAAGGGGGGGGTGGTCGCTTTCGCGGAAAACATGCGCGTCGCCGGATCAAAGGCCAAGGCACCCTGCGCCGTACGCGGCGGTGAGGCAGTCCCGCCTGATTGGGGATTGAGGATTGGAGATTGAGGATTGGAAGAGGTGTTTTTCATCGGCGGCGGGGTGTGAAGATGGGGCTGCGGGCGGCGGGCTGGATGCGGGTGGCGGCGAGGCTTTCGGCGGTGAACGAGCCTTGCGATCCAGACTCCGCCACATCGAAGGCATGGGCCGTGGCGGAGGCCGTATCGCTGTGGCCGTCCTCGGTGCGGGGGGCGCGGTAGCGGGCTTGCTCGGCGGCACCGCTCACCTCGTAGGCATGGAAGTCCTCGCAGATCTCGCGGGAGGCCGGGATGGCGATGCCCTTGTCATTGAATCGGTGCTGCAGGCGGGCGAAGGCCTGGCGTTTCCACGGCGCAGTCGTCACCTGCTTGGTGACTTTTCCGCCGTGCTTGCGGGCGAGGCGTTGTGCGAGGTCCAGGCCGATGCCGCTGGCGTCGATCCCGCAACGGGCACTGCGGCGGATGGCATGATCTAACATACTGTCCTGATCCGATAGTTCGATGGATTTCAGCACAAGCCTTTCCCGCATGATCATCCGTCCGCCGAGCTTTTCGAAGGAAACGCACACCGTCGGATCGTTGATGCTTCCCACGTCGATCCCGCAATAGACGGGGCCGGTCGCTTTGTAGCCTTCCGGCCATTCGGTGGTGGCGTCATCGCTTTCGCAGGCGGCGAGCACCTCGTAGGAAAACGCGGTGCGGGCGGTGTCGATAAACTCGCAGCAAAACTCCTGTTTCCATGAATCCTCATCCGCGCATTGCTGGCGCATTTCCTCAAGGTTCACTTTCAGCCCGCCTTCCAGCGCGTCATAAATCGTCGTGCGGTGCTTGCTCCATCCGTCCTTCTGCCAGATCTGGTGGAACATGTTGCCGATGCCCTTGGGTGTGGACATCACGCGCACCTTGAGCTGGCGCTTGAGTGGGTTGGTGATCGATGGATACATCGCTCGCCAGATTTCCGCCCCATCCCGGTGGATTGCGAACTCATCGAGAATCACATTTCCGGAGTATCCCCGCGCCGTGTCCGGGTTCGCCGGGAGGGCGATGATCCGGCTGCCGTTGGCGAAACGGATCTCCGCGCTCTTCATCCGAGCCTCGGCGGAGTCCCGTTCTTCGATGAACGTCATCGCCAGATTAAACGCCTTCACCCACTGCTTCGCCTTCTCCATCCATTCAAGGGACTGCCGCTCCCCGGCGGAAAGCACCACCCACAGCGTGCCGGGATT
>JAYTOE010000223.1:0-1560 GCA_043747935.1 Akkermansiaceae bacterium
TGGCTCATCGCCCACTCGCTCAACACCGAGAACGATCCCGTCCGGCGCGGGCGTTTCGTCCAGGAGAAACTCCTCGCCGGGCGCGTGCCCGATGTCCCGATCACCGTGGATGCCGTCGTCCCTGAGGATCACACGAAGACCCTGCGCCAGCGCCTCGACAAGGTGACCATGCACCAACAGGAGTGCTGGAAATGCCATGAATACATGAACCCGCTCGGCCTGCCCTTCGAGATGTACGACGACTTCGGTCGCTTCCGCATCGAGGAGCCCATCGAGCATCCCGAGAACGTGATCGGAAAGCAGCTCAAGTATTTCAATGTCTACAAGACCCTTCCCGTCGATCCCAAAGGCGAGCTGCGCGGCACCGGCGATCCCAAGCTCGACGGCGAGGTGAAGGACGCGCCGGACATGATCGACCGCCTCGCGAAGTCAGACCGCACGCGCCAATCCATCATCCGGCACGCTTTCCGCTTCTACATGGGGCGCAACGAGACCCTTTCCGACTCGAAGACGCTGATTGACGCGGATAACGCCTACGTGTCGAGTGGAGGCAGCTTCAAGGCGGTCATCCTATCCCTGCTCACCTCCGATTCCTTCATCTACCGCAAATAAGATCCGCACCATGAACAACCGACGCGAATTCATCCGCAACGCCTTCCTCGCGATGGGCGGCCTTTCCCTGCCCGGCATGATGCCACGGCTCCACGCCGCGCAGACGGCTTCCGGACTTTCGGGAAAACCCCCGATGCGTTTCATCTTCATGCATCGCGGCAACGGGCTTTTCCCCAAGGTGATGGTGCCGCCGTCCTTCGGCACCGACCTCATGGAGAAGGAAAACAAGAAACGCCCTTACGAGGTGGATCTCGATTCCCACACGCTCCCCGAGTGGATGGGGCCGCTCGCGGATCACAAGGAGAACCTCACCATCCTCCAGGGACTCTCGGGAAAAATGTGCACCGTCGGCCACCACGGTTGGTGCTCGGCGCTCGGTGTTTACAAGGCGAACGAGCGCAACAGCTCGATCAAGTGGGCGACCGTCGATTTCGAGCTCGCGAAACTTTTCCCCTCCCCCCTGGAGCACATCGAGCTGGCGTGTTTCCCCACCGGCGGCGGCAATCCGCGCGGCGGCCTCAACGGCATCGCCAAGGGCTTCTCGGCACGCGGCCCGCAGCAACCGAACTACGCCTTCGGCGGCCCGGGCATCGCGGTGGATGAGATTTTCAAATCCGTCTCCACCGACAAGAACGAGCAGATCCGCTACGAGCTCCAGCGCAAGGTCTTGGAGTTCGCGGCCGGAACCGAGACCGAACTGGCGCGCCACGTCGCGGGCATCGAGAACCGCAAGGTCAGCAACTACGCGGAATCCATCGAGGGCATCCGCGAGCGCAACCGCAAGATCGACATGATGACGGACATCGTCAGCAAGCATGTTCCGAAACTGGAAAGCAAATATCTCAACAACGACATGGACACCTTCACCCGCCAGGTGGGCCATACCGAGGTGCTGCTTTCCTCGCTGATCTCCGGCCTCACCAATGTCGTCGCCTTCACCGTCGATGA
>JAYTOE010000224.1:0-20341 GCA_043747935.1 Akkermansiaceae bacterium
GTCAAGAATCCGAACCCAGCCATGCCGGATGCGCAGTACGTCGGTCAATCCACCATCCACATGGTTTAAAAGACACAAGATTTTGAGACACAAGACACAAGATAAGATGAAGACCACGGCACAGCACAGCGAGAATCCCTCTCCTCTTGTGTCTTACCGTCTTGTGTCTTGTGTCTTCTCCCCGCTTCCCTAACGACTTTCCCCAACTCAATGGCCTCGAACACCGACCACGCGGACTCCGGAGTGAAACTCCCGGTCCTCAAGCGCGAAAAGCTGATCCTCAACGACCGTTCCTACCACTGGATCACGGATCGGATCTGCGGCATCATCGAGAACCGCCAGCCTTTCCTTTGGTGGCTGCTTTTCATTCCTTGTTCGCTCATCGCCCTCATCGGGGTCGGCGGCGGATTGAGCTATCTTGTGTCCACGGGCGTTGGCGTCTGGGGCATGAGCAACCGCGTGTTCTGGGGATGGGATATCACCAACTTCGTGTTCTGGATCGGCATCGGCCACGCGGGGACACTGATCTCCGCCGTCCTTTTCCTGACAAGGCAGAACTGGCGAACCTCCATCAACCGCGCCGCCGAGGCCATGACCATTTTCGCCGTGATCTGCGCAGGCATTTTCCCGGCCTTCCACGTGGGTCGCGTCTGGTTCGCATGGTTCCTCGCCCCCGTCCCCAACGCGAACGCGATCTGGCAGAACTTCAAATCGCCTCTGCTCTGGGACGTTTTCGCGGTCTCCACCTATTTCACCATCTCCCTGATCTTCTGGTTCCTCGGCATGGTGCCCGACCTCGCCACGATCCGCGACCGCTGCAAACCCGGCCTCCGCAAGATTCTCTATGGAATTTTCGCCCTCGGCTGGCGCGGCGGTAACCGTCAGTGGAGCCATTACGAGATGGCCTATCTCCTCCTCGCCGCGCTTTCCACGCCGCTCGTGCTTTCCGTCCACTCGGTCGTTTCGTTCGACTTCGCCACCTCGGTCGTCCCCGGTTGGCACACCACCATTTTCCCACCCTACTTCGTGGCCGGCGCGATCTTCGGCGGCTTCGCGATGGTGCTCACGATCATGGTTCCCGCCCGTTTTATTTACGGCCTGCAGGATCTGATCACGATGAAGCACATCGATAACATGGCGAAGATCATCCTGCTCACCGGCACGATCGTCGGCTACGCCTACCTGATGGAGCTCTTCGTCGCCTTCTACTCGGGCGCGATCTACGAGATCGATGCCTTCAAGTTCCGCATCGCCGGTCCGTATTGGTGGGCCTACGCCGCGATGATGTCGCTCAACGTCCTTTCGCCACAGGTGTTCTGGTTCAAGGCCTGCCGGGAAAACCTCTGGGTCGTGATGATTGTCGCGATGTGCGTGAACGTCGGCATGTGGTTCGAGCGCTTCGTGATCATCGTAACCACCCTCGCCCGCATGTGGCTGCCGGGGGACTGGAAAACCTACAGCCCGTCCTATGTCGAAATGATGACCTTCGTCGGCACCATCGGCCTGTTCCTCACGCTGTTCCTCCTCTTCCTGCGCTTCTTGCCTTGCATCAACATCGCCGAGGTCAAATGGACGAAGCTTGAGAGCGATCCGCACTTTGACGACAACGAATCCCATCCCGACCACGGCACGCAGGAGATAGCCTCCTACCAGAAGGAGTTCGTTGAGGGTAAAAGCTGAGATCCTGAAAGCTGAAACGCTGAAACAAATAACTTCTAACCAATAACTTCTAACATCCCCAACGTGAGCACCACCCGCAAACGAGTTTATGGCTACCTGGCCGAGTTCAAAAGTGCCTCTGCGCTTTACAAGGCCGCCGAGAAGATCCGCGACGCGGGCTTCCGTAAATGGGATTGCTACACGCCGTATCCCGTCCACGGACTCGACACCGCGATGGGCATGAAACGCTCCATTCTGCCATGGTTCGTCTTCTTCGGCGGTGTGACCGGCACTGCCACCGCCTTCGCCCTGGCCTACTCCACCCAGGTGCTGATTTACCCCACCGTCGTTCAGGCAAAGCCGACCAACATCTTCACGATCCCGGCTTTCTTCCCGATCATGTTCGAGCTGACCATCCTGTTTTCCGGTTTCACCGTGCTCTTCGGCCTGCTCGGCCTGATCCAGCTCCCTCGCCTCAACCACCCGCTCTTCGCCAGCAAGCAGTTCCACCGCGCCACCGACGACGGTTTCTTCATCGCCATCGAGGCACGCGACGCGAAATTCAGCCCCGACTCCACACGCAGCCTTCTCTCCGAAATCGGCGGAGAAAACATCGAACTCGTCGAAGAGGAAGACTGAGGAAAATACTCAATTTTCAATATCCAATATTCAATTCTTCCATGCGCTACTTCTTCCTTAGCTACGCTCTCATCGCCGTTCTCGTCGTCGGGATCGGAAGGTTCCGTGGTCAGCATTTCACGAAGCCTCCCGTCCAGGTCTTCCCGGACATGGATAACCAGGATAAACAGAAGGCTCAGTCGCCTAGTTCCTTTTTCTCGGATCGCCAGGGAGCAAGGCTTCCTGTGGCCGAAACGCAGCCGCGCGGCTTCAACGAGGAAGGCGCGACCCTCATCGGCGGCATCCCGGAATACGAGTTCGGCGGCCAACCGGGCTACTATTACACAGGCCATGTCGGCGATTACTTCGGCAGCGGAATGCCCGAGGAACTGGAACTCACCGCGGATACCGCAGCAGCCCTCATTCGCCGCGGCGAGGAGCGCTTCGGTATCTATTGCGCCGTCTGTCACGGTGCCTCCGGCGACGGTCTCGGCGTTACTTCGAAGTATGGCGTCCCCGGCATCGCGAACCTACACCTCGACCCTTTCAAGTCGGCGTCTTATCCCGACGGTCGCATGTTTGAAGTCATCACTCACGGCAAGGGCATGATGTCCGGATACGGTGCGAACATTCCTGTCCGCGACCGCTGGGCGATCATCTCCTACGTTCGCACGCTCCAGGCCGCGAAAGAAGCCGCCACCGTAGCCAAATAACTTTTTCCCAGATGTCCCATCACGTAACATCCGCTGACATCGCCATCCACGGCGACCACCTCGATAACTCGAAGGTCGCCAAGGCGAAGACCCTCTCGCTTGCCATCGCCGCGCTCGGCACGATTGTGAGCCTAGTCGCACTATTCGGTGGGTTCAATCAGTGGCTTCCGAAGCTCCAAGGCACCTACGCCTACTCATGGCTCTTCGCGTTCTACTTTTTCCTCACCCTCTCCATCGGCGGCGTGTTCTGGACTCTCCTCCACAACGTCTCCAACTCCGGCTGGGGCACCTCTGTCCGCCGCACCTTCGAGAACCTTGGCTCCACCTTCCCGTGGATCTTCCTCTTCGGCATTCCCCTGCTTTTCCCGCAGGTGAACCAATACCTCTACGAGTGGATGAACATCCACCGCGACGGTTGCGAGGAAATCGCCAAGGGTGCCGTGCCCTCCGTGAAGGATCATCTCCATCACGCCGATCACCTGCTTTACGCCAAGCATTGGTTCATGAACATGCCGTTCTGGTTCGGCCGCTTCGTATTTTACGGTCTGGCCCTCAGCACGGTGATCTGGTTCCTGCGCAAGCTCTCCACCTCGCAGGACACCGATCCGAACCCCGGCACCGAGCGGCTTCTCAGGGCGCGCTACCACTCCAACTACCCGCTCATCATCTTCGCTCTCACGATCACCTTCACCGGCTTCGATTTCGTGATGGGTCTCGATTACAAATGGTTCTCCACGATGTGGGGCGTCTATCTCTTCGCCGGTTCCGCGCTGAACTCGATGGCGGTCATCGTCCTCGTCTGCACCTTCCTGAAAAGCCGCGGCCACCTGAAGCACGTCACCGGCCCCGAGCATTTCCACATCATGGGGAAACTCATGTTCGCCTTCACCACGTTCTGGGCCTACATCGCATTCTCGCAGTATTTCCTGATCTGGTATGCGAACATCACCGAGGAAACCTCCTATTTCCTGATCCGCAACACCGACGGCTGGAACACCGCGATGATCTTCCTCGTGTTCGGCCACTTTGTGGTGCCCTTCGTGGTGCTGCTCCAGGCCTGGCTCAAGAAGAACCCGAAATACCTCTCCATCGTCGCGGCATACACGCTCTGCATGCACGCGCTCGACCACTACCTCATCGTCATCCCCGAGCGCGGCGTGTCCCTCGGCAACATCAAGCCGGATGTGTTCGGAACGATCACCCCCTCCATCCCCGGTGCGTTCTGGGGCGATATCCTCGCCTTCGTGACCATCGGCGCGGCCTTCCTGTTCCTCCTTCTCCGCGCCCTCGGTCAACACTCACTCTACCCGAACCGCGATCCCCGCATCCTCGAATCCGCGAACCTTTCCAACTGATTCTTCCCAAGCATGGACCCCACCCGCGACAATCCCCTGATCCGTATCAAAGCCTTCATCGACGGCCTTGGGGTCTTCACGCTCTTCGCCGTCATCCTGCTCCTCATCCTAGGAGCCGGGGCGCTTTTCGGATGGTTCGGCAAAGCGAAACCTCCTGAGGACGCAGCCGGAGAGATCCGCTACGGAATCAGGAAAGAGATCGACACCGCCCAGGCGACCACGCTCACCAAGGAACAGATTCATGCCGTTGTCGCCGATGTTGCCGGGAAACTCGCCACGTCCAAACCCGTAGCCGTCGAGAAACCCGAGCAGGTTGTGCCGGGTTCCGATACCGCGAAGAAACTCGCCGAAGCTCCTGTCGCCGATCTCGGAAGCATCGACACGCCCGCTGCCGACGCCGACGCGCCCATTGACCCCGCCGTCATGGAGATCGGCAAAGCCCAATTCCTCGTCTGCGGCGCATGCCACGGCCAGAACGGGGAGGGGACTGCGGCCGGCCCGCCGCTCGCCGGTTCCGAATGGGTCACCGGCCCGGTTTCCAACCTGATCCTCATCCAGCTCCGCGGACTCAAAGGCCCCATCATGGTGGCTGGTAAGGAATACAATTTTCCCGCCGGCATGACCCCGATGGCCTACCAGACCGACGAGCAGATCGCCGGGGTTCTCACCTACATCCGCAACAGCTTCGGCAACAAGGCCTCGGCCGTGAAACCGGAGCAGGTCACCCCCCTGCGCGGTGAGGTCGGCAAGCCCCAGGTCACCGTCGAGGAACTCACCAAGCCGTAACACTTTTCAAACCAGCCCATGTCATCGGAAGTTTCAAACAATCTTGAGCAGGACGCCGTGCTGCGCGCGTCCATCGACCGCTCGCTGCGCCATCCCGTGATGTTTTTCCTCACCAGCGGAGCCGCGTGGCTCGCGGTTTCCATCATCCTCGGGATCATCTCCTCCGCAAAAGTCCACTCGCCCGGTTTCCTCGACGGCTGCGGCTTCCTCACCTACGGGCGCACCCAGGCCGCCCACCTCAACGCCCTCATCTACGGCTGGGGCTTCCAGGCCGCCTTCGGTGTCATCGTCTGGATGCTCTCCCGCCTTTCCCGCCAGGAATGCCGCGCCGCCGGAATCATCCTCACCGCCGGGCACGTCTGGAACTTCGGTGTTTCCGTGGGCATCATCGGCATCCTCGCAGGCTTCGGAACCGGTATGCCATGGATGGAATTCCCCGCCTTCTGCTGGCCCGTCCTGCTGCTCAGCTATTTCGCCATCGTGGTGTGGTCGCTCGTCCAGTTCAAGGTGCGCCCCGAAGGCCACGTTTACATTTCCCAGTGGTATCTCATGGCGGCAATGATCTGGTTCCCATGGGTTTTCATCACCGCCAACGTCCTTCTTCACATGATGCCCGGAAATCCCGTGATGGCTGCGGGTATCAACGCTTGGTATAAATCCAGCCTGATCTTCCTGTTCTTCACGCCGGTCGCCCTCGGCACCGCGTTCTATCTCGTTCCCAAGGTCTCCGGACGCCCGATCCACAGCTACTCGCTCGCTCAGCTCGGTTTCTGGTCGCTCGCCGTGATCATGCCGTGGGCGGGCATGCAGAAACTCACCGGCGCACCGATCCCGTATTTCATCCCCTATCTCGGTGCAGCCGCAACGATCCTGTTCTTTGTCCCTGCGTTGACCTCCGCCGTGAATATCCTTCGCACCGCCATCGCAGATCCCGAGGTCGCGAACAACAGCCCCACGCTGCGTTTCACGATGGCAGGTGTCATCGGACTCATCGTGATGGCCATCGCCGCCGTGTTCCTCAACATCCCAGGAAAAACCTTGGAGTTCACCCAGTTCTCGATGTCGGGTTACGGTTTTGAAATCCTATCCATCTACGGCTTTTTCAGCTTCGTGATGTTCGGCGCGATCTACTTCATCGTGCCTCGTGTCACTCGCCGCGAATGGCTTTCACGCCGACTCATCAAATGGCACTTCTTCCCATCGATTTACGGTGTCGCGATCATCGCTTTGATCGCCATTTTCGGTGGTGTCCAGCAGGGTATCGGTCAGGAGCAGTTTGAGCAGCCATGGACAGAGGTGGCAAAGTGGGCGGTGTCTTATTCTTGGGCCATCACCCTCGTTTGGTGCTGCATCCTTCTCTCGAATTTCTTCTTCTTCGTGCACCTCACCGTAATGTGGCTCCGCCTCGGTCGCCGCAGCACTCACCCCACCTTGCTAGTTTCCGGCCACCACGGTAGCCCGCACGGCGAGGATGGAGATATCGACAATGCCGGTTCCATCACCGCCTCCGCCCATTAGCATGGAATTTAGGATTTAAAATTTAGAGTTTAAAATTTCCCCAAATGAGCTTCCGCACTTTCGTTCTAAGCCTTTCCGCCAGCTTCGGTGTCGCATGGTTGGCTATTGTCATCGTTCCTTTTTTCAAAATGCGCTCGATGGAGCCGATCGCCGTCGAAGAAGGCGACGGCACGAACGCCGTTTACATTCCCAAGCGCGCGGGACGCATCGAAGATGGTGCTGAGGTTTACGCCGCGAACGGCTGTTATCAATGTCACTCCCAGCTTGTCCGTCCCACCTACGCGGGCAATGACATGTTCCGTCCCGACATGGGCGGTATTGCGGGGGACGAGGAACGCGGCGATACACGCAGGGAAACAAATGCCTTCGACTACCAAGGTGAAAAGATCGCACAGATCGGAGTCACCAGGCTTGGTCCTGATCTCTCCAACCTCGCCCGTCGCATCGAAGCGATCTATGCCAAGGGTGAGGATCCCGAAGCATGGTTGTTCGCCCACCTCTATAACCCGCGTTGGATACCCGAGCGCCGTCTCTCTTCGTGCCCTTCCTTCCGTTTCCTTTTCAAGGTTACCGAGATCAAGGGAAATCCATCCGAAGTATCCCTCCCTTTCCCCGTGGAAGAGGGAATGGAGATCACCCCAAAACCCGAGGCACGCGCCCTGGTTTCCTATCTTCTCTCGTTGAAAAAAGACCAAGCAGTGCCAGCTTCCCTCAACTTCGCCCCTCCGACCGCCGCGGTCGCCGCAGCTCCCGCAGCTCCCGCAGCTCCTGCAGCTCCCGCAGCTCCCTGATCGCAAACGGATTCCGAACCCTTTTCCAACCATGTCTTCGCCCAACCAGCCATCGAATCCCGATCTCGACGAAACGATCAACGTGACCCAGGCGCACGGTCGCGTCGCGAGTGAATGTTCCGCCGCCGCGCGTGAAAAACATCTCTCCGAAAGTGGTCGCGAGTCCGTCCCGCTTTGGGTGATCACCGCATGTGGTGTCGTCCTTCTGATCGCAGGCGGCGTGCTCGGTAATGCCGGAACCCTGTTCAAATACGACAGCACGTTTCGCGAAGACTACGTGCGCGGCACCGCACCCGGTGGCACCGATTCTGGCCCGGAGGCAAAGGCCGCGCTTGTCGCATTCAGCGCCAAGGGTTCCAAGATGTACTCCGCGAAGTGCAACGGCTGCCATGGCGCCGACGGCAAGGGGGATGGAACCAACTATCCATCGCTCGCCGGATCGGCATACGTCATCGGCGAGAACCAGAAGTTCGCGATGATCATCCTCAACGGCATCCAGGGGCCGATCAGCACCGGCAAGACCTACGGCGCGGGCATCATGCCTCCACAGGGTGCGGGCATGACACCGGAAGACCTCGCCGGCGTGATGACCTACGTCCGCAATAGCTTCGGCAATTCCACCGGGGACGTGGTTACCGTCGAGATGGCGAAAAGCGCCCTCGAAATATCCGCCTCGCGGGAAAAGGCGGGGCAATCCGTTACCACAGAGGAGATCCTCGCGAAACACAAGGTCATGCTCCCCGGCGAGCAGATGCCTCCCGACGTAATGGTCAACCCCGCCACTCTCGCCCCGATGGAATAAGCTCAGCTTCGTTAGAGTTTAGAAATTAAAGTTTAAAGTTTTCACCTACCTATGAGCGCCCACGCAGCATCCCATGACGGTCACGACCATTCGCACGACGACCATCATCACGAGATTCCTTTCTGGAAAAAATATATTTTCTCGACCGATCACAAGATGATCGGAATGCAGTATGGCATCACCGCCATGCTGTTCTTGGCGTTCGGATTTTACCTGATGATGGTGATGCGCTGGAGCATCGCCTACCCGCACGAGCCGCTCCCCGAGTGGATGAGCTGGATCTTTACTGAAAACTGGAAAGCACGCTGGCTGCTGGACGGAAAGGTGACGGGCGAAACCTACAACATGTTCGGCGCGATGCACGGCACGATCATGGTGTTCCTCGGCATCGTGCCGCTGGGCTTTGGTGCCTTCGGAAACTACGTCACCCCCCTGCAGATCGGTGCAGTGGACATGGCTTTCCCGAAGCTCAACATGGTTTCCTACTGGGTGTACTTGGTCGGCGGCCTGATCATGTGCGCCTCCTTCTTCATGGAATCCGGAGCCGCGAAATCCGGATGGACGAATTACTCCCCGCTCGCCGGTTTTGCCGACGGGCAGATCGTGAACCAATGGCTCGCCGGTCAGACGCAGTGGTTGCTCGGCCTTGTTTGCCTGATCACCTCCTCGCTGCTCGGTTCGGTGAATTTCGTCACCACGATCATCAACCTTCGAGCCCGCGGTATGACCTGGATGCGCCTGCCCTTCTTCGTCTGGGCAATGCTTGTTACCGGTTTCCTCCTGCTGCTGGCGTTCCCTCCGCTTGAGGCGGCGGGCATCATGCAGTTGATGGATCGCGTCGCCCATTCGTCCTTCTTCATGCCCTCCGGCCTGTTCACGAAATCCGAAGGTCTGGCCGATCTCTCCGGCGGCGGCTCGCCGCTGCTCTTCCAGCACCTTTTCTGGTTCCTCGGCCACCCGGAGGTTTACGTCCTCCTGCTGCCGGCCATCGCCTGCGTCGCGGAAATCATCCCGTGCAACACGCGCAAGCCGCTGTGGGGCTACAAGTCGATGGTCTATTCCCTTCTCATCCTCGGCTTCCTATCCTTCATCGTCTGGGCGCACCACATGTATATGACGGGTATGGGCGCGGCGGTTTCAACCTTCTTCCAGACCACCACGGTGCTGATCTCGATCCCCTCGGTGATCATTATCACCGCGCTGCTCATCTCGCTCTGGGGCGGATCGATCCGTTTCACTCCTCCGATGCTCTGGGCCTGCGCCTTCATCCCGATGTTCGGTATCGGCGGCCTCACCGGCCTGCCGCTCGCCTTCAATCTCGTCGGCCTCCACCTCCACGACACCTATTACGTGATCGGCCACTTCCACTACGTCGTCGCGCCCGGCATCCTCTTCGGCCTCTTCGCGGGCGTGTACCATTGGTATCCGAAAATCACCGGCCGCTACATGAGCGGTTTCCTAGCGCACGTGCATTTCTGGCCCAGCCTGATCTGCATGAACATCATCTTCTTCCCGATGCTCACACAAGGTATGGCGGGCTTCCATCGCCGCTGGTATAACGGAGGCGACGCCTATCTCGACAAAGCGACCGCCGCCACCGCCGATGGTGCCAATGTTTTCGCCAACACCATCGCGCAGCACATCGATCTCAATATCGTAATGTCCTATGGCGCATGGATTCTCGCCGTCGCGCAGATCCCGTTCATCATCAACCTGTTTTTCTCCTGGAAAACGGGTCGCAAAGTGGAGAGCGACAACCCGTGGAATGCGACCACCCTCGAGTGGGCGACCCCAACACCTCCTGGCCACGGCAATTTCACCTTCGATGTCGCCGTTTATCGCGGACCCTACGAGTATTCCCGCCCGGATTGCGACAAGGACTACTATCCGCAATGGGAGGCTCCGAAAGACAAGCCGCAGGCATCAGCGGACGAAACTGCGGACAAGGGTCATCACTGAAGTTCAGTCCCTGAAAACTGAACACTGAACACTAGCAAACTTCTCTAGAAATGGAAATTCCCTACATCGTCAATCCCCGCAAGGACACGGGCCTGATCAATTCGAAGATCGCCATCTGGCTCTTCCTGGCCTCCGAGGTCATGCTCTTCGGCGGCTTCTTCTCCGCCTACGTATACCTCCGGATGGGGGCAGATTACCCGTGGCCGGAGCGGACGCTTCCCGTGCTGCCGGGTCTGATCAACACCTTCATCCTCATCGCCTCGTCGGTCACGGTCGTCTTCGCATGGGTCGCGCTGAAGTTGGGGAATTGGAGGCAGTTCCAAATCTACATGGCCATCACCGTCGCCTGTGCTGCGATCTTCATGGTGCTCAAGGGCATCGAATACAACGTCAAGTTCCACCACCAGGCAGCACGCCTCAATGACTACACCGTCGTGGAAGGCCACCTCGCTTACGAACTGAAAGATGACGCAGACCACCACCACCCGAAAGAGGAAGACTACGTCCTTGATCGCAACGGTAAGAAGATCGAAGAGAACATGATCCGCGTGGTCGCGGAGAAGGTCACCTTCAATGTGAAGCGTTTCCATGCAACATGGGTCAGCGAAATGCTCTCCGAGGCGAAGCACGTTACTTCGGATATTAAGCTCACCGCCGACATCAAGATGGTCACGGAGGAAGGCAAGGAAGAGGTTACCCTTGCCAAAGCGGGTGACGCACTGAGTTTGGATCTTCTTGAAAAAATCAAGAAAGCCCAGCTCGCTGCTCTGAAACACAACGCCGAACTGCGCACCGCCGCTCTTCGTTTGGAGTGGACAGAGGCCAAAAAAGCGAACCCTGGCAAAAGCGGCTGGCAGCTCGCCAAGGATGTGAATATCGATGTCACTGCGCTCGAACCCCGCCTGCTGACAGAGGTTTCCACCGTCGAGTTCACGGTCGATCCGTCGACTCGTTTTCTTTTCAAACCCCGCGATATCAAGGAAGGCGCGGCCTCCTCAACGCTACGTGACAACACGGTCATCACGGGCGCGATGGAAGCTAGTCCGATGGTTTTCCACAATCTCGATGCCATCGACTTCCAGTGGCTCGTGATGAAGGCCAAGGAGAAGGGTATCTCCCCGGAAACCGCGATTGCCGACTCGTGGCTGATGAAAAACAGCAAGTTCGTGCGTGAGGCGTGGGCGTGGCATCTCGCCCGCAATGAGAAGAGGCAGGAAGAACTGAATAACCGCTTTGGTTTCAAAGAGGACAAGAATGGCAAACCCACAAATGTTCCGATCCGGGTGCTGACGCACAAGGAGCTTTACCGTTTGGGCTGGAAAGATCTTGGCGAAATGGGCGTGGAGAAGCAGCAGGTGAAGATCAGCGGCTTCGATAAGCTCAAGGAAGAGTTCAAGGGGCCAAACTACGAAGCCCGCGGCGAAAAGACCTTCCCACACCTTTCCGTCCCCCGAGAGGAGATCCGCCACGCGGCGAAATTCACTCCGGCATGGAACACCTACTATGCAATCTATTTCACCATCACCGGTCTCCACGGTCTCCACGTGGTCGGCGGAGCGCTTGTGCTGCTCTACTACCTCGTCTTCGGTCGTAAAATGTTCCTTTCCAATCCGGAATGGTTTGCCAACCGCGTCGAGGTCGGCGGCCTGTTCTGGCACTTCGTTGACCTGGTCTGGATCTTCGCGTTCCCGATCTTTTACCTCATGTAATTCTCCACCTAGCAACCCTTTTACCCTCCAAGAAAATGGCAGATTCGATTGAAGCAATCCACAAGGCAAAGAAGACCTACCTACTGGTTTTCGGAGCACTCCTAGTCGGCACCGTTCTGACGGTTCTTGTGGCCGAGGCTCCCGTCATGGCTCCCCGCTGGCTCTATTGGCTGGATGTCGGCGGTCACGGTTTTGATGCATGGGACGCCGTTCTTGGCCTTCTCATCGCCACCACCAAGTCCACCCTCGTGGCCGCGATCTTCATGCACCTCAACCATGAGAAGAAACTCATCTATTACGTGTTTTTCGGCGCGATCTTTTTCTTCTTCGCGATGGGCGCGCTGTTTGCATTAGCGGAAAGTAGCCCTATCTACGATACATTCTTCTACCCAAAAAGCCATGTCACTCCGTAGCTTCCACCTCGTCTTTGTCACCGTATGCACGCTGTTTTCGGCGTTCCTAGTGTTCTGGGCGTTCGTGCTTGCTCCCGAGCCGTCGCCGGCTTCCACCGCCTTCGGGATCGTCGGTGCCATCGGCCTGCTGCTGATGCCTGCCTACGCCGCCTATTTCCTGAAAAAAGCCACCAAACTCCACCTCTGATCCGACCATGAACCTGACAAGCCTTCTCGCCTGCTCGACCTGTAGCGCCACCTTCGGAGCATCCGGTGACTCCATCGGCTACTCGATCTTTTTCCTCCTCCTCATCATCCTCGCGGTGCTCGGAGGAGTCGCTTTCTTCATGATCCGCATCATCCGCCGCGACACCGCAAATCTCGACCCCGAACTCCGCGACGACTACGTCCGCCAGTAAAAAATTTTCAGCGTTTCAGTTTTCAGCGTTTCAGCATTTCAGTTTTCAGCATTTACCAACATGACTTTCTCCGAACTCATCGGCCTTCAGGAAAACTACTCCGCCCACGGCGGCCATGTGGATCATTTGATCATCGTGGTGCACTGGTTCATGATTGCCCTCTTCGTTGGGTGGACATCATTCTTTTTCGTCTGCCTTTTTAAGTTCTGGCACAAGCGCAGCCCCAAGGCCTCTTATGACGGAGTCCGCAGCCACCTTTCCAGCCACTTGGAAGTCGCCGTGATCATCATTGAAGCCGTGCTTCTTCTGGGCTTCGCCTTCCCGCTCTGGCAGCAGCGCGTGGATGATTGGGCAACCATTCAGGAAAGAAATCCCGTCCGGGTCCGCGTCGTCGGTTGGCAGTTCGGTTGGACATATCATTACCCAGGCCTCGACGGCAAGTTCGGCCGTACCGACTCCGCCCTCATTTCCGGCTCAAACGACCTCGGGATCGACTACACGGATCCCAACGCCCACGACGATTTCACCGCTTCTGCCCTGAAACTCCCCGTGCTGCGCCCTGCCGTGCTCAATATCGGAACGAAGGATGTGATCCACAATTACGCGATCGTTCCGATGCGTGTTCAGCAGGATGCCATCCCCGGTAAGGAGATCTCGATGTGGTTCACGCCGGTGAAACCCATGGAAACCTTCGTCGTCTGCGCCCAGCTCTGTGGCGAAGGACATGCCAACATGATCGGTACGATGGAAGTCATCCCCGTCGCAGACTTCGATTCATGGGCCAAGGGACAATCCGAAACCGCCCTCAAGGCGCACCAGAAGGCGGCGGATGCGGCCACCGCATCGGTCACTGACTGAATCTCGGGGACACAGTTTGGGCATTGTATTGTTTCACATCCCTCGTCCTCCGCAGACGACGGTGAACACAAAGTGTTTGTCTGTCCGTGGCTAGGGTTTGCATCATATGCATGGCGCTCTGTGTCTGGAAACGTGTGATGTAATTCCGTGCCATATGCATCCGGGTTCAAACAAAAGCCTATCCGTGGCAACTGACCCAAAGCATGACCCGAATGATCTTAGTGGAGATTGAGGGTCAGTTTCTTGCCTTCGGGCACTTTGCATTCGAAAGTCACCGGTGCGGTGACTTTTCCAGCGAAGACCAGAACAGATTCCCCTTCGCAAAGAATCTGAAGGCTTAATGTTTCGTTGCACACGGAAGCGAGGATCTCAATTCCCTCCCCGCGCCAGACAACTTCTCTTGCCAATTCACCTATCGAAAATGCCCCGACGGGCACACAGGCTAGTTCAATGCCATCCAAGCAGATCTTGAGATTTTCCATAGCCGAATCATGTAGCGGATGGAATTCCTGGCAATTTTTATCGATCCAACTTACGGGATTTACCGACAACATCAACATACTGGTCACCTTCCATGCGGCTAAAAAATCTCCGGATACGATGTCGAATTCTTCCAAGGCTCGATCCAGCGTCTGCGGTTGTTCCTGCTCATGTCGCCCCCACTTATCCGCCCGAAAGCCCAGTGCAGGGGGTATCTCGTTAAGAAGCCTGGCTTCTTATAACACGTCTGGATCTTCGTGGAGCTTCCCAGCATCAAAGTCACCGCCGCGACCTTCGCCCAGCACACCCCGGCAGCCTACGCGGAAAAACTCCGCCCGCGCCAGCACGCCAAAAAGACGGCGTAGTCGTAAACGTCGTAGGTAGCACACCTACTACGCTTACGACAAGAGGCGCTTCTTAGGACGCTTACCGATCGTCATCGTGGGAGCCGTCATGACGAAGCTTCTCCACATCATCTACGGCGTGCTAAAGCACGACCAACCCTTCAACCCAAACCACCATAAAAAAGCGGAAATTACCCCTTGATTTCAACGCCGCATCTGACCCCAACGCGATTTCCGGGAAACTTAATATGTTTCACCTTCACGAGCGAGATATTTTTCCAGTCCTGAAATCGTCCTCTCAATTTTTTGAATCATACCATCTGGCAACGTCTTACGATATACTTTAGAAAAACCATTTTTATGATGTATGGTTTCTTTTAATAATATATCAGCATCGCGATTCAGATTATCCATCAATCCCTCACAATCCACCTTGATAAGTTCGTCGGCATATTTTAGATGCCATTGTTTTGCCATCGATAAATTCCTCTTTAAATAAATCGCCAATTGATTAACGCGCCTATTTTCTAAATCTCTAGGCGTCAATGACGCATAATGAAACATCATCGCCGTTCTCTGGTATCGAGCGGAAAACCATTTGTCGGCAAACGCCAAAATAGACCACGCATAATGGAACTCATGAGATAACACATGCTCGTTAATCCAAATTGAATGATTGTATTCACTATCATTCATCGCAGCATGCTCCTCTCGCTTCAGTCTCTACAGGCTGCAAAGTTTTTAAATATGCTTCAGTTGAAACGTATGAATACGTTCCTCCATATATTTGCGAAGCAGCTAGAGCCGCATTCTGAATATCTTCGTCCTCAGGAATTTTCCCATCCTCTAGGCTTCGTCGGATTCTTTCCAATGAATCTCGCGCGTAAAGCACTTCTTCTCCTTGAGCCGGATCCAGCGTTAAGACTCCAACCATTGCCATTAAGAAAAATCCGCCTCGCGCTTTGAACCGTCGCACTCCACGACCATTTTGCGCCACTGCATCTTGCCCCCCTAGTGAAACTTCATCAAACCTCTTTTTACATACGTTTCTTATTTTTTTTACCTCCTCTTTGTCACGCATGGACTTTTGGAAGTGGGCTTTGGCACGCTCTAAATCGAATTGATGTTCATGGCTTTTTTTGGCACTGAAGTGGGGCAGCCCATTTTCATCAAAGTCAACCACGTAGGTAAGGTTTTTTCCAAAAACCCTTCCTTCATGACCATGGAGTCCTTGTCCATCGTAATCCCAATCGGACAATCCCAGATAGTCCCAACGATTTACTCCACCATTTCTTACAAACCCATACAGATTCACCCCGCCCCTTTCCCCAATCGGATCTCTTGATGGCCAGCGGCCGGTGGTGGGATCGTAGTATCTGTATCCGTAGTAATAGAGGGGCGCGTTGGCGATTTCACTGTCCAGCGGCTTTGTGCTGAACCGGTAATTGTTCAGAGCGGCGTAGCTGCCGGTGGCAACGAGGGTGTTGCCGAAGGCGTCGTAGCGGTAGGTGGCTACCTTTGTACCGGTGTGATCGGTGATTTCCGTCACGTTGCCGTTGCCGTCGTATTGGAAGTGGTAGGCGGCTGTGGTGGTTCCGATTTCCTCCACCATGAGAAGGCCACCGACACCGCCCGCGCCTTGCAATGATCCGCTGAGGTCGGTGCCCCAGGTTTGGGTTTTGGTGAGGGCGAAGGTGCTGAGGTCGAAGCCGGGGGTGGTGTCGGTGTTCGTGCGTTCCTCGATGACGTTCCAGCCATCGTAAACATAGTGGACTTTTTTGGTGACGGTGCCGCTGATGGCAGTGCGCTTGGTGACGCGGCGGTGCTGGGCGTCGTAAGTGAAGGTGTTGATGGTGGTGCCGTCGCTCACGCTGAGCAGGCGGTTTTCGCTATCCCATGAGTAAGTGACTCCGTTCTGGGATGTGAGATTGCCATTCGCATCGTGGACGGGAGCTGACATGCCGGTAATGGAGGTGTATTGGTTGGCGTTGTTGGAGGTGTAAGAGGTGGCGGTTCCTCCCAACGCGGCGATGGTGGCGCTGCTACGGTTGGCGGCGGCGTCGTAGTTGTAGGTATCGGTGAGGCTTCCGCCTCCGTCATAGTTGGCGGAGGTGACCTGGTCGGCGGTGTCGTAGCCGTAGATACGCGCGGGCGTGGTGGTGCCGGGGAAGGTTTCGGCGGTGCGGCGGCCGGTGAGGTCGTATCCGTCGCCGTTACTGTCCACATACTTGTGGCCGGAGACGGTGGTTGCCCCTTGTTTGTGGATCCGGCTTTGGAGCTGGCTGGCGGCGTCGTAGTTTAGATCCTGGACGATGCCGTTCTCGTGGGTGAGGGTATCGAGGCGTCCGGCCTTGTCATAGCTGTATTCCGCGAGATCCGGCGGTGGAGGGTTGAGGGCGATGTCCCTGTTGAGGTTGTCGAGCTGGCCTTTGGCGGTCCACTCGTAGTTAACGGGGGAACCGGAGGGACTGCCGATGATCATGCGGAGGCCATCTGCGTCATAATCGTACGAAACTAACTTGGCCGCTTGCCCGGCGAGGGTCTGCGTTTCCGATGTCAGCTGGTTTTTCGCACTGTAAGCATAGTCGCTTTTCGAGATGGTGTTGTCGGCGGATTTCAAGAGCCCGTTCGCCCAATAGGTTTTTGCAGTGTCGGGGGTTGTGGTGTTCCAGTCGGCGAGGGTCTGGCGGTCGCGAGGGGAAAAAATTCCCCTTTCAACAACGGAAATGCCTTGCAACTGTTTGGTTCTCTTCATATTTCCCGGGATCTTGCAGTGGGATCTTGCAGTGTTAGAATTTGCCGCTTATGGATCGCCTGATGATTTAGAAAAACAACTCTCGTCCGCCACCCCAAAAACCCGTAATACAAACAAATGCGGAAATAGTGCAATAGCAGAGCAAGCGAAGCCATCCGTTTCGTGTGCGACAAGTAAACATCCGCAATGTGACCAATGCCGGCAGCAATGAAATTAGTAGTATAGTTACAGCAAACCAACTCACTGACGAAGTAGTTGTGGCGATTCGATCCGAAAAGTAAGCAATGAGACTCAAACTCAGAGCAACCGTGCCGAAGAAGAGCAAATCAGCCTTTGATATAGATTCGTGATTGGAGTTCATCCTTATGGAGCTGCGCAGGGTATACGGAATTTTCCTCCAATGATGATCTCGAATTCATCATCCCAATCGTACCATGCGGGAGATTTCCCAGCGACAACACTTATCGCCTTGTTTTGATAGTTGGTAATGGTATTGGCACCACAATGAAGCGCAAAAACCGTATTTAACTTGTATGGAAGTAGGCCAACAGGTCCTGTTGAAACATTGTCTCCAACCGGATCCGCCCCATAAGCCCAAAAAGGCGATGGGCCTCCCTTTCCGAAAATTTTACCATGTCCAGAAAATGCGAATCGATATAAACCTTCTTCATTCCAAAGTTCTTCAAAAATTGGAACACTTGATTGATCATACTGGCGCACTATCTTGAATCCCAATAAATCATGTTTGTGGGCGATAGCAGAGACAGCTCTCCGTAGCATCGCCATGGTTGCGATACCTCCCGGTGCCACGTCCGTGTTTTTCGCTGTGTAAACAGCAACAGTATTCGGAACTAGGTAATCTTTACCTGGTGTTGGTGCGGCTCCATCATAATTTTTTACCCACTTTGGTGCTTCGTTTGGTAACAAATGAACTATTCCCGCCAAACCTTCCCAAGTATCTCCGTTCTCCGCGCACGTTTTAGCCCAACGATCCCCTTTTCTTTGTATAGGTTTCCACATTCCAAGATAATCCCAAGCATTCACCCCATCATTCCCGACGAACCCATAAAGGTTGATTCCCCCTCTCTCCTCAATCGGATCTATCGATGGCCAGCGAGCATCTCTTGGCCCGTAATAGCGGAAGCCATAGTAATAAAGCGGGGCGCTGACGATTTCGTCGTCCAGCGGCTTGGTGCTGAACCGGTATTTGTTGGTCGCGGCGTAGCTGCCGGTGGCGACGAGGGGGTTGCCGAAGGCATCGTAACGGTAGGTGGCGGCTTTTGCGCCGGTGTGGTCTGTGATTTCGGTTACGTTGCCGTTGCCGTCGTAGTGGAAATGGTAGGCGGTGGTGGTAGTGGAGGTGATCTCCTCGGTCATGAGTAGGCCGCCTACTCCGCCCGCGCCTTGCAATGAGCTGCTGAAATCGGTGCCCCAGGTGCGTTCGCGGCTTAGTGTTTCGGTGGTGGAGATGAGGGCGTATTCGGCGATGACGTTCCAGCCGTCGTAGATGAAGCGGGTGGATTCGATGAGTCCCCACGTGCTGCCGTTCCATTCCTCGACGTTGCGGATCGTGCGGCGGTGGTGGGCGTCGTAAATGTAGGCGAGTGATTTTTCTCCTGCCGTGGGTGTTGTCGGGGTGACGCTCAACAAGCGGTTTTCCGAGTCCCAGGTGTAGGTGTTGCCGTTCTGGGATGTTAAATTTCCGTTCGCGTCGTGGACGGGCGGGGCGGACATGCCGCTGATGGAGGTGTATTGGTTGGCGGTGTTTGTTGTGTAGGTGGTGGCGGTTCCTCCCAATGCGGCGACGGTGGCACTGCTGCGGTTTGCGGCGGCATCGTAGGCGTAGCTGTCTGTGAGGCCACCGCCATAGGTGGCACCCGTCACTTGGTCGGCGGTGTCGTAGCCGTAGGTGCGGGCAGCGGTGGTGCCATCGGCAAAGGTTTCATCCGTGCGGCGGCTGGTGCTGTCATAATCGTAATTGTGGCCGCTGACTGTGGTGCCTCCCAGTTTGTGGAGGCGGGTTTGTATCTGGCTGGCGGCGTCATAGTCAAGATCTTCAACTATGCCGTTTTCGTGGGCGAGGAGGTCGAGGCGTCCAGCCTTGTCGTAATCGTAGGTGGCGAGGGGTGGGGGACCGTCGGCGGCTAGGTTGTCTAGCTGGCCTTTGGCGGTCCATTCGTAATCGATGACCTTTCCGCTGGGATGGGTGAGGTCGCTGAGGAGGCCATCGGCGTCGTAATCATAGGCGACGGTGCGGGCGGGGCGGCCGGTGACGGTTTGGGTTTCCGTGTCCATGCGTCCGAGAATATCATAGGTATATTCAACCAAGGTGGCTCCGTTGTCGATGGATTTGGTCTTGCCATCCGCGAAGTAATCTGTCTCGGTGTCGTGAGTGCTGCTGTTCCAATCCCGATTGGTCTGGCGGTCGCGGGTGTCGTAGCTGTAGGTGCAGACTTCGTTTTTCGGGGTGGTGTGGGTTTCCATGCGCCCGAGGGTGTCGTAGGTGTAGGCGTGGTCGTCACCGTTGGGATATAGCTTGGTGAGGAGCTGTCCGCGAAGGTTGTATGACCAGGTGGTGGTCTGGTTTTTGGCATCCTTCAAGGTGAGGATGTTTCCTGTTTCATACCAGTGGGTGAAGGTGATTTTCTGAAGTTTGGGATCTGTGGAGGTGATCTTGCGCGAAAGGGCATCGTAGGTTGCCTTGTGCTCGCGGTTGTCAGGGAGCTTGGTGGTGAGGAGGTTGCCGCGCTTGTCGTAAGTATAGGTTGTAGTGCGGTTGAGGGGATCTTTGGCGGTTTTCACGCGGGCTAGCCCGTCCGGTGTGTAGGTGTTGGTGAGGCTGAGTCCTCCGGGGTCGGTGGTGGAGGTGAGCATGAAGCCGTCTCCATCGTAGGTCATTACGGTTTCCGTCAGATCGGCGGTTAGGCCGGAGGATGTGGTGACGAGACCCGTGCGGGTGAGGGTGGTGCGGCCGATTTCATCGCTGTAGGTCTCGGTGATGCGGCCTGCGGGGCTGACGGCTTTCCGGGTGCCTCCGGTGAAGGACATGGGCGGGCCGTAGCTGGTGGAGGTGTGGGCGAGGCCGGCGGGATCCTGCACGGTGACGTTGGCGAAGCTCGTCCATGACTGGCCGAGGGAGTCGATCCATGTGCTTAAAACGGTGTCGCGGGAAACCTGGCGGAC
>JAYTOE010000225.1:0-2313 GCA_043747935.1 Akkermansiaceae bacterium
GGACGCGCTCAAGACCCATAAAAAAGGACTGATGCAGCAGCTTTTTCCCCGCGAAGGCGAAACCCAACCCCGCCTCCGCTTCCCCGAATTCCAAAACGCGCCTGTGTGGATTTTTGATTCGCTGGGGAACATCTTCGGCACTTCGTCAGGCGGAACCCCTGATCGCACCAAGGCGAAATACTGGAGTGGTAACATTCCTTGGATCACTACGTCTTTGGTCGGTTTCAATATTATCACGGATGCGGACGAGTTTATCAGCGAAGAAGGATTGAGGAATTCATCCGCCAAGGTTTTTCCAGAAAACACCATTCTGATGGCGATGTATGGCCAAGGAAAGACACGCGGGCAGGTCGCGATGCTAGGAGTCAAAGCCGCTACCAATCAAGCATGTGCCGCAATTCTGCCACGGGAAGAAATTGACCCGCACTTCGTGTTTCTGAATCTGAGTAGCCGCTATGAAGAGCTGCGGAGGATTAGCAACAGCGGGGGGCAGGAAAATTTGAGCCAAGGACTCATTCAGGGACTACAGTTTTCGTATCCGGAAGACAAAGACGAGCAACAACGCATCGCCACGTGCCTGAGCAGCCTCGACGCCCTGATCGCCGCCGAAACCCAAAAGCACGAAGCCCTCAAGACCCACAAGAAAGGCCTGATGCAGCAGCTTTTCCCATCCCCGGAGGAGGTGGAGGCATGAGCACGCCCGAAGAAGCCCCCCAAGGCGTTAGAACCATTCAGGATTGCTTCGGCCATGCGGTGAGGCTGACGGATGAACGAATGGCGCATATTCTGGAACATCCCGAAATGAAAGACATGGGTGCGGAGATCGAGCGGGTATTGACCGCGCCGCAGACCGTGCGCCAGTCGCGTTCCGATGATGCCGTGCGTTTGTTTTACGAGTTCTACGCCCAGACAATTGTGGGTGGCAAGTGGCTGTGCGTTGTCGTAAAAGTCCTGGAGGCGGATGCCTTCGTCATCACCGCCTATCTCACCGACAAACCAAAAACAGGAGACACATTATGGCCGATAAACTGAAAGTCTGGTTCGATGCCGAGGCGGATTTCCTGGAAGTCCGCTTCTCGGAAGCCCCCGGCTACGAAAAGGAAACCAACCACGACGCCGTGATGGAGCGCGTGGACGCGCAGGGTCAGGTGATCGGATTCAGCATCATGGGCGTGAGCCAGTTCAGGAAAGAAACGCCTTTGGAGGCGGACTTGGTTTCCGCCTGACGCCCCCGATTTTCCCAATGACCGACACCAACCAAAAACAACTGGGCAACACTCTCTGGAGCATCGCCGACCAACTGCGCGGGGCGATGGATGCGGACGACTTCCGCGACTACATGCTTTCTTTTCTCTTCCTGCGCTACCTCTCGGACAACTACGAGACGGCGGCGAAGAAGGAACTGGGCAAAGATTTCCCGGATGTGGGCGGAGACGCCCGCAAGGTGCCGCTGGCACTTTGGTATGCGAACAACGTGGACGACATCCCGGCCTTCGAGAAACAGATGCGCCGCAAGGTGCATTACGTCATCCAACCCGCGCACCTCTGGAACAGCATCGCCAACTTCGCCCGCACCCAAAACCCGGAGTTGCTGAACACGCTGCAAGCGGGCTTCAAATACATCGAGACGGAATCTTTCGAGAGCACCTTCCAGGGCCTGTTCTCCGAGATCGACCTGAGTTCCCCCAAGCTGGGCAAAAAGTATGAGGACCGGAACGCCAAGCTGTGCACCATCATCCAGAAGATCGCAGAAGGGCTGGCAGAGTTCTCCACGGATATCGACGCGCTGGGCGACGCCTATGAATACCTGATCGGCCAGTTCGCCGCCGGGTCCGGCAAGAAGGCGGGCGAGTTCTACACCCCGCAGCAGATTTCCGACATCCTCTCCGCCATCGTCACGCTGGACAGCCAGGAACCGAAGACCGGCACGAAGAAGCGGCTGGAGAGCGTGATGGACTTCGCCTGCGGCTCCGGCTCCCTGCTGCTCAACGTGCGCAAGAAGGTGAACAAGGCGGGCGGCACCATCGGCAAGATCTTTGGTCAAGAGAAGAACATCACCACCTACAACCTCGCCCGCATGAACATGCTGTTGCACGGGGTGAAGGACACGGAGTTCGACATCTTCCACGGCGACACCCTGCTCAACGAGTGGGACATGATGCGGGAGCCGAACCCGGCCAAGAAGCCGGGCTTCGACGCCATCGTTGCCAATCCACCCTTCAGCTACCGCTGGGAACCCACCGACGCGCTGGCCGACGACGTGCGCTTCAAAAGCCACGGCCTCGCCCCCAAGTCCGCCGCCGACTTCGCCTT
>JAYTOE010000226.1:0-2738 GCA_043747935.1 Akkermansiaceae bacterium
GCGGGCTTTCGGATCGACGCCGCTTTTCCCGATCATGTCCTTGTAGAAATCGTTGATGCGCAGGCTGGGCAGGTGCTCGCCGGTGAGCCGCGCGCCCCAGCGGCCGTCGTCGTCGCGCTCGATCACGACGTCAGGGAGGATGTAGGGGTTTCCGGTCGGATCGAACTCGCCGCCCGGGTTCGGCGAGAGGCGCCCGATGTTGTCCGCCGCCTCCGCGAGGCGCTCCACCGTGGTGCCCAGCGCGCGGGCGATCTGCGGATGGCGTTTCCTGGCCAAGTCCTCGAGGTGGTCGCGGACGATCTTGTATTCGAGGGTTTCGGTGCCCGATGAGCGTGCGAGCTGGATGAGCAAAGCCTCGGGTATGCCGGACGCGCCGACGCCCGGCGGATCGAAGGTCTTGATCAGCGCGTGCGCCGCTTTCAGCTTGCTGAGCGGGAGCGAATCGGTGGCGGCGATTTCCGTGAGGGGAATCCTGAGGAAGCCGCGGTCGTCGAGGTATCCGAGGATCGCGCGCGCGGCCTCGCGGATGCCGGGTTCGACCAACGAGAGATCGAGCTGGTAATTGAGGTGTTGCTGGAGGGTTTCCGGCGCGACGATGTTGTCGTATAGGCGCTGGCGGCGCTCCTCGTCTTCCTGCGTCCATTGGTTGTTGCGGCCTTCGAGGATGGAGCGGTCGCGCCAGTCGTCGTCGGTCTCGTTCATGTATTCGAGCGAGTCCGCCTCGTCGGGATCAGGGGAATCCTCGTCGAGGGAGGTGACCTCGGTGATGTCCTCCAAAGTGGGGTTCGTCTCCAACGCCTGCCGCAGGAGCTGCGAAAGTTCCATGGTGCTCGCCTGTAGGATCTCCAGGCTCTTGCGCATCTGCGGCGCGAGCGTCTGGGACTGGGAGAGGGACTGGTGGAGCGAAACTTCGGCCATGGGCGCGGTGAGTGCGCCCGGAAGTTATCCCTGAGATCGGAAATTGCGAAGCATTAATTGTGCCAATGTAGATTAATTAATAGACTTGACAACGCTTTCTTCAAAAAATATGGCTACCCATATCAAAACAACCATAGAGATAGCTGATTCACTTTTGCTGAGAGCCAAGGCACGCGCCAGGGAAAAACGCGTGACGCTGCGGGCTCTCATCGAGGAATCGCTGGCTTCCACGCTCGACCAACCCATCCGACAGGCCCAGGTGAACCCGGTAACGTTCAAAGGCAAGGGACTGAAGCCCGAATTCGAGGGAGTTTCCTGGGATAAAATCCGTGATTCGATCTACCCATGATCGCCATCGATACGAATATCCTCGTTTACGCCCATCGGGAGGATTCCCCCTGGCATTCGAGTGCGCTTGGTTTGCTCGGCGCACTAGCGGATTCCGGTTCGCCGTGGGCGATTCCTTGGCCGTGTGTCCACGAATTTTTAGCCATTGTGACTCATCCGAAAATCTATGATCCGCCCACACCCATGGAAACGGCGCTTGCCGCGATCCATGCGTGGCATTCGAGTCCCGCACTCAGATGGATTGGAGAGGGATCAGGATATTTCGATACACTCTGCAGTCAGGCGAAAGCCGGAAAGATTAAGGGGCCAAAAATTCATGATGCTAGGATCGCGGCGATCTGCCTCCATAATGGGGTGAAGTTACTTTGGACGGCGGATCGTGATTTCTCCTCGTTTCCGAATCTTGCTTGCGAGAATCCGCTGATCCGAAAATCGAAGTAGGATGCCGTGTTGCGCATCAGGCGGAAAGGTCGAGCCGGAGGTGGGAGCGGATCTCTGTCATCGCTGGGTTGAAAACCCCGGCGGTATTCGCGAAATTTTCCCAATCAGCGACGGCGGTGTGGACTTCGCGGAGGATGGCTTTCGCCTTCGGTGGGCGGAGGTCGGCTTGGGTGGCGGCGGCGAGGAGGTCGGCGGTTTCGAAGGCGTCGCGCTTGCCGTTGAGGGTCATCTGGTGGCGGCTGGTCCATGCGCCGGAGGGGTTGTAGGCGTAGATGAGATCGTAGGCGGGGGCGAGGTGCCATGCGCCGCGGCGATCCATGAGGAAGGCGATGTTTTTCGTGTGGTCGTCTTGGTTGCGGGAAAGGATGTTGAAGACGGCGCGGCGGAAGAGTTCCGTCAGGTCGGTTTGTGGCAGGCCGAGGCGGCGGGCGACCTGGAACGCCTGCTCGTAGGAATAGGCGCCGGCTTGGTTGAAATCGAAGTGGGCGATGCCGCACAGGCTTTGGAGGTGGAGCTTGCCGCCGACCGGTGTGCGGTCGAAGCGGCGGGTCATGAAGTGGGCTCGGCCGTTTTCCTCCAGCAGGCGGCAATCGCTCATGGTGATGCCCGCCGCGCGCGCCATGAGGTGGTAGGCGTATTCGATGCGGCCGAAGCCGAGGGGATCGGAGAGTTCCTTGTCGCGGTTTCCGGAAACGCCGTCGAACTTGAGCAGCCATGCCTCGAAGCCGGGCGGCGGGGCGATCTGGCCGGAGAGGATTTCGTTGGTTCCGGGGTTCCATGAAACCACGGCCTTGGCCCGGGCGCCGCCCGCCGAGGTGCCGATGCGCAGGATCGTGGCCATGGCTTCCGGCGCGTGATCGAGGTTCGCGTGGAGGTTTTCCCGCGAGGCGAGCGCGTCGTTGGCGAGTTGGACGAGGGCGTCGAGGTGCAGGGTTTCCGCCGGGCTTTCCGAGAGCAGGGTGGGCTGGAATTCCATCGCGCCCATCGCCCGTTTTCCTAGGTAGCAGAGACGCTCGACGGGATCGAAGGAT
>JAYTOE010000227.1:0-53593 GCA_043747935.1 Akkermansiaceae bacterium
AAGGTATTTCACGGACGGAGCGGTGATCGGCAGCAAGGAGTTTGTGAACGAGGCGTTTGCAGGGGCGCGGGAAAGGTTTTCCGAGAGGAGGAAGGACGGCGCGCGACGGATGCGCGGCAGTTGCGCTCCGGCGGCGGGAACGCTGTGGAGTATAAGGGATCTGCGGGTGAGGGTGTGAATATAAATTGAAAGGAGATCTTGAGTGGGGGGCAGGGAGAGAGTTGACCGCGAAAAGCTCCAGGCAGGTGAGAAGAGTGCAAGGCGTAATGCGGAATTGCCGCCGCTCTTGAGTCGGCGTTTGTAGATTTAAGATTGGGGCGGCATCGTGGTACAGCATTTTCCGATGATCGGTGTGGAAAAGTAATTGGTCTAACGGCCACATCATGAGGCGAGGCGGCCGCTATATAGCGAAGCGGCGCCACCTTGTATTTATTCTAGGCGCGCAACCGGCGGATAAAAAGCAGACCGCGTTTGTTTCGCCGAATGGGGTCTGTCGGAAAAATTCGGATGGCCAATCCGGGATCGCTGTCCCAGTGTGCGCACGTCGCGTGCAATCCGACGCCTACAACCTATATTACCAACATCATGAGCATCGAATGGAAAGGCGTCATGCCCGCCACCCTCACCCAGTTTAACGAAGACCTCAGCATCGACCACGGCCTGATGGCCGATCACGGGAAATGGCTGATCGAGAACGGCTGCACCGCCATCGTCGTCCACGGCTCGCTCGGCGAGGGAGCCACGCTTTCCTTCGCGGAAAAGGTCGCGCTGCAGAAAACCTACGTCGCGGCCGTGCCGAACACGCCCATCATTCCCGGAGTCGCCGCGCTTTCCACCAAGGAAGCCGTCGATCTCGCCAAGGCGGCCAAGGACAACGGCTGCCGCGGCCTGATGGTGCTGCCCCCTTACCTCTACTCCTCGGATTGGCGGGAAATGAAGGCTCACATGAAAGCGGTCATTTCCGCCACCGATCTGCCCTGCATCATCTACAACAACCCCGTCGCGTACAAAACCGACTTCACCCCGCTGCAAATGAAGGAGCTCGCCGACGAGCTTCCCAACGCCGAAGCCGTCAAGGAATCCTCCACCGATGTCCGCCGCATCGCCGGCATCCGTGAGGTCTGTGGCGACCGCCTTGTGCTCGGCGTGGGCGTGGATGACTGCGCGCTCGAAGGCTTCGCAATGGGCGCGAAATTCTGGATCACCGGTGTCGGCGACGCTTTCCCGGCCTACAATGTGAAACTGTTCGAGCTCGGCACCACCGGCCGCATCGAGGAGGCCATGCCCATCTACGAATGGATGCTGCCGATGCTGCGGATGGACACCGTCGTGAAATTCGTGCAGCTCATCAAGCTCCAGCAGAATCTCGCCACCGGCGGCAAGTTCGGCAACAACCGCGTCCGTCCGCCGCGGCTTGAACTCGTCGGAGCCGAACTCGCGGCGGCTACCGCCATCATCGAGAAAGCTCTCGCGAACGCGCCGGCGCTCTAATTTTTTCAAGAAATGATCACCCAACTCCTCGGCACCTCCTTCATCGGCAACTCGCGCTCCACGGGCACGGAAACTTGCGGCCACGGCATTCAGCCCGGCACCGGCGTTGCGCTGGAACCGGCCTACATGACCGCCACTCCCGACGAGGTGGAAAAAGCCCTGTCGCTCGCTGCGGCGGCGTTTCCCGCCTACTCGCAGCTATCGGGGAAAACCCGTGCCGTGTTCCTCCGCGCCATCGCGGACGGGATCGAGGGCGCGGTGGAGGACATCGTCGAGCGCGGTCAGCTTGAGACCGCGCTGCCCGAGCCTCGCCTGCGCGGCGAGACCGGCCGCACCGTCGGCCAGCTCCGCATGTTCGCGAAACAGATCGAGGAAGGCTCGTGGGTGGACGCCCGCATCGATCGCGCCCAGCCCGACCGCAAGCCTTTGCCGAAAGCCGATCACCGCGCGATGCTCCGCCCGCTCGGCCCGGTAGCCGTTTTCTGCGCCAGCAATTTCCCGCTCGCCTACTCCGTGGCGGGCGGCGACACCGCGTCCGCGCTCGCCGCGGGTTGCCCGGTCGTCGTGGTCGCGCATTCCTCGCATCCCGGCGTCGCGGAAATCGTCGCCACGGCGGTGATCAAGGCTGCGCAGGCCACCGGCATGCCCGAGGGCGTGTTCTCCGTCCTCTACGGCGGCGGACGCAAGGTCGGCCAGGCGGTGGTGAAACATCCGGTCATCCAAGCGGTCGGATTCACGGGCTCCCGCGCGGGCGGCACGGCTCTGATGGCCACCGCGAACGCCCGCCCGCAGCCCATTCCCGTTTACGCGGAAATGAGTTCCGTGAACCCGGTCGTGATCCTGCCCGGCGCACTCGCCCGCGGTGAGGAAGCCCTCGCCGAGGCATTCTTCGGATCGCTCACGCTCGGCGTCGGCCAGTTCTGCACGAACCCCGGGTTGGTGTTCCTTCCGGAAAACGCCGGCGAAGCGTTCCTCGCGAAACTCAAGTCCCTCATCGAGGCGGGCAGCCCCGGCATGATGCTGAACTCCGGCATTTGCCAAGCCTTCGCCGACGCCACCGCCTCTTTCGCCACAGCCCCCGGAGTGCAAACCCTCGCCCGCAGCGCCACCGAAGCTGGCTCCGGCCAAGGCGCGCCCGCCGCGTTCACCGTATCCGTCGCAGATTTCCTGAAATCCGAAGCGCTGCAAGGCGAAATGTTCGGGCCGGCGACCCTGATCGTGCGCGGCTCGCTGGCGGAAATCGAGGCCGCCATCCCGCACCTCGAAGGCCAGCTCACCGCCAGCGTCCACGGCACCATCGAGGAAATCGCGGCGCATCCGAACCTCGTCCCCGCCCTCCAGAATCGCGCGGGCCGCCTCATCTTCAACGGCTTCCCCACCGGCGTGGAGGTCTGCGACAGCATCGTCCACGGTGGACCCTTCCCGGCCACCTCGGATGGACGTAGTACTTCCGTCGGCACCATGGCGATCTTCCGCTTCTGTCGTCCGGTCACCTGGCAGAGCTTCCCCGATGCCCTGCTCCCCGCCGAACTCCAAGATGCGAATCCGCTCGGGATTAAGCGCATGGAGAGCTGAGGAAGACGGATTTCCGATTGATGATTGTTGATTGTTGATTGTTGAATGCTGATTGGCTGTTCGATCACTTCAAAAATCAAACATCCTCAATCATCAATCATCAATCTGATCCTGCGCTCACCCGCAGCCACAGCCGCTGCCGCATCCGCGTTTCTCGGCGAGTTTTTTCTCCAGCGCGATGGCGGTGGGGGTGATGGAGAGTCCACCGAGGTTCGTGCAGCGCACTTCGCGGGGCATCTGTTTCGCGACTTGCTTTGCGGTCTCGATCACCTCGTCGAACGGGATGACCTGATCGTAGCCGGCGAGCGCCATATTCGCGCAGCACAGGGCGTTGGCGGCGGCCATGACGTTTTTGCCGAGGCAGGGTGCCTCCACGCGGTTCGCGATGGGATCGCAGATCAGGCCGATCATGCTTTGCATGGCCATCGAGGCGGAGCCGACCGCTTGGTTGAGGGTTCCGCCGGAAAGGGTGATGAGCGCGGCGGCGGCCATTGCGGCGGCGGAGCCTCCCTCCGCCTGGCAGCCGCCCACCTCGGCGGCGAATGTCCAGCGGGTGGCGATGAAAACGCCGATCAGGCCGCTGGCGAGCAGGGCTTTCGCCATTTCCTCCTCGCCGAGACCCATGCTCTCCGCCATCGCGACGACCGCACCGGGCAAGGCCGCGCATGCGCCCGCTGTGGGGGCGGCGATGATCACGCCCATCGAGCTTTTCACCTCCATCAGCGAGGTAACGTAAAGAATGATGCGGTTCAGCGCACCGCCATCCATGAGTTTTCCGGCCGCCATCATCTCGCCGAATTTCCCGCACTGGTGGCCGAGCACGCGATCCTCGTATTCCGTGCCCGCGATGCCCTCGGCGATCGAGTTCCGCACGATGCGCACGATCTCCACCATCTTCGCGATGACCTCCGCCTCGGTGAGGTTGCCGCGCTCCATCTCGTATTGGACGGCGAGTTTCCACAACGGCGTACCGCGCCCGGCGTCGTAATCCAACATCGCCTCGCAGCTGCCGAAGGGAACATGCGTGTCCTTGCGTGACATCACGGAAAGCACCGGCCCGAGCCGTTTCACATAGCGCACGCCAGGGAGCGCCGAGATGATCTCATCGCCCACGAAAGCCGCGGCTTTCACCTCGATCATTTTCCTGCCACCCGACTCGTGGGAAACCACCTGCGCACCCTCCACGCCCGCTTCCAAGGCTGCGACCGCGCCCTTCGGATCGCCATCGATCCAGATCAGGGTCTCGAAATAATCGCCGTGCATGGAAACCTTGAAGCCATCGAGCTCGATGACCTCCATGATCCCGCCGCCGGTGGAGATCGCGATGAGCGTGCGGGTCTCCTTTTCGCTGAAAAGCGTCAACCGGTAGGTGTTCGGGTGCGGATCGCCGGCGTCCACCGTCTCGATGGAAATTTTCACCCCGCTGTCCGCCAACGTTTTCATCGAACCCGGCAACCGCGAATCCGCCGCGTCCCAGCCCATCAGCCCGCCGAAAAGCCCCATGTCCGAGCCTTGCGTGTCGTGGGTATTCGGCAGAGAGCCGTTGCGGTCGAACTCCACCAGCACCTGCGAGAAATCCCCATCCATGAGATCGCGGGCAAGGCGGCCGATGCGTAGGGCGGCGGCGCAGTGGGAGCTGGAAGGCCCGCGCATCACGGGGCCGATCACGTCGTTGAAAATGCTGACAATCATGGCGGTGCGGGAACGATAGATCAGCGAGCGTGCGGATGCCATCCCGGATTTGCATTGTGAAGTCCGCTGGAAAACATGCATGTTCCGGGTATGAAATTCTTGGCTTTGGGACTGTGCCTTTTCCTTTTCTCCCACGTCCACGCGAAGCCGACCGAATCCCGCGAATGGATTTCGGTCACCGGATCGAAAGTCACGGGAGCCGCGCTTTCCGTGAAAGCGGGCAAGGTGCAGTTCAAGCTCGCCGATGGGCGCGAGCTGGCGGTGCCGATGGACAAGCTTTCCGCGGCGGATCAGAAATTCCTCACCGAACACTTCGGCGAGGAAGCCGCAGGTGAAAAGGCTGCGGGCGGCGGCGGGGAGTTCATCACGGACGGTCTCGCCCATAAGATCGGCGAGGTCGTCGGCCCCATCGCCAACGGGGAAGGCTCGAACTATTTCCTCTACATCCCGAAAACCCTGCGGAAAGGCCGCCTCGCCCCGCTGATGCATGTGAACGACGCGGGCGGCGGCAACGCCAACAGCGTGAAGGGTTTCATCGAGGGCGCGGAAATCTGCGGCTGGGTGCTCGCGGCGAGCGTGGAATCGAAAAACGGCACTAGCACGGATAAGAATTTCGGGTTCGCCAAGGCCAACGTGACGCACATCACCGCGAACCTGCCGGTGGATCCGGAGCGCATCTATTTCACCGGCGGCTCCGGCGGCGGGGCGATGTCGTTTTACAACGCCGCGAAGCTGCCGGGCGCGGGTTCGATGCCGTAGATCGGATACATTCCCGATGGTGCGGTGCCGAAGGGAGGGGATCACTTCGTTTGCGGTGGAACGACGGACTACAACCGCTACACCTCGGCCAACGCGGCCAAGACCATCGGAAAAAGCGCGATCCACCGCCTCTACGTCGCCGGCCACGGAGGCGCACCGCCGTGGCTGCGCACGGAAGGCATCATCTGGCTCAACGGGCGTTACCTTGGCAAGAACAAGCGCTCCAGTGATCTCGCGGCGGAGAGCCTCGACTACGAGGCGGCCATGATCGCATGGATCGATAAGCTATCTGCCACCGAGCCGCATCGCGCTTATTTCTGGAGCGTGTTTCTCAAGGACGAATACAGGATCTCCGGCGCGAACGCGACGACCCTCGGAACGATCGCCGCGAAGCTCGCCGCGGACGGCAAGAACGTCAGCTATGTGGAAGGGATCGCGAAGATCGGCGAATTCAGCGAAAAGCACTACGCGGAGATGGGTTCGGGTTCCGCGTTCAAGCACACCACGCCGAAAATCACGTCCGACGCCGAGAAACTCGCGCAGAAATACGCCGGGGTTCCCATGATTCCGGAAATCCTCACCGAGATGGGCAAGCCGACGGTAGGGAAATAAGGAACCGGAGTCGCGGCGACTTCGCTCCTTTCCGCAGATGAAGTCCGACTATATCCGGCACCGAGCACTCCGTTCCCCTCAAACTGGAAAACGGAAATGTCGTGGATTATCCCCTGGAAAAGCTCGCGGAAGAGAGCCGCAAACTCGTCAAAGAGGCCTTTCCCCATTGACCGGCTCGATACCATCTCCCGCCTCCACGTAATCACGTAGTTCAAAAAAACTTGAACAATGCAGCTTGGGCGGATAGTCAGGGTGTGTGGATTTGCCTTCACCGTCACCCGGAACCCGCACCGTCGGACTCACGACTCTCCAGCGGGAGGTGGTGGATTTTTTCGTGGACGGCGTAAAGGTGCTGGGTTTGCCGAGATCGCTGGGGGAAATTTACGGGCTGCTTTTCATTTCCACCGAGCCCCTCTCGCTGGACGATCTGGTGCGGATTCTGGGAATTTCGAAAGGCTCGGCGAGCCAAGGTTTGCGGACTTTACGGGCTCTTGGCGCGGTGCGCGAGGCGACCGGAAACGGCGACCGGCGGACATATTACGAGCCGGCCGTGGATTTGAAGCGACTGGTCGGGGGATTCATACGCGAGCAGGTGCGACCGCATCTCGATAGCGGGAAAACGAAGCTCGAGTCCATCGCGGAGACCGCCAACCTGAGCACCGATCCCGTGGAAAGGGAGTTTTTCACAGACCGCATCGAGCGCCTCGAATCCTGGATGAAACGCGGCAGCCAGATGCTGCCGATATTGCAGAAAATCCTCGGCCAATGACCCTTTGCAATACAGACAAGCTCCGCTGGTTCTGCGTCCGCACGCAGACGAAGCGGGAGCACATCGCCGCGAAGCATTTGCGGGAACTGGAGGGCGTGGAGGTGTTCTGCCCGCGTGTGAGATACCGCAAGGTCACGCGGCGCGGGAAAATCTGGTGGCTGGAGCCGCTTTTTCCCGGATACCTGCTCGCCAAATTCGACCGTGAGGAAATGGAACGAGCCGTGACATTTTGCCAGGGCGTGCGCGGTCTCGTCCGCTTCGGCACGGAAATCCCCGATGTGCCCGATGCCATGGTGCGCACCCTGATCCGGCAGGTGCGCGAGCAGGCCGGCGGGGAAGGGGAGGGGGAAATGATCACCATTGCGCACTCCATTTGCGTCGGCGACGAGGTCGAGGTCGCGACCGGCCCCTTCCAAGGCATGAAAGGCATCATCCGCAGCGTCGCTCCCGCCACCGAGCGCGTGAAGGTGCTGCTGGAGTTCCTCGGCCAGATCCAGCCTGTCGATCTCGATCTTTTTTCCATTCTAACCCCCGGAAAGCCGATCCCGAACCTCTAAAATGTTCATTTTATATTGAACTAAACACCCGTCCGCCCCTTCATCTCTTCAGCTTCCCCGCCCGTCGGGGAACCCCAACATCCGCAATAACCGCCAGCAGGTTTTTTCCCGCAATAAAGGGAAAATCGACCAAGGGCGGTAGCGTCTCGAAATTAAAGCTGAAAGCCTGAAAAACTGAAAAGCTGAGATTCATTTCAGTGTTTCAATTTTCAGCATTTCAGATTTACCCCAATGCGTTTCCTGATCGTCGGCGCCGGCTTCTCGGGACTGGTCGCTGCCCATCGGCTCGGTCATGCGGGGCATTCCTGTGTGATCGTGGATCGCCGAGCGCATTTTGGGGGAAACGCTCACGACTCCCACGACAAGGCGGGCGTCCTGATCCACAACTACGGCCCGCATTATTTCCGCACCAACTCCGAGCGCGTTCTCGATTACCTATCGCAGTTCACGGGCTGGCATCCGGTCGATTACTCGATCAAATCCTTCACCGAGGGGAAGTTCTGGCCGTTTCCTATCAATCTCAACACCTTCGAAGAACTCATCGGGAAACCGGCGACCACGGAAGACTTCGAGCGTTACCTCTCTGAGAACCGCCTCCACATCCCGGATCCGAAAAACTCCGAGGAAGTGATTCTCTCGCAGGTCGGCCCGCGCCTCTACGAACTGTTTTTCGAGGGCTACACGCTCAAACAATGGAAGCGCCATCCGCGCGAACTCGACCCCTCCGTCTGCGGGCGCATCCCCATCCGCACAGACCGCGACGACCGCTACCTTTCCGAAACCTTCCAGGCGCTCCCCGACAAGGGCTACACCCGGATGCTCGAAAACATCCTCTCCGACAGCCCGAACACCACCCTCCATCTCAACACCGATTTCGTTGAGGCGCGCGCCCGTTTCCCGCACGACCACCTGATCTACACCGGCGCCATCGACGAATACTTCGGCCGAAAATACGGCGCGCTGCCCTACCGCTCGCTGCGCTTCGAGCACGAGTCCTTCACCGCCGCCGAACTCGTCCCTCGCGAGAAAATTTCCAGAAAGCCCGGCTTCTGGCAACCCGCCATGCAGGTGAATTACCCGGGCAAGGACGTTCCCTTCACCCGCATCGTGGAGATCAAGCACGCCACCGGGCAACAGATCGGAGCCACCACCATCGTCCGCGAATTCCCTGACGACTGGGACGTTTCCAAGGAACCCTACTACCCCATCCCCGCACCCGACGCCGCCGTCGCCTACAAGCGATACGCCGCGCTCGCCGCCGACGAAACGGACACCACTTTCATCGGCCGCCTCGCCACCTACCGCTACTACAACATGGATCAGGTCACCGGCATGGCGCTGGCGGCATCCGAGAAACTGATCAAGCGGTACGCGTGATCCCTATTTCAGCGTTTCAGTTCTCAGCATTTCAGCTTTTACCCATGAAAACCTTCATCTCAGGCCACCGCGGCATGGTCGGCTCGGCTCTCGTCCGCAAGGCCGGCTCCCTCGGCCTCGAAACCCTCACCGCCACCCGTTCCGAGCTCGATCTCACCTCGCAGCCCGAGGTCTTCGCGTTTCTCGAAAAGCACAAGCCGGATACCGTGATCATCTCCGCCGCGAAGGTCGGCGGCATCCACGCGAACTCCACCTACCCGGCTGATTTCATCTACGAGAACCTCGCCATCGCCGCGAACCTCATTGAGGGCTCCCGCCGTGCCGGCGTGCCGCGCGTGCTTTTCCTCGGCTCCTCCTGCATCTATCCGAAAATGGCTCCCCAGCCGATGCCGGAAAGCTGCCTGCTCACCTCGCCGCTAGAAACCACCAACGAGGCCTACGCGATCGCCAAGATCGCCGGGTTGAAAATGTGCCAGCACTACCGCGCCCAGCACTGCCTGCTCTACCACTCCGCCATGCCCACCAACCTTTACGGCCCGGGCGATAACTACCACGCGGAAAACTCCCACGTCATCCCCGCCCTGATCCGCCGCTTCCATGAGGCGAAAGTCTCCAACGCGCCCTCCGTCACCATCTGGGGCACCGGCACACCCTGCCGCGAGTTCCTCCACACCGACGACCTCGCCAACGCCTGCTTCCACCTCCTTTCCCTGCCGAACCCGCCCGATTGGGTCAACGTCGGCACCGGCACCGACCTCACCATCCTCGATCTCGCGAAGCTCATCGCGAAAACAACCGGCTACCCCGGCGAGATCCTCACCGACCCCACCAAGCCCGATGGCACGCCGAAAAAGCAGCTCGATATCTCGCTCATCGAATCCACCGGCTGGCACCCGGAAATCCCGTTCGAAACCGGCCTCGCTGCGGCGTATCAGGATTTCCTAACAGCTCTGCAAAGCGGTGAAGCGAGACTATGAAAACGCGCTTCGCCATCCGCATCGCCGCCCTCGTCTTCGGATTGATCATCATCGCCGCCGTTGTCATCGCGAATCTCGGGTATAGCGAGTCATTCTGGCCGATCATTTCACATACGCCTAATGCCGATAAAGTCGGACACATCGGCATCTTGGGCATCTTGGGCTTTCTGTCCAATCTCGCTTTCCCGGACTTCCGTATCCGATTCCTGCCCCGTTTCGTCACCGCGACCAGTTTCGTCCTCCTCGTCCTGATCTCGTTGGAGGAAATCTCCCAAGCCTTCATTCCTAGCCGTCACTGCGACATCTTCGATTGGCTCGCTGATCTCACTGGCCTCGCCATCGGACAAATCACCGCCGGCATTATCGCGAGCCGTTCCAAAGCTAGGCTCCAAGCAAAAGGGACTTTTCAGTGATGCGCCCACCCATCCAAGTCGAGCGGCTCCGTGAATTCATGGCCGCTCTCGGCTGTGAAACTTCCGGCTCCGGCCGCATCTACCTCACCGGCGGTGCCACCGCCCTTCTCTACGGCTGGCGCCCCATGACCGTGGACATCGATCTGAAAGCCGATCCCGACCCCTACAGCCAGGCTCTATCGAAGATATCAAGGGGGCACACGCGCCGCCTGAGTTCCACACTCATATCCAATCACTCATAACGAATAACCTTTCCCTCATGAAAAAAGCACTCATCACCGGCATCACCGGCCAAGACGGCTCCTACCTCGCGGAGTTCCTTCTGGAAAAAGGCTACGAAGTCCACGGCATCAAGCGCCGCGCCTCGCTGTTCAACACCCAGCGCATCGACCACATCTACGAGGATCCGCACGTCGAGAGTTCGCGTTTCAAGCTCCACTACGGCGACCTGACCGATTCCTCGAACCTCACCCGCATTATTTCCGAGATCCAGCCGGACGAGGTTTACAACCTCGGCGCACAGTCCCATGTAGCCGTATCCTTTGAGGCTCCCGAATACACGGCGGACGTCGATGCGATGGGCACGCTGCGCTTGCTGGAGGCGATACGCTTTCTCGGCCTTGAGAAAAAGACGCGTTTCTACCAAGCCTCCACCTCCGAGCTTTACGGACTCGTCCAGGAAATCCCGCAGAAGGAGACCACCCCGTTCTATCCCCGCTCCCCGTATGCGGTCGCAAAAATGTATGCCTATTGGATCACGGTGAACTACCGCGAGTCCTACGGCATCTACGCCTGCAACGGCATCCTCTTCAACCACGAGTCCCCCCGCCGCGGCGAGACCTTTGTGACCCGCAAGATCACCCGCGGCATCGCCAATATCTCCCAAGGCTTGGAGAAATGCCTGTTCCTCGGAAACATGGACGCCCTACGCGACTGGGGTCACGCCAAGGACTATGTCCGCATGCAGTGGATGATGCTCCAGCAGGACGCGCCCGATGATTTTGTGATCGCCACCGGAAAGCAGATCTCCGTCCGCGCGTTTGTCCGCATGTCCGCAAATGAGGCGGGCATCGAGTTGGAGTTTTCCGGCACCGGAGTCGATGAGATCGCCACGATCAGTTCCATCACCGATCCATCGAAAGCTCCCGCGCTGAAAGCCGGAGATGTGATCGTTCGCGTCGATCCCCGTTACTTCCGCCCCGCCGAAGTGGAAACGCTCCTCGGGGATCCCACCAAGGCGAAGGAAAAGCTCGGCTGGGTTCCCGAGATCACCGTCGAGGAAATGTGCGCCGAAATGGTCGCTTCGGATCTCAATACCGCGCGTCAAAACGCCATCCTCAAATCCCACGGCCACCACATACCGGTTTCCAAGGAGTGAAAGAATGATTCTGGACAGGAAACCTGCACAGGTTAACATTCGGTCATGCCAACTATTTCCTACACGGAAGCCCGAGATCGGCTAGCAGGTGTCTGGGACGAAAGCGTCGCTAACCGTGAGCCCGTAACCATTGATCGTCGCGGCCACGAATCCATGGTTCTTGTACCCATGGGCGAATGGAGCGGCCTCGTGGAAACCGCCCATCTGCTCCGGTCTCCCGCCAACGCACGCCGTCTTCTCGCTGCTCTCAACCGCTTGGACAACGGCGAAGGGCAACCGCTTTCCACCGGGTCTCTCGCCGCCCAAGCTGGCCTCTGATGAACCCGGACGCTCAGTTGGTATTTGACCGCGATTTTCTCGATGATCTCCAGCACTGGGTTTCCACAGACCGCAAAACAGCCCTTCGCGTCCTTGAGTTGATCGAAGCAATTCGCCGAGACCCCTTTACCGGCATCGGCAAGCCTGAACCGCTCCGCTATCTGGGGGCAGGCATCTGGTCACGCCGCATCACCCAAGAGCATCGCCTCGTCTATCGAGTCGAAAACGACCGCATCTTGTTCGCGCAGGCTAGATACCATTACTAGCTCCACCGCAGCGGCACCCTCTTCTTGAAGTTTGAAGTTTGAATTTTAGAAACGTCATCGGACTCCCCATCGCGGCCACCGACTACGCCGGTGCGGTTCACTGGATCCTTGAAAAAGCTTCGCAATCCGACCGAGCCTATGCCGTTGAGGCCGCGAATACCCACGTCGCGGCGCTTTCACGGAGCGATAAGGAATTCGGAGCATCGATGGGCGCGTTCGATCTCATCACCCCCGACGGCATGCCGCTCGTCTGGTCGGTCAACGCCCAGCTCCCGCCTGCCGAAAAGCTCACCGACCGCGTCTATGGCCCGACCTTGATGCTGAAAACCTTCGAGGCGACCAATGCCTCTGGCACCGCATTCCGCCATTTTCTTTTAGGCGGCAAGCAATCCACCCTGGAGAAACTCACCGCCCGTTTCGCCATCGAATTCCCGGATGCCCTCATCGCCGGAACCCATTCCCCGCCCTTCGGCGAATGGCCTGCCGACGAGACGGATAACATCATCGAAAAAATCCGCGCGTCCGGCGCGAATCTAATCTGGGTCGGACTCGGCTGTCCGAAACAGGAGCACTGGATCGCCCGCCACAAGCATCTCCTCCCGCCTGGCGTCTATTTCGGCATCGGCGCGGCCTTCGCCTTCCATGCCGGAGAGGTGAAACAGGCTCCCGCTTTTTTCCAAAAATCCGGCCTCGAATGGGCTTACCGCCTCGCCATGGAACCGCGCCGCCTCTTCAAGCGCTACCTCACCTACAACTCCCTCTTCCTCTATCACACCCTGAGGGAGAAAATCCTGAAAAGCTGAAAAGCTGAGATACTGAAATCGAATGCGACTCCCTGAAGATCTTCGCCAGAGATGCAAACGCTTCGCTTCCGCCGTTATCCGAATTTTCATCTCTCTTCCCAAGGAACGCGAGGAAGTCAGGATCCTAGCGACTCGAAAGTAAGACGCAGCCTCTGATCCGATTTCAGCATCTCAGCTTTTCAGAATTTCAGCCTTTATGAAAGTATCCTCCATCTGCTGCCTCGGCGCCGGCTACGTCGGTGGCCCGACGATGGCCATGATCGCTGCGAAGTGCCCTGATATCCAGGTCACGGTCTGTGATATGAACGAGGCACGCATTGCGGCGTGGAACTCCGATGCTCTTCCTGTTTACGAACCCGGACTCAATGAAGTCGTGGCGTCAGCCCGCGGAAAAAACCTCCATTTCTCCACCGACATCAAAGGCGCCATCGCCGCTGCCGACCTCATCTTCGTCTGTGTTGGCACCCCCACGAAATCGTATGGCATCGGAGCCGGGCGCGCTGCCGATCTCCGTTACATCGAGTCCGCCGCCCGTCTGATCGCGGAGGTTTCCCAAGGCAACAAGATCATCGTCGAGAAATCGACCATCCCGGTGAAAACCGCCACCGCGATCCAAGCGATCCTCGCCGCGAATTCGACCTCTAACGCGACCTTCCAGGTGCTTTCCAATCCCGAGTTCCTCGCCGAGGGCACCGCCGTCGCGGATATGGAGAACCCGGATCGCATCCTCATCGGCGGAGAACAAACCCCCGAAGGTCAGGCCGCCCTCGAAGCGCTCGTTTCCGTTTATGCGCACTGGATTCCCCGCGAGCGCATCATCACCACGAACCTCTGGTCTTCCGAGCTTTCCAAACTTGTCGCCAACGCATTCCTCGCCCAGCGCATCTCCTCCATCAACTCCATATCCGCCCTCTGCGAGGCCACCGGCGCGGACGTCGATGAGGTCGCCCGCGCGATCGGCTCCGACTCCCGCATCGGTTCCAAATTCCTCAAAGCCTCGGTCGGTTTCGGCGGCTCCTGTTTCCAGAAGGACATCCTCAACCTCGTCTATCTCTGCGAGTCCTTCAACCTTCCCGAAGCCGCCGCCTACTGGCGCGCCGTCGTCACCATGAACGATTGGCAGAAGTCTCGCTTCGTCGAGAAAATCGTCCGCACGCTTTTCAATACGGTCTCCGGCAAGCGCATCGCCATCCTCGGCTTCGCCTTCAAGAAAGACACCAACGACACCCGCGAATCCGCCGCCATCCACATCGTCCGCGGCCTCGTCGCCGAGAACGCCCACGTAATCATTTACGATCCGCGCGTCCCGAAGGAAATGATCCACCGCGACCTCCTCGAGGTCGGCGTCCCCCAGGACATCATCAACTTCAACGTCGAAATCGCCGCCGATCCCTACGAGGCCGCCAGCGGCGCCCACGCCCTCGCCGCCCTCACCGAATGGGACGAGTTCCGTGAACTCGACCTGCCCCGCATCTATGACCTCATGCTAAAGCCCGCCTTCGTCTTCGACGGCCGCGCGATTCTTCCCGCCGAAGCCCTCGCAAAACACGGCTTCAAGGCCTTTGTCATCGGAAAAGGGGAGTAGCGGCGATCTTTGGTCGCCGTCTTCACGGGGAATGTGATTTCTCCGCTCGGTTCTCTGCTTGACAAACCAGTCATTCCAGACCAGACAGTTCACTGATGAAAGCGTCCGTCATGGATCTCCGTTACCGCACCAAGGACATCCTCCGTGCGCTCGAAGCAAGGGAAGAGATCACGCTCACCCACCGCGGAACCGAAAAAGGGAAAATCATACCCGTCAAAGCCATAACGCGCGCCCATGGCTCTCTCCATGAGCATCCCGCCGTCGGCATGTGGGCGGATCGGGCGGAAACCGTCCCCGAACTCATCTCCAGGATACGCAAGCCTCGCTCATGCTGATCGATACCGACGTCCTGATTTGGTGCCTCCGCGGCAACAGCAAGGCCGCCGCTGCCATCGCAGCGCTCCCCAAGCGCGTCATTTCACAGATCACCCGGATGGAGCTCATTGTCGGGTGCCGCAGCAAACCGGAAATCTCACTTCTCAAGCGCTTTCTCGCTGAAGAAGGTTTCCAGGTCATTCCGCTCTCGCAGGAAATCGGAATCAGGGCGGATCTCTGGTTGGAAGAGAAAAATCTCAGCCACGGAATCGGGCTTGCGGACTCCCTCATCGCCGCCACCGCCTCATCCCTCGGCCTTCCTCTCCTGACAGCCAACGCCAAACACTTCCGCTGTTTTTCGGAACTCGAAGTCAAGAAATTCACCCCGTAGTCTTGACACCCGATCCAACCACCCCCGCATCGCACCGGGTGTTCGCCCGGAGCCTGATCTTCCTTGAGATTTAGAAGTTAAAATTTTAGAGTTTAACAATGAACATCCACCCCGAATTCCACCGCTTCCTCAACCGCTACGATAAGGAAAACCTCCTTCGTCAGAAAGGCCTTGCGATCTGGATGTGCGGCCTTTCCGGCTCCGGGAAATCCACCATCGCCAACGCCGCCGAACGCGTCCTCCACCAGCAAGGCCGTTTTACCGTGATCCTCGACGGCGACAACCTCCGCACCGGCCTCAATGCCAGCCTCGGTTTTTCGGATGAGGAGCGCTTGGAAAACATCCGCCGCATCGCCGAGGTCGCGAAAATTCTCGTCGAAAACGGGGCCATCGTTTTCGTCTCCGCCATCACCCCCCGCGGCGTGCTCCGAGATCTTGCGCGCGGCATCGTGGGCGAGAAAAACCTCTTCGAGGTCTATGTGAAAGCCTCTTACGAAGCCTGCGAAAAACGCGATGTGAAAGGCCTCTACGCCAAAGCCGCCCGCGGTGAGATCCAGCATTTTACGGGAAAAGACGGCTCATTCGAGCCGCCCCATGACCCCGACCTCACCCTCGAAACCGAAGTCCTCTCCATCGAGGATGCCGCCATCGAACTCATCGAGGCCATCCTGCCAAGGATCTCCCACGCGTAAATGTGGCTGGGACTTGTAGTCCCAGTCCGTCGTGGGGACATCCTGTCCCCACTTTTCCGCCCCCATCCTCAGACGGGCGAACTCGTCCAAAGCTCGAAACGATTATACCTTAGTAATTTGCCCATATTACTAATTATTTCTTGACCCGCCCCTTTCGCCGCGCCAAACACCCGCCGAGCCGTCCCTCTTCCTTGATGGTTGAAATTTGAAATTTGAATATTCCCCACAATGCCAAACTACAACCTTTCCCACCTCGACCAGCTCGAAGCCGAGGCGATTTTCATTCTCCGCGAGACCGCCGCGCAGTTTCAGAACCCGGCTCTCCTTTTCTCCGGCGGCAAGGATTCCATCGTGATGGCATGGCTCGCGAAAAAGGCCTTCTGGCCCGCCCGCCCTCCGTTCCCTCTCGTCCATGTCGACACCGGCCACAATTTCGACGAGACCATGCACTACCGCGATGAATTCGTGAAACTCCTTCGCGCCCAACTCGTCGTGGGTTACGTTCAGGATTCCATCGATACCGGCCGCGTCGTCGAGGAAACCGGCCCCAATGCCTCCCGCAACAAGCTCCAGACCGTCACCCTTCTCGACACCATCGAGAAATACCAATACGACGCCTGCCTCGGAGGCGGTCGCCGCGACGAGGAGAAAGCCCGCGCCAAGGAGCGCTTCTTCTCCCACCGCGATGACTTCGGCCAGTGGGATCCGAAAAACCAGCGCCCCGAACTGTGGAACCTTTTCAACGGTCGCAAGAATCCCGGCGAACACTTCCGCGTCTTCCCACTCTCCAATTTCACCGAAATGGACATCTGGATGTATATCCAGCGCGAGGAAATCCCGCTGCCTTCCATCTACTTCGCCCACGAACGCGAAATCTTCGAGCGCAACGGCACTCTCCTCGCCGTCACCGATTTCCTCAAACCCCAGGATCACGAAACCGTCACCAAGGAAATCGTCCGCTTTCGCACCATCGGCGATGCCACCTGCACAGGAGCCGTCCGCTCAAACGCCTCGAACCTCGACGAGGTCATCGCCGAAGTCGCGGCCGCCCGCCAGACCGAGCGCGGCACCCGCTCCGATGACAAACGCTCAGAAACCGCCATGGAGGATCGGAAAAAGGAAGGGTATTTCTGAATAAATTCTGAAAACCTGAAACGCTGAAAAACTGAAATTTCAGACAGCGCTTCACGGTTTTCAGGCATCTCTTACTCTTCCTTTCAGCGTTTCAGTTTTCAGAATTTCAGCTTTTACCTAAAATGTCCTCTCCGGATCCAAGACAGACCGCCATCTGGAAACGCATGTCCCTCTCGGAGAAATACGAACTCCTCGCGGCCACGGTGCGCCAAGCTCGCCAGTTCAAGCGCATGGGTCTGCGCATGAAATACCCAACCGACACCCCTGAGGAAACCGAAACCAAGCTCGCCCGCGTCTGGCTCCATGCAAGACCCTGACCACCGGCCTCAAAGCCGATATCTACCTCTCCCGCAACCATCCGGCCCTCCCATGGGCGTTGGAACACACCCGCCGCGTCCCGACAGAATCCTGTGAAATCTGCCTCGCACCACCCGAATACGTCATCATACACAAGCTCGGATTCTATAAGGAATCCCAACACCAGCGCCATCTCCGCGACATCGCGGGCATGATCGAGCAGCAGGAACTCGACCACACATTCCTCAACCACCACCTCGAAAAACTGCACCTCACCGAGGAATACAACGCCGCCCTCGCCCTCACAGACTGCGGACTTTAGTCCGTAACCACTCTTCCTTTCAGCGTTTCAGTTTTCAGATTTTCAGCTTTTACCTTCAAATGGACCTCCTCCGCTTCACCACTGCCGGCTCCGTCGATGACGGTAAATCCACCCTCATCGGACGCCTCCTTTACGATTCGAAATCCATCTTCGAGGATCAGCTCGAAGCCATGGAGGAATCCTCGCGCCGCCGCGGCGATGAGAACGTGAACCTCGCCCTCCTCACCGACGGCCTCAAGGCCGAGCGCGAACAGGGCATCACCATCGACGTCGCCTACCGCTACTTCGCCACGCCGAAGCGGAAATTCATCATCGCGGACACGCCGGGCCACATCCAGTACACGCGGAACATGGTCACCGGCGCCTCCACCGCAAACCTCGCCATCATCCTCATCGACGCACGCAAAGGCGTCATCGAGCAGACCAAGCGCCACTCCTTCATCGCCAACCTCCTCCGCATCCAGCACCTCGTCGTCGCCGTCAACAAGATGGATCTCGTCGATTTCTCGCAGGAGGTCTTCGATAACATCGTCGCCAATTTCCGCGAGTTCGCCTCCCGCCTCGATAACATCGTCGATATCACGGCCATCCCCATTTCCGCACTCAACGGCGATAATGTCGTCGATAAATCGGCAAACATGCCTTGGTACGAAGGCTCCACTTTCCTCTATCATCTGGAAAACGTATATGTCGGCGGTGAGGAAAACCACGTCGATGCCCGCTTCCCCGTGCAATGGGTCATCCGCCCCATGTCCGACGAGTGGCATGATTTCCGCGGCTACGCGGGTCGCGTCGCCGGTGGCGTCTTCAGACCCGGCGACGAGGTCACGGTTCTCCCCTCCGGCTTCAAGACCCGCGTCAAGGCGATCCATTCCCCCGACGGCGAGAAAGAGGAGGCATTCGCCCCGCAATCCGTTTGCCTGACACTCACCGATGAGATCGACATCTCCCGCGGCGATACCTTGGTGAAATCCAACAACCCCCCGAAAGTGTCACAGGACATCGAGGCCATGGTCTGCTGGTTTTCCTCCAAGCCCATGCCGCCCAAAGCGAAGCTCGTGATCCGCCACACCACCCAGGAATCGAAAGCGATCATCCAGGAAGTGAAATACCAGGTCGATGTGAACACCCTCCACAAGATCGAGGGCGTCGATTCCCTCTCCATGAACGACATCGGCCGCATCACCCTGCGCACCGCCGTGCCCCTCATCCACGATTCCTACCGCCGCAACCGCAGCACCGGCTCCTTCATCCTCATCGACCCCGGCACCAACGAAACCGTCGCCGCAGGAATGATCGTGTAGCTGCCGCGTCCCGCGGCAGGCCGTGCAAGCGGCGTCTCGCCACCCATTTCCAACCCGGTAGGGCTGAGGCGCCGCCCTCCGCCCACTTCACCTTCTTCCGCCGGGGGCTGAATCTGTCTCTTCGATCTCGATTCTCTATTTTCTCGAATCCACGGACGACCACACCGGGATCGTCCCTACTGGAGCGCTTCTCACCCCCCACTGCTCTTCCTTAGGGTTTAGAGTTTAGAGTTTAAGACTTCAAATCCACCATGCGTATACTCATCACCGGCGGCGCGGGCTTCATCGGCTCCCATCTTGTCGAGCACTTCCAGGGCAAGGCCTCCGAGATCCGCGTGCTCGACAACCTGCGATCCGGATATCGGAAAAACCTCGATGGACTCGATCACACTTTCATCGAGGGATCGATCACCGATCCGCAGGTGGTCGAGGAAGCCGTCTCAGGGGTGGATTGGGTTTTCAATCTCGCCGCCTTGGTCAGCGTCCCCGAGTCGATGGAGCGTCCTTTTGAAACGGTGAATATCAACGTGAAGGGCTTGCTGAATGTCCTCGATTCCGCTTCCCGCCTCGGCGTGAAAAAGGTCATCCACGCCTCCTCGGCGGCGGTTTACGGGGACAATCCGACCGTGCCGAAAACCGAGGGCATGCTCCCCGAGCCCAAGTCCCCTTACGCAATCACCAAGCTCGATGGCGAATACTACCTAAACCTCCACAGGCGCCCCGGAGTCCTCGACACCTGCTCTTTCCGCTTCTTCAACGTCTTCGGCCCGCGCCAGGATCCGAACGGGGCCTACGCAGCGGCCGTTCCCATTTTCATAGAGCGCGCCCTTGCCGCCCAGCCCATCACGGTGTTCGGCGACGGTGAACAGACCCGGGATTTCATCTACGTGAAGGACATCGTTTCGGCGCTGGTGTTCGGCGCGGAGAAGTCCCTTTCCGGAACTTTCAATGTCGGTTACGGCCGGCAGATGACGATCAACGATCTCGCTAAGCGCATCATCACCCTCACCGATTCTCCATCGGAAATTCGGCATCTCGCCGAGCGCCCCGGCGACGTCAAACATTCACGCGCCAGCGTTGAAAAGCTTTTCGCAGCCGGATGGCAGCCCGCCCACACGATGGACGAAGCGCTCGCCGCCACCATCACCCTCATGCGCTCATAACCAGGTAGGGCTGGGTCGCCGCACCCCGCCCACTTCACCTTCTTCCGCCGGACTTGTCCTTCATAGCGCAGCGACGTAGGAGGCTGAATCTTCCTCTTCGATTTCGATTCTTCATCCGCCGAAATCCACGGACGACCACGGCGGGATCGTCCCTACCCAGGATCGCCCTACCCCACGCGCCCTTCCTCATGAAACACCCCAAAACCCCGACCCTCATCCTGCTGGCCGTCCTCGCCGCGATGGCGGGCTTCGTCGCCTGGAAAATGGGTTGGGTGGATTGGGCGCTCAGCATGAAGGAGCCCGTCCTCGGATGGTGCCGCTCCAATCCCGTCGCGCTCTTCGCCGCCATTGCCATCCTTCCCGGCCTCGGATTCCCCGCCAGCCCCCTGCTGATCCTCGCGGGCGCGGTATGGGGTTCCGATCTCGGATCCTGTTTCATCGCCATCGCCGCCACCGCACTGAATATGACATGGACATACGCAGCAGCCGCCGGCCCGGCTCGTCGGATCATCGCCCGCCTCCTCGGCACCCGCTGGGATCGGTGGAGGGACATGGATCGCCGCAATCTCCTCAAGCTCACCCTGCTCCTCCGCATCACCCCCGGCGTCCCCCTCGTCATCCAGAACTACACCCTCGGCCTGCTCGCCGTTCCCTTCGTTCCCTACCTGCTCATCTCCGTCCCCATCAACGGCCTCTTCGTCACCGGCTTCGTCCTCACCGGCGGCGCGATCTTCGAGGGTAGCCTCGGCGCCGCCATCGCCGGCGTCTCCATCCTTATCGCCGCCTCCATCGCCGTGAAAATGATCCGCAGCCGCCTCGCTGCCAATGCCGCTCCATCTTCCGATCATTCCTGAGCCGTCACCTTGGAAACAAAAACGATCCCCGCATCATGCACTCCCAGAAAACAATCGCCATCATCCTTCCCGCATACAATGAGGAGCTAACCATCGCGGATACCATGAAAGATTTCCACGGCATCTGCCCGGAGGCGGAGATCTACGTCATCGACAACGCTTCCAAGGATCGCACCAACGAGCTCGCCCGCGCCGCCTACGCTCAAATCGGCTGCAAGGGGCGTCTCCTGGAGGAGCCGCGCAAGGGCAAGGCTGCCGCCGTCCGCAAGGCTTTCATGGACATCGACGCTGATATCTACGTCATGGCGGATGCTGACATGACCTACCCCGCCAGCGACCTGCCCGCCCTGCTCGCTCCCGTTCTGCAAGGCAGAGCGGATATCGTCTGCGGCAACCGGCATGACTCCGGGGTTTACAAAAGGGAAAACAAACGACCTTTCCACGATTTCGGCAACAACCTAGTCCGCAGGCTTATCAACGCCCTCTTCAACGGCTCACTCGAGGACATCCTCACCGGATACCGGGTCATGACCAAGCGGTTCGTGAAAAACTATCCCATCCTTGCCGGTGGCTTCGAGCTTGAGACGGAAATGAGCATCCACGCCCTGGATAAAGGCTACGCCATCCTAGAAATCCCCACGGATTACCGGGATCGTCCGGAAGGTTCCGTTTCGAAACTCAACACCTTCACGGATGGGATACTCGTGCTCAAAACCATTTTCTCCATTTTCGTCAAACACCGTCCGCTGGTCTTCTTTACGGCTTGCGCCTTGCTGTTTGCGATGAGCGCTTTAGCCGCAGGATCATTCCCGGTGATCGAGTATTTCCAAACCGGCACGATCCTACACATCCCGCTCGCCATCCTCGCATCCGGTCTCTCCATCCTCGCGATGCTGAGCTTCTCCGTCGCCGTGATCCTTGATGGTATCGCCGCAAGCCATCGCTTCAACCACGCCCTCCAGTTGCTCCATTGGCGCGGCTAATGATTCAATCGATTGGAATTCCGTAATTGTTATCTACATGATCCACCCCTCAAAATCCGTGTATACCCCCATTGCCATATGGGTGATTTTATGTGCATTGTTGAATGCATGCGGCTGGATCCTATCGGCCTTAGGTCAACTCAATATTGCTGGCTATAGCATATTTTTTATTCTATCGGGAGCGGCAACGATCCTCTGGCGGTATCGTACCCGTCCCCTATTTCGGTCTGGGTTTCGAGTGCGGCGCTTCCGGCGCGCCTTCCCGTTCGCTTTTGCCGTAGTGGCAATATTGGCAGTGGCTGGCGGCATCCTTCATGCTCCTGTTAACTACGATGCGCTCGCCTACCGGACGCCCCGCGTCCTACACTGGCTGGCCGAAGGACAGTGGCATTGGATTCACACGGATTTCAACCGGCTCAATACACGGGGGGCTGGCATCGAGTGGCTTACCTCACCCTTGATTCTGTTCACTGGAACGGACCGCCTGTTTTTTCTGATCAATGCCATCTCCTTTCTATTCCTTCCCGGCTTGTGCTACAGCGTGCTAACCGGCCTTGGGGTGCGTAAAAAAGTAGCGTGGCACTGGATGTGGGTTTTACCAACCGGCTACTGCTATCTGTTGCAGGCAGGCAGTATCGGCAATGACCTCTTCGGAGCCATGCTGACAATGGCAGGGGTAGATTTCGCTTTGCGGGCTGCAAGCCGGCGCAGCGCCCCTCTTGGCTGGCTTGCAATGCTAGCTGCAGCCTTGATGACCGCGAGCAAGGGCTTCAATCTTCTGCTTTTATTACCATGGGGACTGGCCATGTTGCCATCGGCGATTCACTTGCTGCGGCGCCCCCTGGGAACCCTTTTCATCGGGGTTACAGCCCTGCTCATCTCGTTGTTGCCAAGCGCTCTTCTCAACAACCATTATTCCGGTGACTGGAAGGGACTCAAAGCAGAAGCTGTACAACTCTCCACCGGGGCTCCGCTACTCCATCTTGGAACAAACGGAATCCTGATTGTTCTCCATAATCTCAATCCCACATTTAACCCGATCGCGGGAGTTCTGAACGCTGAAATTCGAGGTGTGGTATCTGACGAGATGAAGGTAGAGTATAAGAAGCACTTCGAAGGAGGCGGGGTGCCTTTTTCACTTGCGGAGATGCAGATGGAAGAAGGGGCGGGACTAGGATTCGGGGTCACCCTTTTGCTTATTCCGGTTCTATTCGGAAGATTTCGTGCGAGGCTGCCGATCATGTCTGAATGGATCTCCTTCGCTATAAAGCCGGCATTTTTAGTCCCGGCCGGAACGTGGCTGGGGATGATCTACTTCTTTACCCAGTCTGGCTTGGGTTGTCCCGCGCGCTACCTGGCACCCTCCTATGTCTTGATGCTGGCACCGGTATTGTGCCTTCCATGTGCCAGCGAATTACTGCGGCGCCTATGGTGGAGATATTTAGCCATGTTCGGCTTTTTCTTGGCCGGACTTCTACTTATCGCCACCCCCCCTCGCCCTCTCTGGCCTGCCCAGACACTGTTGCGTGCCATGGATGCCGATACCAGTTCCTCGCCGTTACTCAAGCGGGTTTGGACTGTTTACTCGGTCTACGGAGCACGGGCGGACGGTTTTGCTCCCGTCCGCAAGGCTCTCCCATCGGATCTAAAAGTTCTCGGGCTGGTCACCTTTGACGACCCTGAAACTTCTCTGTGGCGACCCTTTGGTGCGCATCGGATCCGCCACGTGACCCGCATGGACGACTCTAGGTCGCTGCGCGACAAAAGCATCAAACTGGTCCTGGTTAGTGAATATGTTCTCGCGACCCAAGAAGGTCTCACCATGGATCAATGGCTCACCCGCTGTGACGCAAAAATATTATCCAGCTTTGATCTCACGCTCCGTGCGACCCGCGGACCTACCCGCTGGTATCTTGTCGAGGTAAAAACGAAACGAATCGAACCGAAGGATCAAACTCAGTGAGTTTGGCAGCTCGCTTCTCTTTCCTACTAAGGAGAGGCTGTGCGTCGGCAAGTTTCCCCACCCCCCCAAAAAAAATCATGTCTTTCCTCAAAGAAACATCCCTCGACGGCCTCGAGGTCGGCTCACGCGAATTTTTCGAAGCCCAGAAAAACCTCATCCGTAAGCGCCCTCTCCTCAAATACTGCTATGACGTCTGGTACGACCGCTTGCTCGAGGACACGAACTCCGCGCCCGAACAAGGCATTCTGCTTGAGCTCGGTAGCGGAGGCAGCCTGCTCAAAGATCGCGAACCCCGCTTCATCACATCCGATGTCATCGCCGATGTCGCCGAACAGGTAATCGACGCCCGCCAGCTTCCCTTTCCGGACTCCTCCATCCAGGCCATCGCCCTTACCCATGTCCTCCATCACATCCCGCAGGTGGAAAAATTTTTCCACGAGGCCGTGCGCACCCTCAAGCCCGGCGGGGTCATCACCATGATCGAGGTCGCCCACACCCCCTTCGCCCGTTTTTTCTTCGATAAGTTCCACCCGGAGCCCTATGACGACTCCCCGGAAAACTGGGACTTCTCCCAGCGGCATTCCATGATGGACTCCAACCAAGCGCTTTCATGGATGGTATTTGTCCGCGACAAAAAACGCTTCGTAACGGAATTCCCCATGCTGGAGATCGAGGAGACCTCCTTCACTCCTTGGCTCACCTACCTCCTTTCCGGCGGTGTCACCAAAAAATACCTGATCCCGGGTTTCCTCGATCCTATCATTCATCTCGCCGAAAAAATCCTCATCCCACTGCGTCCTGTTTTCGCCCTCCATTGGCACATCCGCCTCCGTCGCAAGGCTTGAGACGCCTCCGTCCGCATCTCACCCATGCCACTGGAATCAGAAACAGTCGGTTTCGTTGTCATCGGCTCCGGCCCCGCCGCCATGGCTGCCGCCGCAGCTCTCGTCCGCGCGGGTCGCCGGATCACCATCCTGGATTTCGGTAGCGAGCTCGAACCGGCTCGCAGGGAGGCTCTCGCCGAGCTTGCGTCCAAGGAAAAATCCGAATGGAGCGCCGCCGCCCTACGAGCCATCTCGCCACCGGAAGCCACCCATCGCGGACGCAAAGATCTAGGCCACGCGAAACGATCCTACGGCTCCTCATACTCCTTCGCGGGAGACTCCTCTCCAGTCGGTCTCATCTGGGAAAAAGGCAAGCCCTTCAACCATTCCCTTGCCAAGGGTGGCCTCAGCAATGTCTGGGGCTCTTCCATGCTCCCCATGCGGGCGGCGGATATGCCGGGCTGGCCCCTTCCCCTCACGGATCTCGAACCCCATTACAAAGCCGTCGCGGAGTTCGTCCCCACCACCCGCTCCGGCGCGGACATCGACTCCATCCTTCCCGCCTATACCGCCACATCCCACCGGATACCCCTCTCGAGCCAAGCCCGCGCGCTGCTTGATGATCTCGCAAACCACCGCGATAACCTGGGGAAACAAGGCATCCATTTCGGGGAAAGCCGCCTCGCCATCCGCGCGGAGGGTGATTCCCGTCACAAGCCCTGCAATCTCTGCGGCCGCTGCCTCACCGGCTGCCCATATAGCCTCATCTATTCTTCCGCGCAGACACTCGACGAACTCCTTCAATCACCCCTCGTCACTTACCTGCCGGGGCGCTTCGTCGAGAGCATCGAAAGTTCCGGGGAAACGATCACCATTCACGGCCACGACACGAAAGATTCCAGCCCCTTCAGGATCACCGCCACCCGTGCCTTCCTCGGAGCCGGTGTCCTCCCCACCGCCAAGATCATACTCGCCTCCCTCCCTACGGAAAAGCGACGTGTCCGTCTGCCCGACAGCCAGTATTTCATCTATCCTCTCCTACGCTTCTCCTCCGTCCCATACGCCGAAACCGAGGAAAAGCATACCTCCGCCCAGATTTTCCTGGAGATCGACGATTCCGCGATCAGCCCTCACCTCGTCCACATCCAGCTCTACGGCCACAGCGACTTTCTGGTCAAAGAACTAGAAGCCACCTTCCTGCGCATCCCCCTGCGCTGGAAATGGTTCCGCAAAAACTTCATCGGTCGCCTAATGATTGCGCAGGGCTTCCTGCACTCCTGCCATTCCGGTTCTATCGATCTCGAACTCACATACTCCCCGGCTGGAAAAACGACCCTCACCGCAGCCTGCAATCCTTCGTTTCGCGCGTTTCAAAAAGTGCTCCACATAGGCTGGAAACTCCTCACTCACGCTTTCGAAATCCGCGCGATCCCTCTCTTTCCTGGCCTGAAATTCCCGGATCCCGGAGCAAGCTACCACAGCGGCGGCTCATTCCCCATGAGCGCTCGGCCCGACGGCTCGCAGACCGATACCCTCGGTCGGTTGGTGGAGCATCCCCGCCTCCACATCGTAGATGCCTCCGTGCTCCCCTCCGTTCCCGCCACCACCGTCACCTTCACTGTGATGGCGAATTCCCACCGCATCGCCACCGCCGCCGCCGCGCTCGATCCCTCATGAAAATCGCCGTCACAGGCGCATCCGGCTACGTCGGCGGTGCCATCGCGAGCGCCTTCCGGGAAAGCGGTCATGAGGTTCTTTCACTCAGCCGCCGTACCTGCCCCCAGCCATGGCAGCATCATTCGCTCGGCGATGATCCCGCCTCCATCCCGTGGAATAACGTCCACGCCCTCATCCACGCCGCCCATGATTTCACCGCAGCCAATGCCGCCGAAAACCACGCTCACAACATCGTCCCGTCAGTCGCCCTGTTCAACGCCGCCGCTGCCGCCGGAGTCCGGCACCTCATTTTCATCAGTTCGATGAGCTGTTTTGAGAGCTGCACCTCCCATTATGGTAAGGCCAAGCTCGCCATCGAGCAACAGATCGCCCGCCTCAATCCCACCATCGTTCGCCCGGGACTCGTCTGGGGCGGAGAGACCGGCGGGGTCATGGCCGCCCTCGAAAACACGGCCCTACACCTGCCCGTTGTCCCCTACCTCACCGGTCGCAACAAGCTCCGCCAATACCTCGTCCACCAGGAAGACCTCACCTCAAATCTCGTGAAAATCGCCGGTGAAGCCGCGCCCGTGGAATCGCGTGTCATCACCGCCTACCACCCGCACCCGCAGTCGCTCCTCGAAATCCTCAAGACCCTCGCCGCCAGACATTCTAAGAAACGTCTCTTCTTTCCCGTTCCCTGGCAGTTCGCGATGCTCGGCCTCAAAATCCTCGAAACCCTCCACATCCGCCCTCCTTTTCGCAGCGATAGCCTCCAAGGTCTGGTCTTCGCCAACCCGTCCCCTCCTCCCCCCGATAACCCCGATTCCTACCGCCCGTTCCGTTAGATGGCACGATATTGAACAATCACCACCCAGCATGAGGTTACACCACGTCATTTCCCACATCCTGCTCTTCGTCGTGTTTTCGGCGTTGAGCGGACATGCGTTGACGCTGGAAGAACTGGAGAAATCCTACGAACAAAAGCTGTCGGAAGTCAGGTTGGAAAAAGAGAAATCCCTCGCCGAGCTGAATGAGAGTTACCTCGGTGCCCTTGCGCGCATCGAAGCGAAATACCAGAAAGCCGGACGTCTGGATGAGGTGATGCTCACCAGAACGGAGATCAAGGATCTCACGGATAAAAAATGGCCGCTCAACGCATTGCCGGAGAAAATCTCCCTCGAATGCGCCGCGCCAAGGAAAATCTACCTCAAAAAGCGTGTCGAAATCGAACAGCAAGCCGCCCGCAAATCGACGGATGCCGCCGACAAAATGTTGGCGCTGCTGGACAAGCAGGCGGTCGATCTCACCAAGGAAGGGAATCTGCAACAGGCCCTGCTCGCGCGTCAGATCAAGGCCGAGATCGAATCGGACACCGAACTCGGCGGCGCCCGGGAACTGCTCTCCAACGTCATGTCCGACGGCACCACCCAGGCCGTCCTCCATCTCCGCCGCTTCGGCGATAACGTGGAAGTCCTGGTCAAACACGACACGCGCGGACAAATCAGCTTCCTCAGTCCGATCCAGAACGCCCAGGAATCCGACAAATCCATCGGCGACACCACCGCCAGGAATCTCGGGGAATTCGTCGGAGCCAAAGGCTTCGATCCCGCCCCTTTCACCATCTACCGACAAGGCGAAAAAGGGAAAGAAATCGGCACACTCCGGCTGGACGGAATCCATGGCAGCGAAGAGCCGACCGAGAACAAGCAATCCGCCCTCCGTTTATCCTTGGATGTCAAAGCCGTGAATCCCAGCGGCAGCTTTGGCTCCGTCGGTCCGCGCACATCCGCTCCCGGTGCTGTCCGCGCCCGCTGCCAGTTCCTTATACCCAAATCCAACAAAGTCCTCAGCGGAATCACGGTCACGCAGGGAGGAGGGCCCATCCTTTACGCGGAGGCACCGAAACCGGATGTTTGGAACGAAGTGGATGCCACCGGCGAGTCGAGGGTGGAACATGAAGCGGGCACGATTCTGTTCTATCTCAAAAAATATCCCAATACCATCCTCGGAGATGCCGCCCGGGATTACGTGCTGATCAAAGACCTCCACATCGAGATCGTCCGCTTCTCCGCATTTGTTGTCCAGCGCTTCGACAAGAACGGAACCGAACTCGAACGCCACGACACTCCGGAAAAACAACCCCTCTTCATCGCCAACGGCGATTTCGTAACCATTCCTTCTCCCTGATCCACCCCCATTCAAAAATCCAAAATCCAAAATCAACTATCAGCATTCATCAATCGGCAATCGCCCTTCCTCCATCACGCCATCCGCTGAAAACCATGGACGACCAGAGCGGGATCGTCCCTACTGGCACCCCACCCGATGAGTGTTTTCCGATTTCCTTGGGATGATTTCCCCAAATTGTGGCTCCACGCGTGCGAGCACTCCGTAAAAAAGCATCCAGCATATCAGGCCGCAAAATCGGGAGATCCATCTGCGGCACTCGACCTGGTTCACTCCACGATTTCGAGAGATTGGATCGAAACGCTTGCACTGGCCTTTGCCGATATGAATCCGGTGTTGGTTTCGGCTCACGCGGTGGAAAGCCATGGTGTGAACGCGATTCCCCAAGCAATGGCCGGATATCTCGGCTGCATCCTGTCATGGCCGGTCGAAACATCAGTGGTTCAGAGCAATGTGGTGGGCCATACAGGTGCTGATGGATTCAGCCGGTTGGCGCGTCAGGCGGAATTCGATGGCACGGTATCACCTCGCACCAACTACGTGTTGGTCGATGATTTCGTCGGACAGGGCGGCACCTTGGCCAATCTCCGGGGTTTCCTGATCCACTGTGGCGGTACTGTGATCGGGGGAACCGTCTTGACGGGTAAGTCTTATTCGGCAACACTAACCTGCGATGAGCAGCAAATCGTCCAACTTCGTGAAAAGCACGGCTCGGAATTTGAATCCTAGTGGATCGAGCGATTCGGATTCGGCTATGATTGCCTTACTTGCTCTGAAGCACGTTACCTGCTCAACACACCGACAGCTCAGCGAATCCGAAATCAAATTACTGCGGCAATCTAAGGGGGAAATTTCTCATTTTACCTCTCATGCCATGGCCATCAAGGAATTGGTCGCGAACTGAATTCCAACCCGGTAGGGCTGGGCCGCCCCGCCCCGCCCCGCCCACTTTACCTTCTTCCGCCGGAGGCTATATCTTCCTCTTTTCCAAGGGCTTTTCGTTCCTCGGATAGCCCTTGACGCCATCCGGCGGGAACCAGGGACGACCACGGCGGGATCGTCCCTACCCATTTTGAATGGTAGGGCTGAGGCACCGCCCTCCATCGCGTGGCGCAAAGCCCTTTACACGACCACGACTTTCCTCCATTGATTCCATCTAGGAATCACTGTAAACAAAGCCCATGAAATCGAATCATCAACTCCATGAGACGCGTAGCCTGCAAATGCATCGACTTGTGGCGGATCGCTATCAGCAGAGTCCCGCTGAAGTGATTCGATTCGGGCTAATGAATCTCAAACGCTGGTAACAAAACGGGGTGGACTGTGATGACTTCCTTATTTGGGAGGAAATTCTCCATTTGGCACCTCATCGTCTGCCAGAAATCCTTAGCGGTTCCGGCGAGGAAGCCGTCCGACTGCGACAGTCGTCTCCCTTCGCTGGCCTCATCCCGGATGAATCCCGAAAGAAAATCCTGGCCGCCTCACAATGAACGCAGAGCAACTGCGACACATCCTGCGAGCGGCTGCCTCCATCACCGGCGAGAGAGTCTCGCTTTCAGCAAGCTCGCCGCAGGCCGAGAAAATGATATCGAGTTCATTCGCGAATTACTCAAATATCGGCTTATCAACCGTGGAAAAATCCGCCGCCTGATCGAAGCGGAAGAAGACCAACAACTTAGAGAGATATTGAATCGCAATTGGATCATCGTTATCGCCAGAAGAGAATAAAAAGTTCTCCACGGCGGGACCGTCCCTACCCGTCAAGCCTGTTTTCTCTTCTTTCATATTTCCTGCATGGAAACCGTTTACATCGAGACCACGATCCTGAGCTATCGGGTCTCCCGGCCAAGCAGGGACATCATTGTGGCGGCGCGACAAGAACTCACTCGGGAATGGTGGAAACAGGCACGACCGGGGTTCGATTGTGTTCTTTCTCAGATCGTCCTCGACGAGATTTCAGCCGGGGATCCGGTTCACGCCACGAAACGTTTGTAAGAAGCCGGTTCACTTGCTGCGCTCGCCGTGAACCAAAGCTGTCTGGAACTCGCGCAACTTTATCTTGATCGGGGCTATGTTCCGAAAAGCGAAATTCGCGATGCCCTGCACATTGCAGTGGCGGTCATCTGGTAAGTGGATTATCTACTTACTTGGAACTGTAAGCATATCGCCAATGCGCATGCGCTCCGCCAACTTCGTAAGTTCAGCGAAAACCAAGGCCATGAATTTCCACAAGTCTGCACCCCTGAAGCACTCTGAAGGCTCATCGGCGTATCGAGCCGTGCCGCCCTAGCGACCGCCTTACCTACCGACCTCCGCTTGCATCCTCGGCTACATCCCTTATCCTGTCGGAAATGAAATCACCCGATTCGCTTCTCGCATCCATTCGCGCGCTTGAGAAAGATCTGGAGCCGTTCGGAGTCGCGAGCCTCTGGCTTTTCGGCTCCGCCGCCCGGGGTGAGGCGGATGCCCATGATTTGGACTTACTCGTGGAATTCGCATCCCCTCCCACATTGACCGGATTCATGGGTCTCAAGTTTCTTCTCGAAGACCGGCTCCAGATGCCGGTCGATCTGCACACCCGCGGCTCGTGCCCCGAGCGCTTCATGCGGCGCATCCAACCCGACCTGCTCCATGTCGCGTGACCCCTTTCTCCGGCTCGAAGATATCCTGGAAGCCGGGATGCGCATCGAGTCCTATCTGCATGGCTTCGGTTACGAATCATTTGTCCAGGATCGCCGAACCGTCGATGCGGTAACCCGCAACCTTGAGATTATTGGGGAGGCCGTGAAACACTTGCCCGAGGAAATGATCCTCCGCTTCCCGGAAATCCCTTGGCGCGCCATCGCAGGATTCCGTGACATCCTCGCCCATGGATATTTCCGCACCGACGATGCGATCATTTGGGACTCCGCGAAAAACCATAACCCGGCGCTCCTCAAAGCCATCCGTAACCTCCTGGACTCTTAACCCCAACCCTCCGCACACTTCACCTTCTCCCTCCGAGCTTGTCCTTCATCGAGTCCGCCATAGCCAACTGGCGAAGGAGGAAGCGCAGCGACGTGGGAGGCTGAATCTTCCTCTGCGAATCCCCATCCGCCGAAAATCACGGAAGACCACGGCGGGATCGTCCCTACCTATTCCCTATTCAGAAATCCAAAATCAACATTCATCAATCGGCAATCAGGAGTCAGGAGTCCTCCCCATTCAAAAATCCAAAATCACCAACCTGTCCGTCGGAGCTTGGGCGAAGTCGGATCCTCAATCATCAATCTCTTCCACCTCCCATCATCGCGTGGGGCTAAGCCCTTTGCGCGCCCACCCACTGCTTGCATCCCAACTAGGAATGTGAGATTACTCCGCCATGAATACTGCGCTTGAAATTCCTAATCACGTCGTGATCGACAAAGACGGACGCGCTTGGATCGACGATTCGAACGTGAAAGTCATTGAGGTCGCCCTGGATCACATTGCCTACGGTTGGAGTCCCGAGGAGATTCACTGGCAGCATCCGCACCTCGGACTCGCTCAGATTTACGCCGCCCTGGCCTACTATCACGACAACCGGGATTCGATGGACTCGGAAATCGATGCTCGTTTGGAGGCCGCAAACACCGCCGCCCTGCTCGCTGGCAATTCTCCGATCACCCTGCGCCTCCGTGGTCTCTCAGGTCGATGAGCCTTGGCCTATACATGGATGTGCACGTTCCACGTGCCATCACACGCTCGTTGACTGCTGTCGGAGTGGATGTGCTTACCGCGCAAGAGGACGGCTGCGGACGATGGCCGGATCCCGAATTACTTGATCGAGCGAGCGAGCTTGGACGCGCCTTGTTTACCCGTGATGACGATCTGCTCGCCGAAGCGGTACGGAGGCAACGCGCATCCATTCCATTTGCAGGCGTGATTTTCGCTCATCAGATGCGGGCTAACATCGGCCAATGCATCCATGATCTCCAACTCATCGCCGAGTGCCTTATTCCATCGGAGTTGGAGGATTCAGTGATTCATCTTCCCCTCAAATAGCTCCTGATCACCAATCCCCGACCCCCGACCCCCGACCCCCGACCCCCGACCCCCGATCACCGATCACCGATCACCTTTACGTGCCCATCGCGTGGGGCAAAGCCCTTTACGCGACCACCCTGTCCGTAGTCTCGTCCATAGAAGCTTCACGCGAAGATGGAAGCTTTTCTGGCCTTCGTAGCTTCAGCGAAGTAGGCAGCGAAGTCGGATCATCAATCTCTTCCATATCAAAAAAGAATTGCCATTAGTGCCTCCATAAGTTAATCTCATTTGCATATGGTAATCAGGGATTTTTGGCAAAATGCGATTGAAATGGCTTGGAAAGAGCGGCCGGTCGTATGGCTCACCGGGGTGCGTCGCGTAGGAAAAACCACCCTTTCCCGCTCCCTACCCGATGCGGAATACTATGACTGCGAGCTGCCGAGAATCCGGCGGATCATGGAAGAGGATCCTGAAGGCTTCCTGCGGGAGCAGACATGCAGACACCTGATTTTCGATGAAATTCACCGTATTGAAAATCCATCCGAGTTGCTGAAAATCTCAGCGGATCATTTTCCGCATCTCCGCATTCTCGCCACAGGTTCATCGACTCTGGGTGCAAGCGCTCGGTTTCGCGATACTCTCGCCGGGCGCAAACGCCACCTGCACCTTCCTCCCGTCCTTTTCAGCGAACTGGATGACTTCAACGCCGGACAACTCAAAACGCGCCTACTGCATGGTGGCCTTCCTGAAAACCTGCTGTCCGGAACTTTCCCGGAAAAAGACTTCGTCGAATGGTTGGACGCTTACTGGGCAAGAGACATCCAGGAATTGTTCCGACTGGAGAAGAGATCCGCGTTTCTCAAGCTCCTGGAATTGCTTCTGGCTCAAAGCGGCGGGCTTTGTGAACTCAACCAGCTTGCGCCCGCTTGCGGAGCGAGCCGCCAAACGCTTTCAAATTATCTCGGTGTGCTAGAAGCCACCGGTGCGGTGCACGTCATCCGCCCGTTCTCAAGCAATCGCCAGCGTGAAATCATCGCCATGCCCAAAGTCTATGGATTCGACACGGGGTTTGTTTGCCACGCCAGGGGCTGGCGCAACCTCCGCCAGGAGGATCTCGGCGGCCTCTGGGAACACCTTGTTCTCGATGAGTTGCGCGCCCATTTCCAGCCAGGTGATATCTATCATTGGCGCGACAAGCAGAAGCACGAACTCGACTTCGTCCTCGCCCGCAAGGGGCTCCCTCCTGTCGCCGTGGAATGCAAATGGAAACTCAAGGCAGGAGAGTCGCGCAACTTCATGTCGTTCCAGGCCCTGTATCCCGAAGCGCGTCTGGTTCTGATCGCCACGGACGCTGCCAAACCGCGCCTGAACCGGCAAAACGGCTACATCGAATCCGGCCTAGGCCAGCTCCCGTCCGCAATCCATCTCGCGTCAGAAATGTCCTCGTAGTAAGTCCGAGATCGTCAATACCGCCCATCATCGCGTGGGACAAAGCCCTTTACGCGGCCGATCCCCGATCCCCGATCCCTGCTCCTTCTTACCGCCATGGACGACCTTCAAAATCGCGGCATGCCGCATTGGCGCGAAAAACAGCGCACCCTTCCTGTCGCCCTCAAAATCGAAAGGATCGGGCAATTCATCCAGGAAACCCGTCGGCTCGAGAAGCTGAAAAAATCATGCAAGTCGTCTGCGACATCCTTGAGCAGCTCCTCCGGGAAGGAATTGTAAGTCGATATGCCGGTAGGACTGACGCCCTGCCCTCCGCCCACTTCACATTCTCCTGCCAAGGGCTTTGATCGCGTGGGGCAATGCCCTTTACGCGACGCGATTCTTCCTTAAGGTTTAAAACTTAAAGTTTGAACTTTCCAATCATCCTAACACATGGATTCCAATAAAATCAAAGTTATCATCGTCCTGATCATAGCACTCTTCGGGGCTGTCTATCTCGGAGTTGCAGCAGCCACTGCGCAATTTGAGGCAATTCTCTGGGTGGTGGGCGGCGTCGGCCTCACCATCTGCCTCGCGCTGGGCAAGAAAATCTGGCTGTTGATACCGTTCGTATCTGCCATAGGCTTGATTCTTCCGCTTCCCGGAAGCTTTCCAACGATCTTTATCACTCAGGCTGTGGTGCTCGGATTCTGCACTCTCCTGTTTGCCACCCGCCGTCTGCCCCTCAGTTTCCGCTTCACCGAGCTGGAGTTCTGGTGCCTGCTATTTCTCTTTTCCGTGTTTCAAGCTTACGCACGCAATCCGGTCGGTCTCAATATTTTCGGCTCCGCCAACATCGGAGGCAAACCCTACGCTGTGTTGGGGATGCTTGTCGCAACGGCTTTTCTGCTTACCTCACTCAAGATCGAACCCAATGATCTAAAATGGTGGGTGCGCCTCACGATGATCGGCAGTTGGGCGAATTTCTTTCTCGGCCTGATCGCGATCAAAGTGCCCTCCATCGGGCGATTTCTCGGTGCGACTTTTGCCACAGACGCCGCTGACCAAGGGCCATCCGGCCGTGAAGCCTTGGATGAAGGCGCCGCAGGCCGGGTGTCATACATCCGGACTATTTCGCTGAATCTGGCTAACTGGATTTCCAGCAAGATCTCTCCATTGAAAGCCTGTTTCCTGCCCTTGTGGGCGCCCTTGGTTCTTTTCACCGTGGTTGGAGCCGCCTACAGTGGTTACCGTTCGCAACTGGCAGCTGTCGGATTGACTTATTTCGTCGGTGTGTTCTACCGCGGCGGAATCAGTCAACTGTTGTTGTCCGTCTTACTTGGAGTTGCTGGTATCGTGCTGCTTGCCTTCGTGAACCTAATCACGCCCCTGCCTCCCAATGTCCAGCGCGCGCTGACTTTCATTCCCGGCACTTGGGAGCAACGTTACAAAGACGATGCCAAGGGTTCCACGGATTGGCGCACGGATTTGTGGATGGAAGCCCTCACCAGCGATAAATACATCCGCAATAAATTCCTCGGCGATGGTCTTGGAATGACGTCGCAACAACACCAACAAGCCATTTCGCTCAGAGATGCGCATGGCTTGGGTATTGGCGGTTTCGATCAGCACCGCGAGTCGATCCTGATCAGCGGCGACTACCATAGCGGCCCCGTCCAGACGATCCGGGCCTGCGGCTATGTCGGTTTGGCGATTCTGCTCGTCGGTATGCTGCGCGTGGCGGTGCATGCCCACCGTCAGATCGAGCGCTGCCGCAATACCGAGTGGTTCTACACTGCGCTGTTCATCGGAAATGTTTACCTATGGCTGCCGTTTGGCTGGGTTTTTATCTTCGGCTCGTTTTCGGGAGGGGCGGATGCCCTCCTCATGGGAGCTGCATTAGTCAGGATGCTTGAGAAAACCCTGCCTCTGCCCGAATATGTGGTGAGGAGAAGACAACCTTACATTCTCAATCACCAAGGCCAGCGCCAGCGCCTCGCGGAAGCGGACTCGACCGCGCGCGGTTGAGGTTCCCCGGAGGAACCGTCCGGTTTCGGTGATGCCGCCTCATTTTTCCAACCCCTCGCCCCGGCGCCGTGTTCCTTGGCGGCCTTTGCACTTTGGCGGTTCATACTTCTTCCCGCGCCGTCCAAGACCACATGCAGCAAGCAAGTGGGTGATTCACCCTGCTCATTATTCGCTGTTCCGTTTCGCGTTGTCATGCGTGTTTCGCGGCTCAAAGTTTTACCCACCTCCCACCCTCTCAAGATGTCCCAGCTCAAAGCCATCCTGGCGATCCTCTCGCTTGCCGAGCGCCGCCGTGCCTGCGGCTTGTTGGGTCTGATGATCATCGGCATGATCGTGGAAACCCTCGGCATCGGGCTCGTTGTTCCCGCCATCGCCATCTTTATGGAGGAGGATGTCGGCGCGAGCTACCCAAGTTTGCGTCCGCTGCTCGTTGCCCTCGGTTCACCGGGAAAACAACAACTCGTCATCGGCGGCATGGCCGCCCTCGTCTTGATCTACACTTTCAAAACGCTCTATCTCGCCTTTCTCATCTGGCAGCAGAACAAATTCAACAACCGGGTCCAGGTGCAACTCTCCCAGAGACTCTTCCGACTCTATCTCACGCAGCCATACACCTTCCACCTCCAACGGAACTCCGCCCAGCTCATCCGAAACATCGTCAATGAAGTGGGCTATTTCCTCAACACCGGGCTGAGTGCCATCATGATCCTGATGACCGAAATCCTAGTCTTGCTTGGCGTAGTAATTTTGTTGCTCAGCGTCGAGCCTTTGGCAACCCTCGGCATCGTCTTGGTCATAGGGACTGCTTGTTTCGCCTTCCAGAAAATCACCAAGTCCCGGGTCGTGCGCTGGGGCAAGGATCGCCAATTGCACGACGGTCTGCGCATCCAACAGGTCCAGCAGGGACTTGGCGGTGCAAAGGACGTCAAACTGCTCGGCCGCGAGCAGGAATTCCTCGATCAATACGCCCTTCACAACCATGCCACCGCGCGCGCCAGCGTGAACTTATCCATCCTCCAAGCCATGCCGCGGCTCTGGCTTGAACTTATGACGATCATCGGCCTCGCCACCATCGTCCTGATCATGTCCGCCCAAGGCAAGGGCGCGGTCGAAGTGCTTCCCACCCTCGGCCTCTTCGCGGTCGCTGCCTTTCGCCTGCTGCCTTCGATCACCAAGATCCTAGTCGCAATACAGTCTATCCGCTTCGGGGAAAGCGCAACGGTGATGCTGAAAGAGGAACTGCGCCTCGAAGACGAATTGCTCCCGCCCCCATCGGCTCCCCGGCCGCTGAAAGACCGCATTGATCTCCAACGCATCTCCTTCAGTTATCAGGAGGCCACCCGCCAGGCACTGAGTGACCTTTCCCTCGTCATTCACCGCGGCGAAACCGTCGGTATCGTCGGCCCCAGCGGCTCCGGCAAGAGCTCGCTGGTCGATGTCATCCTCGGCCTGCTGTCTCCCGATGCCGGCCAAATCCTCATCGACGACCAAGACATCCGCGAGGATCCGCGCGCCTGGCAAAACCAGATCGGCTATGTGCCGCAAGCCATCTTCCTCACCGACGACACCCTCCGCCGCAACATCGCCTTCGGCCTTCCTGCGGAACAAATCGACGATGCCGCCGTGGCAAGAGCGATGAAGTCCGCCCAGCTCGACGAGTTTGTCCATTCCCTTCCGGAGGGTCTGGAAACCGTCGTCGGCGAGCGCGGCATCCGCCTCTCCGGCGGCCAGCGCCAGCGCATCGGCATCGCCCGCGCGCTATACCACGATCCCGAGGTCATCGTCCTCGATGAGGCCACCAGCGCACTCGACGGCTCCACCGAATCTGAAGTCATGGATGCGATCGATGCCTTGAAAGGTTCCAAGACCGTCATTATCGTCGCCCACCGCCTCTCCACCGTGGAGAACTGCGACCGGATCTTCCGCTTGGAAGCCGGACGATTGATGGAGACCGGCACCCCGGCGGAAATCCTGCGAAAAATCGACGGCACTTCCCGTAAATCGCAAACCGATCTCGGACTCACCGCGTAATTTTCGTAATAGTAACCAAACCCCAACCCCAACCCTAACCATGCACCCTGAATTTGAAATCGCCGGAAGGCTCGTCGGCTATGATCATGATCCGCTCGTAATCGCGGAAATCGGAATCAATCACGAAGGATCGCTACGAACTGCCTTTGAGATGGTAGATGCAGCCCACAAAATCGGCGCGGAAATCATCAAGCACCAGACGCATTGCGTTGACGACGAAATGAGCGGCGCCGCCAAATTGGTGATTCCAGGAAATGCGGATGTGTCGATTTATGAAATCATGCGGAGATGCGCCCTCTCCGAGGAAGACGAATCCAGCCTCAAGACCTATGTGGAATCGAAAGGAATGATCTTCATCAGCACTCCGTTCTCGAGAGCCGCAGCTTTGCGACTCCAGCGCATGAACGTTCCGGCCTATAAAATAGGCTCGGGGGAGTGCAATAACTATCCGCTCATTGACTTGATTGCCTCATTCGGAAAACCGGTGGTACTGAGTACCGGCATGAATACCATAGAAAGCGTCGCGAAGGCAGTGCGAATCTTTCGCGGACATGGAGTCCCATACGCACTCCTTCACTGCACCAACGTCTATCCCACTCCACCGCACCTCGTACGCCTGGGAGCGATTGAAGAGCTGGCGAAACATTTCCCGGATGCAGTCCTCGGCCTGTCCGATCATTCCTTGTCCAACTACCCGTGCCTGGGAGCCGTTGCGGTGGGAGCATCGATTCTTGAGCGTCATTTTACCGACCATATGTCTCGACCTGGTCCCGACATCGTTTGCTCCATGGATCCACATGCGATGAAGGATCTCATAGAGGGATCAAAAATCATCAAACAGGCGAGAGGTGGAGCCAAGGGGCCCGTACAAGAGGAGGAAGTCACGATCGCATTCGCCTATGCCTCGGTCGTCACGACCCAAGCCATCCGTGCGGGAGAAGAATTCTCAAAGGAAAATCTATGGGTCAAGCGACCCGGAACCGGCGAAATTCTCGCCGAAGACTACGAGTCGTTGCTAGGAAGGCACGCTGCCAACGACATTCAAACCGACACGCTTCTCAAGAAAGCCGATATCCTGTGAAATCTGCTCGCATGAATTCGCCGGACTCCACACCTCCACACAATCCATGAAAAAAATCGTCTTCTTGACCGGAACCCGTGCGGACTTCGGAAAACTCAAGTCTCTCATCGAAATCTCCAGCAGCAGCGAGGAATACGAAGTCCACCTCTTCGTGACCGGCATGCACCTCAGTAAGAAATATGGCAGCACCGTCGATGAGGTTGTGAAATGCGGATATAAAAACATCTACCAGTATATCAATCACACATCGGAAGAAACAATGGATCATACCCTGGCGCGTACCGTCGTGGCGTTCTCGGACTATGTGAAACACATCGGCCCTGAACTAATCGTCGTCCACGGAGACCGCCTCGAAGCCCTTGCCGGGGCGATTGTAGGGGCGTTCAACAATATTCTCGTGGCGCACATCGAGGGCGGCGAGGTCTCCGGCACCGTTGACGAACTCATCCGCCACGCGATCAGCAAGTTGAGCCATGCTCATTTCGTTTCCAACGAGGGCGCACAACGCCGCTTAGTTCAAATGGGGGAAACAGCCGAAAGTGTCTTCGTGATCGGCTCACCCGACGTGGATGTCATGATGTCGAAGAACCTCCCCGATCTTGAGGATGTGAAGCGCCACTACGAAATCAACTTTGATCAATACGCAGTGCTTTTGTTCCATCCGGTCACCACTGAAGTTGATTTACTGGATGCACATGCTTCTGAACTCGTGGATGCTGCCATTGAATCAAACCACAACTATGTGGTCATCTTCCCAAACAATGACATGGGTTCATCAATCATCATCAATCATTACCAAAAGTTTAAAGACAATGAGAGATTCCGAGTCTTCCCATCCATCCGCTTTGAGAAGTTTCTCGTCTTGCTGAAAAACGCCTCATTCATCCTAGGCAATTCTAGCGCTGGAATTCGTGAAGCCCCCTACTACGGCCTGCCCACCGTCAACATCGGCACACGTCAAAGCAACCGTGCGGCGAGTAATTCGAATATTTTCAATTGCGACTGCGAGAAAACCGAGATCCTCGATGCCATCAAATCCGCAAAAGACTCTAAAAACCTCAGTCCAATCACTCCCTATGGCGTAGGCAACAGCGCGGACCTGTTTTTTGACGCCCTTGCAACAGATGTTTTTTCCAAGATCAACAAACAAAAGCAATTTGTTGACATTTGATCGTTTGAAGCGCACCGGGCATAAAAACACGTCTCTATTGGGAATACCCCGCCCAATTCGTTCTTCGCCATCTCTTTCATGAAACCCAGGATCATCGCACGCATCGACGTAAAAAATGAGTATGTGATCAAAGGCATCAATTTGGAAGGCCTGCGGAAAATCGGCAACCCCATCGAAATCGCCCGCAAATACTATCATGCGGGAATTGATGAAATCCTCTTCATGGATGCGGTCGCCAGCCTCTATGATCGCAACAACCTGTTCGGCATCATCCAGCAGGCATGTCGCGAAATCTTCATTCCGATCACCATCGGCGGAGGCATACGCTCCATCGCTGATATCGAAATGGCACTGAAATCCGGAGCGGACAAGGTGGCGATCAATACCCAGGCGATCAAAAATCCCGACCTCATCCGGGAAGCGTCCAGAGTCTATGGATCTCAATGCATTGTCGCCTCCATTGAAGCAAAACAGAAAGGAAATCGCTGGGAGGCCTACGTGGACAACGGCAGGCAAGAGACGGGCATCGACGTGATTGAATGGGTGAAAAAGCTCCAAGATCTGGGAGCCGGGGAAATTCTGTTAACTTCCGTGGATCATGAGGGCATGAAAAAAGGCTTCGACCTGCCGCTTTGCAATCAAGTTTCCGCAGTAACGCACATCCCCTTGATCGTTTGCGGCGGAGCGGGCAACATCACTCACTTTCAAAGCCTTTGTGCCGGAGCAAAAATTGATGGAATCGCCGTCGCATCGGCGATTCACTACAACATTCTGACAGTGCCCGATATCAAGGCGGCACTGTGACGTCCGGTTTCCATTCCACTATCGGGAAAATTCAAAAAAATCAAAACATGCGTGAATCACCGATCGCAATCCTCGACTACGGGATTGGAAACACCAGAAGCATCTCGAACGCGTTGGAGGCTTTGGGGGAAGCACCTCTCCTCACAAGAGATCCTAAGGACATCCTCGGTGCCAAAGGCCTGATCTTTCCCGGCGTCGGGGCATTTTCTAAAGGAATGGAGAATCTTCACTCTTTCGAGCTGATCCCCGTGCTCCACGACTATGTCGCCACAGGCAAAGCCTTCCTTGGCATCTGCCTTGGAATGCAAATGCTGTTCGAATGGAGCGAGGAATTTGGACTCACCCAGGGACTCGGCCTTATTCCGGGGAAAGTGATCAAAATGCCGTTGAACGATGAGGAAGGACTCAAACTTCCGCACATCAGCTGGAATTCCGTTCTGGAGCCGGAGCCCGGAAAATGGGAGAACACCATCCTCAAGGGAATTACCACGGATGAAGAGGCTTACTTTGTGCACAGTTTTGTGGGCGTTCCTGCCGAAACCCGCCACCTTCTCGCGGTGACCAACTACGGCAGCCGTTCTTTTTGCTCTGCCGTGAAGAGTGAAAACATCTATGGAGTCCAGTTTCATCCGGAAAAAAGCAGGAACACCGGCCTGAATATCCTGCGTAACTTTATAAACTTAACAACAAAGAATCAATAACCATGTCAGAACAGCTAGAAGCATACTTCGGACTTCCCGCGGAAGTCAAATTTTGTAAGAAATGTGTGATTTCGAACCAACGACCGAGTTCCACAGTCGAATTCAAGCATACGAAAGATGAGAAAAAGCAGGTTATCGGCTTCGACGATGACGGGGTCTGCTCGGCCTGCCACTTCCACGACGAAAAGGAACAGAATATCGACTGGGAAGCAAGGGACGGCACTCTTCTGAAACTTTTGGAGAAATTTCGGCGCAACGATGGAGGATATGACGTCATTATCCCTGGCAGCGGTGGAAAGGACAGTGCCTACACATCACATATCCTGAAATACAAATATGGAATGAATCCCCTCACCGTGACTTGGGCTCCTCACTCCTATACCGACATCGGGTGGAAGAATTTCCAAGACTGGATGCACGTCGGAGGACTCGATAACATTCTCTACACTCCGAACGGACGACTCCACCGGCAGTTGACAAAGCTCGCTTTTCACAACCTACTGCACCCGTTCCAGCCCTTCATCGTCGGCCAGCGGATTATCGGGCCAGCGATGGCGGCACGATACGGAGTCAAACTTGTCATGTATGGCGAAAACCAAGCGGAATACGGCAACAATGTGGACGAAAACAACATTCCCCGGATGAATGAGAAATTCTTCTCCGTCGATGATCCCAAGGAAATGAAACTGGGCGGGCTGAGCGTCAACGAGATCATCAATGAATATGGCTACTCGATCAATGACTTCACTCCTTATATCCCGCCGAAGGAAGATTATTTGAAATCCAAGGAAGTCGAAGTGCACTATCTGGGTTACTATCTGAAGTGGGATCCGCAGGAATGTTATTACTATGCCGCAGAGCACACGGGATTTAAATCGAACACCGAGCGCACGGAGGGCAGCTACAGCAAATACAGCAGTATCGATGACAAAATCGATCCATTCCACTACCTGACGACACTCATGAAGTTCGGCATCGGCCGGGCCACCTACGACGCCGCCCAGGAAGTCAGAAACGGGAAAATCACCCGTGAAGAAGGAGCGAAACTGGTCCAGAAGTTCGATCAGGAATTCCCTCAGAAGTTCTTCCCCGAGTTTTTGAAATACATCGACACCTCGGAAGCCGACTTTTGGACAAGCATGAATAAATTCCGCTCTCCTCACTTGTGGAAAAAGGTCAGACAAGACTGGAAATTGCGCCACACAGTGTCACTCGACGGAACCGATGATTGAGAATCTAAAAGTTCTCGCGATCATTCCCGCACGGGGAGGCTCCAAAGGATTGAAGGGCAAGAACATCGCGCCCCTCAACGGGGTGCCGCTTATCGCCTATTCGATCAAGGCGGCCAGAGATTCGAAATATGTCGATCTCTGCATAGTAACCTCAGATTGCCCAGTGATTCTTGAGGTTGCCCGCGCGTTTGATTCGGAAGCACTCCCTAGACCGGCTGAACTGGCCTCGGACAACGCGAGCAGCGAGTGCGTTGTCGAGCATGCGGTTGCCAGTTACCCTGACTTTGATTTGATTCTGCTGCTACAGCCCACCTCGCCGCTGAGAACCAGCATGGACATAGATTCGGCGATTGAATCGTTGATCGCCCATCATGCCACTGCCGTGATAAGCGTCTATGAACCTGATCATACCCCGTTTAAATGTTTCAAATTGGATCCTGGTGGTTTCTTGACCGGGCTGGTTGACAACAAGACTCCGTTTATGCGTCGTCAGGATCTACCCGTCGCCTTCATGCCGAACGGCGCAATCTACCTGATCTACACAAAGGATTTTTTGCACAACGCAGCCTTATTCACGGATCGAACCCTTCCGTATATCATGAGTATCGAAGCCAGCGCAGACATCGATACCCAAGTGGATTTGGATCTTGTGACCGGCTTACTCCAAAAGGCGAACCGCTCCGTAAAACAATGACTCGATCTTTAGAATAACATTTTTACACGAAATCATAAGCCGCCGCCATGAAAGACAATCTTGAACTCGAAGCCGAAGCATTTGACCATCAGATCATTGAACGTGTCCGCAATGGTCATGTTCCGGACTTGCGCTACTGCACACCTTGCGACTATTTCTATAACAACTCTTGGCGCAGGCCCGAATTTGTGGCCCTGGACATGGGTGAACAATTCGCAAGGATCCAGAGCAGCCTGATTCAACACTTTGGCAGCCGTCCACTACGGGTGCTGGAAGTGGGTTGTGGCCCCGGTTTCATCTCCTTGGAAATTGCAAGGGCCGGTCACTCGGTCATCGGAATCGATCTTTCACCCGAGTGTATCCGCGTTGCGAACGACTTCGCATCAAAGGATCCCCTCATCAACGAGCGGGGATCTTTGGAGTATGTGACGGGAGACTTCTTCACCGATAAACATCTGGCGGCCGCCTCCTTCGAAGCCGTGGTATTTGTGGGAGCACTGCATCACTTCAAAGAACAGGAGAAGGTGATGCAGAGAGTCCACGATCTTTTGGTTCCCGGCGGGCTTGCGATCGCTCATGAACCAACCCGTGATCGCGTCTCGATGTCCAATGCCACTTTGTTTCATCTGCTGACCCGTCTCCTGTCCATAGGCGGTGGTTTCTATGAAAAATTTGAACTCCCAAAGAATTCGGAAGTTCTCGAGCAGGAAGTCGGTGGAGTGCTTAACAAAATGCGTTATGAATCGGAAAGCGGCGAGAAGCTTCAGTCCGTGAATGACAACGACGCCGGACATCCGGAAATGACCAACGCCCTGCGATCCAAATTTCAAGAAGTTGAATATGACGAAGTCTCTGGATTCTACCATGAAGTGATCGGTGGATTGAGGTTTTCCGAGAGTCTGAATGGCGACGTTGCGAAGTATATTCGGGAGATTGACCGCCTCATGTGTTCTTCTGGGGTTGTATCCAGCACCGAGTTTTATTTTGTCGGTAAGAAGTGATGCGCTGTTTTTCTGCCTAACCCCAGAAGGCAGACCCGCGTCATCCAAACCCTCACCGACCATCTTCGGTAGAGCCAGGCGGCGCTCTTGAATATCTGGAAATCCAAGAAGACAGAGGACAGAAGCCAGAGACCAGGCAGATGCTTTGCGCTCCGTCTCTTGTCGCCCTCTGCCCTTACCCACCAATCCAGCGCTTGAAAAGCTGGCCATTCTGCGGATACTTCTTTTATGAACACACTCCTCGTGGAATACCCTGAAAGCTTGCCCGACAGCGCACGCTTATCGCGGCAGGAGTTTGAGCATGCCATGCGCTTCGCACTTGCATCCAAACTGTTCGAACTCGGGCGGATCTCATCAGGGCAGGCAGCCGCTTTGATCCCGATGAGTCGCTACACTTTCCTCAGATCCCTGCATCAGGCTGGAGTGCCTGCTCTAGGATGGGACGAGGATGAGTTCTCCGATGAAATTGCCAATGCGTGACATAGTGGTCAACACGGGGCCAGTCATCGCCCTGGTCGCGGCCACCGGCTCGTTGTGCTGGTTGTCTGGAATCTATCGAAACGTATCGATTCCTCACGAAGTGATGGCGGAAATCTCTGCCGGAGGATCCAACAATCCTGAAGTCCTGACCCTACAAGCTGCAACAGGTGTCGTCCGCATTTCGGAGAAAGCGAGACCAATTCCTGTGGCATTACTCCATGAATTGGATCTCGGTGAAGCCAGTGTCATCCATACCGCACTCGAGCATGGCATCCCTACCGTGGCAATCGATGAAAAGGCAGGACGGCGTATCGCACGACTCCATGGTCTTAAAGTAACTGGCTCACTTGGAATCCTGATCAAAGCCAAAGAACAAGGCATCATCGACAATCTTGGCGATTGTATCGCCCGGATGCGGATTCACGGGATATGGATTTCCCCTACCTTGATTCAGCAGGCACTGAACGCTGCCGGGGAATCTTGAATACCCCGCAAGGGCCAGGCGGCCTGCCTGGCGGCCTCGCCCCGCCCAACTTGTCCCGGCAGTTCATCCCGGCAAAGCGTGCGATGCCGGATAGCTTCGCGGAGCCGGAGGCTGTTCTTCATCTTCTCTTCTACCTCCTCCCATTCGCATCGACGCTCACAGAGCGACGCTACAATACTCTCTCATCAGGGGTCAGGAATTAGGGGACAGGAATCAAAATCCAACTTCCCTCTGCGTCCCTTGGCGAACTTAGCGCCTTGGCGGTTCAAATCCCCCCCCCGATGCTCCACCTCTTCTACGTCTATTCCGGCATCGTCGCCCGGCTGGTGCCGCACATCATCAAGCACCTCCAACTCGACCCGGCGGACGTGCTCATTGTCAACGACCGCTCCCAGACCTCCGCCTCCACCGCTCCCGGCCTGCGCACCGCAGACGCCGGCTTGCGACCTCTCCTCAACCGCTGGCGCACCCTGCCACAAGACTGGTCCGCCATCCGCCATAATAGCCGCCGCATCGATGAGCTCGCGGCAGGCCGCAAGTTCATCGCCTACCTCCCCTCGCCCTCGGATCGGGTCTGCCAGCAGATCCTGTGGCATCCGCTCTGCGAGCGCTACTGGCTCACCGAGGAAGGCCTCGGCTCCTACTGCCCGCCGGGAGTCAGCCCGGTGCATCTTAAGCCCTTCACCCGTTTCCAGAAACTCCAGCTCGGCGCACGCATCCGCGGCCTCGGCCGGATCATCCCGGTCGTCACCGACTACCCGCACTGGCCCTCGAAATACGCCGGTTGCTTCGGCTCCAACGCCCTGACCTTCCCCGGCTTTCCCGCGCCCGTTGTCAATCTCAACCAGCCGCTCTATCATGCCGCAGCGACCTCTATCACTCGGCTCGTGATCTTCGATGACTTCTCCTGCTTCAACCAAGACCAACAAGCCATCTATCTGGCCGCAATCCGCCAAGTCATTGCCGCCGAGCACACGGCGGGCGACCACTGGGCCTACAAGCTCCATCCCCGGTGCGCCGCTTGGCCCGCGCTACTTGCCGCTGTGCAGCGCGTCTTCCACGAAACCCTGCCGCCCGGCACTCCTTGTGACACGCTTGCGCCGGACACCTCCGCCGAAGACATCGGCCTCGCGCCGGGAGTCACCACCTACGGCTACATGTCCTCCTGCCTGTTCTACATCCACCAATCCGGCGGCAAGGTGGCTAGCTTCAAACAGATCGTCGAGAACCGCGATTTTGCTTTCGGACTATTGTGGCAACGTTTCTTCCCGCCCGTCCTGGAACATCTCGTAGGTGGCTACCGGATGATTGAAATCCCCCGGTAGGGCGGAACCGCCCTGCCTTTTTCACCGGCTCTAGCACGACATGGACACCAGCGATCTAAAACAACTCCTCAAAGACGGCAATCCCGCGTTCTGGGAGACACTCGCCGTGGCATCCCGCGAGGCTCTCGATTTCGGAGACCTCTTCCAGCTCTCCTCTCTCCGCAAAAAGGCCCACGCCCGCGGGCTAGCCAGAGCCTCCACCGCGCCGGAGCGCTTCCGGTTGGCCATTCTCGGCGGCTACAGCCTCTATCCGCTGCACGACCTGTTGGATCATCTGCTCGAAGTTCAGGGCATGCCCTGCGAACTCTGGCTCGGCGACTTCGACAACTACGTTTCGGAAATCATGGATGACGAGGGGGAACTCTATGCCTTCAAGCCCCAGGCCGTCCTTCTTCTTCCTTCCGCCGGCCGCTGCCGCTACCAAGGCCATCTCACCGACTCCATCGACACCCAGCGCGACGAGGCGGCCCGCGCCGTGGACTCGCTCATCGACCTGAGCCGCCGGGTTCACGAAAAAACCTCGGCGGAAGTCATCGTCGCCAACTTTATCCTTCCCACCCGCCACGACCTGGGCGCGTTCCGCTCGCGCACGCTCGGCTCTGAGTGGAGTTTCAAAAAATGGATCAATCTCGAACTCGGTCTCCAGGCCCCCGCTTATCTCCACGTCTGCGATCTTGAGTTTCTCGCCTGCCGCCACGGTGGCATCGCCGCCCAGGACGACAGGGCCTGGTTCGAAACCAAGCAACCCTGCTCGTCAGCACTTCTCTTCGAACTTGCCCGCGAAGCCGCGCACCTGCTGACAAGCCTCCGCCGTTCCCCGAAAAAAGTCCTGGTGCTCGACCTCGACAACACGCTCTGGGGCGGCGTCATCGCCGACGATGGAATGGAAGGCATCGAATTGGGCGATACCTCTCCGCGCGGCGAAGCCTTCAAGGCCTTCCAGAAATACATCCGCTCCCTCAAGGATCGTGGCACCCTGCTCGCGGTGTGCAGCAAGAATGACCACGCGAAGGCGGCCGAAGCCTTCGAAGACCACCCGGAAATGATCCTGCGCCTGTCGGACATCGTTTCCTTCAAGGCCAACTGGGAACCTAAGTCCGACAACATCCGCCAAATCGCCAGCGAACTCAATCTCGGTCTCGATAGCCTCGTCTTTGTGGACGATAATCCGGCGGAAATCGAAATCGTCCGCCAGTTCACACCCGACGTCACCACCATCTTGCTCGGACCAGACCCGTCGCTCTACGTCGCCCAACTCCAAGACTGCCGACTGTTCGAACCCCGGACCATCACCACCGAGGATGCAAAGCGCACCAGCCAATACCGCACCGAGGCCGACCGCAACGCTCTGCTCGCCACCGTCACGGACATGGACTCTTACCTGGAGTCCCTGCAAATGGAGGCCACCATGTCCGCCTTCACCTCCGTCGATCTCCCCCGCATCTCGCAGCTCATCAACAAGAGCAACCAGTTCAACCTGACCACCCGCCGCCGCAGCGAGGCCGAGCTGCTCGCCCTCCTTCAGGATCCCTCCTACATCGGGTTCACCACCCGCCTCACCGACCGCTTCGGTGACCACGGACTGATCGGTGTGGTCATCGGAAAAATCGAAGGCAGCGAACTCGAAATCGACACCTGGCTGATGAGCTGCCGCGTCCTCAAGCGCCAAGTCGAGGACACCGTCCTCAACGAACTCGCCCGCATCGCCCTCCAACGGCAGTGCACCACACTCAAGGGAGTCTATCTGCCCACGCCGAAAAACGAAATGGTTCGGGACTTCTATCCAAGGATGGGGTTTGAACCCGCCAGCGAGCGTGCAGATGGATTCGAATTCAACTTCAGTCTCAGCCATTTCACACCTGCCGCCACCCATATCCAAATCACCAAACACTCCTATTAATCATGAACCAAGCTGACGTAATTTCCAAACTTCAGGAGATCTTCGATGACCTCCTGCTCGATCCGACCGAACTGAAACCTGAAACCACGGCAAAGGACGTTCCCGAATGGGATTCCCTGATGCATATCTCCATCCTCGTCGCGGTCGAAAAAGAATTCGATGTCCGCTTTCGTGTTGGAGAAGTTGAGAAAACCAAAAATGTCGGTGAGTTTGCCGATCTGATCATCCTGCGAAAGGAGTAACATCAATGGATCCTGCATTCTCGTCTAACAAACAAGCAGCCGGATTCGCAGCACTCCTCACTGCGATTGTCATTATGCCGCTGCTTGCCGGGAGATCCTTGCTTCTGGACAGGGCGGAAATCTACAAGTCCATCCCATGGCGCTTCGGTGGCCATCCCGGTTTTCAAAAAACCATCTTTGAGGAAAAGAAACCACTCGATGTCGCTTTGATCGGTTCTTCGCGCATCTGGTGCGGCATCGATCCCGTACATTTGCGCGACGAGCTATCAACAAGCCTCGGCAGACAGGCGGAGGTTAGGACGCTGGGATGGAACACCGCGGGCTTCGATGCCCTCTATTTCATCGCCAGGGATCTCCTTGAGAACCGGGAAGTTAAGCTGCTTGTCGTCAACGATGAGTTCAATCCGGAGATCGGCGGCGATGCCCCCCACCGCCTGGCCTCGCGTTGGTTCCGTTTCGGTGACAATGCCGGAGATCTTGCGGGTCTCGGGCTTACCGAACAGGCTGGTTACTACGCAAGCGCCGTTCTCGGCATGCCGCGCAATCTGCTGAGCATGACACGATCCCCTCTGCCGGTTCGCTCGTCACCCGACAATGAGTTTAGTCCGCAGAACCTCTACCGGACGACAGACCCGGAGCTCCGCCTGGGAGCGCTGCGGACGGAGGAAAACTACCTGCATCTCAAGACCGCGTTCATCCCATTCCAGCCGCGAGCTTCAGCGACTCCGTCGGACGTGGTCACGTGGTCCGGCGGCAACCGGGCGCTCTTCGGCACGAGCGAAACAAGCGCGCCGAATCTCCAGCTCCACTTCGCGAGAAAACTCGCCGAGCTCGCAAGAAAGCACCAAGCGACCCTGTTATTCATCCATTTTCCCAGTCTGAAGGATACGGACAGCGATAAGATCCGCGAAACTGCGTTATGGCCTGATGCACTGGGACAGGGCGTCGATTTCGCGGGAATTCCGGCTGCCGCGCTTTTTAAAGGAATGACGGAAGGGGAGATCACCGCCCTGTTTTCCGACGAAAAGCACTTGAATCGAAATGGTCAGGAGTATTTCACTCCGATCATCACTCCGGCAATCATCCAAGCTTATCATGCAATCCCGCGCCGCTGAGATCGTTTTGTATGCTCTTGTGATCCTGCTGTCACTTGGGGCGCTTTGGCTGTCTGTTTCCACGCCTTCATTTTCGATGGATAACAAGGCCGTTTACCAAGGATTCTGATTCCATGCCCACGGGTCTTCTCGCCATACTGGTTCCGGCATATATTCTCGCCGGGCGTTTCACGATCCGGCGACTGAAGGGCACGGCCAGAGATGCGGTTTTCGGCATTCTGAATCTCGCCGCACTCTACAGCTTCTTTTTTTACGGGCACCCAAAGCGGTTCTGTATTTATGTGATGCTTGTCTGCGGCATGTATCTCGCACTCCGTTTATTCGGATCGAGGACAGGGGCATGGCCGTGGCTCGCATTTAGCGCTCCGATCTTGTTGCTCGTTTTCATTCGATACCTTCTCCCGGTTTCTGGGGACTTGATCGTTGCACTCGGAGGAGGCGAGGGGGGATTTGCAGCCGCGACCGGATTTCAACTGCTGGGAATTTCCTATCTTGCGTTCCGCAGCAGCCATCTCGTGCTCGAAGTCCGTAATGAGATCATCCCTATGCCTGGGTTCTGGCGATATCTCGGTTTTTGTTTTTTTGCGCCAACTCTGAGTGTCGGCCCCATCAACCCATACAGCAATCATGCCCGTGCATTTGGTGGTGAAGCAATAACGCCGGAGTTACCAGCAGGACGCTCTCTGATGCGTATCCTGATCGGGCTCGTGAAGTTCCAGTTTCTCGGAAACTATTTCAACCAACTCAGTTACGACGGACTTTTGATGGATGACCATTACCATCATTTGATCGATCTGCCGATCGCCTGTGTTTTTTACTATATCTATCTGTACTGCAATTTCTCCGGTTACTGCGACGCGGCAATCGGCGTTGCAGGATTGATGGGAGTCCCGGTGGCGGAAAACTTCAACAACCCTCTCGCGTCCCGGAACGTGAAGGATTTCTGGAACCGCTGGCACATTACCCTCTCGACCTACATGCGGGACGTGGTTTTCTCCCCGCTCTCGAAATGGCTCGGTAGGACGCTCGGACCTTCGAACATCAACCATGCCATTGCACTAACGATCACCGTGATCTTTCTCTTGATCGGCGTCTGGCACGGACTCGGATGGAACTATGCGGCATTCGGTGCCGTTCACGCGCTCGCAGTGGTCGCAAACCACTACTACACCGTTTGGCTGAAACGGGTTCTTGGACGCGAGGGATTCAAGAAATACAACGCGAATCATTGGATTCACGGATTGGCGGTCGTGATGACGTTTGCATACGTGGCCGCAAGCCTGATGCTTTTTGCAAACCGGTTTTCCGAAATCCGGGATCTTCTGTCTATATTTGGAACAACCTAAGCTGATCGTATTTCCATACCCATGCCACTCCCCAATCTGATTCACTTTGAAGAAATTACTGTCGGCACGATCCAACAGCATGAATACCAAATCACCGGTCAGGTTTACAACGGTTTCATGGCTGCCTTCGACGATCGCAGCCCGGTTCATGTTGACGAGGCGCACGCGCTTAAAAGAGGTTTTGAGGGAAAGGTGATGCACGGTGCTATCCTTAATGGATTTCTCTCGCATTTCGTGGGCATGGTTTTCCCTGGTTCCGAGAGTCTTCTGCTGTCCACCGACCTGAGATTCTCAAAGCCTTCCTATGCGGATGACCGGATCCTCCTGGAGGCAAAGGTGAATCACAAGCTGGATGCCGGAAACGTGATTCAAATGGACGTTTCGTTCACCAACCTGACGCGATCATGGCAGGCCGCCCGCGGGCGGGTGCAAGTCATGGTGGGAAAAAAATCATGAACAAGGCGGTCTTGATCACAGGAGCGACGAAGGGGTTGGGACGTGAAACCTGTCTGGCATTCGCCTGCGCCGGTTACGTTGTCATAGGCACTTACAAGTCGGATTCCGCAGCTGCTGAACAGTTGCGCTCCGAACTTCAAGCCGAAGGAGCCACGTTCAACATCATCCAAACCGACGCGGCCGAGCCTTCAGAAGAACTTTGGAAGCTTCCCGAGATCGTCAATGCAAGCTCCCTGGTTCTCATCAACAATGCGTGCCCTGGTTTCAATCCGGAACCCATGCACCGCGTGCTTTGGTCGGAGGTCGGAAAGCAATTGGACATCGGCCTCAAAGGTGCCTGGTTGGCCAGCCAAGCCCTCATTCCCCTCATGGCCAGATCGAAAAACGGCACCATCGTCAACGTCCTCACCACGGCGGTCGAGGGGCTTCCGCCCAAGGGATTTTCGGCATACGTCATCGGCAAGCATGCCTTGAGGGGAATGACGCTCGCCTTGGCATCCGAGTTTGCTTCACGCGGAGTAAGGGTGTTCAGCGTGTCTCCGGGATTCATGGACACGAGTTTCACAAAGGCATGGGATTCAAGGTTACGCGATGCAATCGCGTCCTCAGACGGCAGAAGCTCCGTCCCGTCCGCTGCTGCCCAACGAATCCTCCAACTGGTCGAATCATCAACGATTCAGGCAAACGGAGAAGACCATCCGATCTGATATCCAAGACTCTCAGGAGGGCTTATCACCCTCCCACCTAACCCCTCCTCGCATATCCAAGCTCCAAACCCGCCACCGCCCCCCTCACCTCACAAGCCGTTCATTTCATGATCTGAAGTGTAAGCCCAGCGCGTAAACTCCTCCATTCCTCTTTTCTCCGCTTCTATGCGGTGAACTCTTCCAATCCGCTCACATGCCCACGCTCGCCCAAACCCTGGAGACCACCACTCCGGTCTCGCCCTTGCTGCGCAAGGCCCGCCGACTCGGGATACACAGCGTTGATGACATGATCGCCCTGTCCGCCTTGCGTGGATGCAACCACTACATGCGCGACACCAGCTCCGTGCCTGTTCCGCCAAATGAGCTTGGCGATGAAGAACTCACCATTCTCCTCATCGTCGGGGAAAACTCGTATGAACCCACCGCAATCCGATGTGCCGCCCAACTCGCCCGGTCACCCTTCGTCAACCCCGCGAACCTCGCCCGACTCGCACTGATGGAGAAATGCGAACGTGTGCTCGCCCATATCGCCCGCGCCGGCATTGACCACGATGCGGATGGAGCCGATTTCTGGCATGACGTGCTCAACCGACTCCACGCGCCACCCGCCAGAGAAGAATCCGCGCTGCCACACTGGACCCGCTTTGTCTCAATGCCCGGAATCCAACGCTCCGGTCCGGCTCCGATCCGTTGGCTGATTCC
>JAYTOE010000228.1:0-11305 GCA_043747935.1 Akkermansiaceae bacterium
AGGCAAGCGGTGCGGTTCCAGATCAGGTTGCAACGCCATGATCCTTCCAAAGGCTATCCAAGAGCCGAAGGAACCAAAATGCTGGCGGACTTGAAGGCGGATTTGGTCAGCGGACAAGTCATCACCATCCCCGCTCCTTGGCCGCAGATCCATCTGGCTGCCGAGCGCCTCAGCGAACTTTACACCGATGCCGGCGGATACCGCTCCATGGACATCCTGCATGTCGCCACAGCCATCGAACTGGGCGCCAAACAGTTCCTCACTTTCGACGGCAACCAAAAGAAACTCGCAGAAGCGGAAGGTCTCGTTGTGCCGGTGTGAAGAAACGGACTTGGCTGTCGATGTGTTTTTCAAATCACCTAAACCTTTGTGTGGGATTTTCGCCGCAGTAAAGCTATCGCCACTTTTAGAAAGATCGCGCCTACCACGAGAACGAGGGCGAGGCAGAGGATCAGATTCTCGTCGGACAAATGCTCCCATTTCTCCAGCAATGTGGTTCCCGGAGGCTTAGGGTATTCGGGTTCCGTCCAAGCATCCCAGAAATCCGGGTGGGTGTCGGGATGCATTCCCTTGGCGAAGCGGGCTTCCTGGTAGGCGATCCACGCGGCATTGCGCCGATCTGCCGCCGCACGCGCGATGGGGAAATAATCGCGGACGCTTTGACGATCTTTATCAAGAAGGAATCTGGATTTTCCCTTGGAAATTATGGGAATTGTTTCGCGAACTTGCGCGACCGGGTGAAGGCTGCCTTTTCCCGCTGAAAGAAGCTCGCTCTCGCGCTGATACGCGAGTTCCGCGATCGAGGACAGTTTATCGGAATCGAGCGCCGCCGCCAGCGTGCGGAATGCATCAGGGCTTTCCCATGCAAGGCCGAGTTGGATCAGGCCGGAAATACCGTCGACATGCCCCAAGTCGGGGCCGCGCATGGGTGCGGCCACCCAGTGCGTCTCATCATGGGTGAAAATGGTGTCCTCTTGCTCTTGGATCGGACTCACACCATCCCATAACAGCCAGCGAATCGCCATAAGTTGGTAAATCTCGCGACCGAAGTGGGCATCCGGGTTATCCTCGATGGCTTGGGCGATCAGTTTCTCGCTCTGCCGGAGATCGCCGAGTTGGGACTCGCGCTGGGGCTGCGGTTGGGAAATCCAGCGATGAAGATGGAAGGTGCCGAGGTTGGAAAGATACCGATAGCGATGTTCTTTGGCTTCGCTTTCAGGTAGCGAATCGAGTAAGGCTTTCTTTTTGGTCATCCACCCGATCGCCTCGTCAATGCGGCCAAGCCGTTCGCACGCCACGGCGGCATCGTCATGCAGACCGAGGTCGTCGGGAGCGGCCTCCAGTTCCTTCGATACGCGCTCAAGCCGCATTTCGTAATAAGTCGGCGGATAGCGGTCGAACCAGCCTACGATGATTTTCAACGAGTCGGGCCGCCGCTTGGCTTCTTCCGCGAGCGTATCCCGATCCCACAGACAAGCGAAAGTCAGACTGGTGAACAGGAAGAGGAAGAGCAGGATCTTGCGCATGGGAAAAGGCTAGTCCGCCTTTCGGGCAAAACTCGATGTGATTCAGTCGCCCCCGCAATGAACTTTTCCCCAAACCGTTCTTGCCCACCCCGTCGGGCTATTCGTAGGGTGGCGCAACCTGTTCCATAGCGTGTCCCAATCAGCCCCCAAGCACCACATCATCGGCATCCTTCCGGCGCGCTGGGGCTCCACACGTTTTCCAGGAAAGCCCCTGCACCTCATCGCCGGGAAACCGCTGATCCAGCACGTCTGGGAACGCTGCCGCTCCGCGAAACTCCTTTCGGAGATCCTCGTCGCCACCGACGACGAGCGCATCTTTCAAGCCGTCGAAGCCTTCGGAGGTCGGGCGGTGATGACCTCCCCGGATCACCCGACCGGCACCGACCGCCTCGCCGAGGCCGCGAATTTTTTCCCCGAGGCCACCCACATTCTCAACATCCAGGGCGACGAACCGCTCATCGATCCCTCCCTGATCGACGCTCTCGCGCAGGCTCTCACCGATGATCCGGATTTGCACATGGTCACCGCCGCGAATCCCCTCGATCCCGCAGATCCGGCCGTTTCCGACGCGAACGTGGTAAAGGTCGTCCTGAAACAGAACTGCCACGCCCTCTACTTTTCCCGCTCTCCCCTGCCCTTCTTCCGCAATCCTGTTACCGGCCTGCAAGTTCTCCGCCACAAGGGCATCTACGGTTACCGCCGCGATTTCCTCAAAACCTTCGTCACCTGGCCACCCTCTCCCCTCGAACAGGCCGAGTCCCTCGAGCAGCTCCGCGCCCTCGAAAACGGAGCCAACATCCGCGTCCTCATCACCAACGACACCTCCCCCGGTGTCGATACCCCCGAACAGGCGCTCGAAATCGAGCGCCTGTTAAAAGTTATTTGTTAAACGTTAGACGTGAAAATCTTTCCCAACCATCGCCCCGCATTTAACCAATAACTTCTAACAAATAACTTCTAACTTTCTCCCAACCCATGAAATACATTTTCGTCACCGGCGGCGTCGTCTCCTCACTCGGTAAAGGACTCGCAGCAGCCTCCATCGGAACCTTGCTTGAGGCACGCGGCCTCAAGACACTGATGCAGAAGTTCGACCCCTACCTGAATGTCGATCCCGGCACCATGTCTCCCTACCAGCACGGCGAGGTCTATGTGCTCGACGATGGCGCGGAGACCGACCTCGACCTCGGCCACTACGAGCGTTTCACCTCCGGCGTCATGTCGCAGATGAACAATCTCACCTCCGGCCAAGTGTTCGACTCCGTGATCAAAAAGGAGCGGCGCGGCGATTACCTCGGCAAGACCGTCCAGTTCATCCCCCACGTCACCGACGAGATCAAGGAGCGGATGAACAAGGTCACGCGCGACAACCCCCAAGTCGATGTGCTGATCACCGAGATCGGCGGCACGGTGGGCGATATGGAAGGGCTGCTTTTCATCGAGGCACTGCGCCAGTTCGCGCTGGAGGTCGGCAAGGACAACGTCTGTTTCATCCACGTTACCCTTTTGCCCTACATCAAGGCGGCTGGCGAGGCGAAGACCAAGCCGACCCAGCAATCCGTCGCGAAACTCCGCGAGCTCGGCATCCAGCCGGACATCATCATCTGCCGCACCGAGACCGACCTCGACGAGGACAACCGCAAGAAGATCGCGATGTTCTGCAACGTCGAGAAAAAGAACGTCGTCGCCTTCCGCGATGTCGCCCACACGATTTACGAATGCCCGCTCGACCTCCGCCGCGACAAGATCGACCGCCTCGTGGTGGATAAGATCGGCCTCGGCCACACGCCTTCGCCGAAGCTTGATGAGTGGGAGCATTTCGTCCAACGCGTCATTCATCCCAAGCACAAGGTCACCATCGCCGTCGCCGGGAAATACATCGAGCTGCAGGACGCATACAAATCCATCTACGAATCCCTCATCCACGCCGGCGCCCACCACGATACGAAAGTGCAGATCGTCCGCGTCGAAGCGGAGGCCATCGAGGATCACGGGGCGCGCGCTGTGATCGGCGATGTCGATGGCATACTTGTCCCCGGCGGCTTCGGCGACCGCGGGATCGAGGGAAAAATCCTCGCCGCGCAATACGCCCGCGAGAACAAGATCCCCTATTTCGGCATCTGCCTCGGCATGCAGATCGCGACCATCGAATACGCCCGCAACAAGTGCGGACTCAAGGGTGCGAACTCCACGGAATTCGACAAGGCTACGCCACACCCGGTCATCTGCCTCCAGGAGGAGCAGAAAGGCGTCGAGGACATGGGAGCAACGATGCGCCTCGGCTCCTGCGAATCCATCCTCTTCACCGGCACCAAGGCCTCCGACCTCTACGGCAATGCGGATCGCATCCATGAGCGCCACCGCCACCGTTACGAGGTAAACTCCGACTACCAGGACAAGCTCCAGGAGTGCGGACTCGTGATCTCATCGGTCTCCGCCAAAGAGGGTCTCGTGGAGATCGTCGAACTGCCGGATCATCCCTTCTATCTCGGTGCGCAGTTCCACCCCGAGTTCCTCTCGAAGCCGAACCATCCGCACCCGCTTTTCTCCGGCTTCGTCGCCGCCGCACTCGCCAAGGCCATCGCCGAGGGAGACACCTGAAAACCCTCACGGGAAAATCACATCGCCCAATACGCGCGTTTTCTTATGGAATCAGAAAGCTCCAACCGCGAATGCGATCCTTTGAACGGTAAAGATTTTTGACCACAGAGACACAAAGAACACAGAGCCCTGAACATAATACCCTAAGGTTTTGATGCCACGCCCTCTGTGCCCTCCGTGTCTCTGTGGTCAAAATTTTTCAACTCCACCCTCTTCCTCTCCTGTGTTTCGTGGCTCCCCTCTTCATTCGCGCCCATTCGCGTTAATTCGCGGTTAGATTTCTGTATTACGCATCACCCCAAGCGCTCAACCAACCCCGCGCATCTCTCGCCAGGCATCACGCTGAGCTCCATCTGGTTCATCACGTAGGCGAAGGAAAGCCCGCTTGCGGGATCGCCGAAGCCGTGGCTGCCGCCCGCTCCCGGATGACCGAAGGCACCCAGAGATTCCCCGTAAACATTCCGCTTCTTCTCCCCCGCCGCATCCACCGGATCTTTCTGGCAACCGCATGTGAACGCGGTTTCCCGCAGCAGCACCTTATCCTCCCCCTGAATCCGCATACCCGCGAGCGCCCGTCTCACCCCTTCGGAAAGCGGACTTTGAATAGTACCGATGGCAAGCTGATAGAATTTCGCCAAGCCCCGCGCCGTCCCCACTCCGCCCATCGCGGGCAGTCCCGCCGCCCATGCATTCGGGTCGTTCATCTCCGCGATCGCATGCAAGCCCTTCGGCGAGGAAAACGCCCGCCGCGTCAGGCTTCCGGGTGTGTTGAACGCGGAGTAAAATCCCTCCTCGTAAACCGACGGCTTCGCCCGGCCGGGAATCAGTTTCGCTACCCTGCCCCATTCGTTTTCGGGAAGCCCGATCCAAAAATCGATCCCCGTCGGCCTCGCGATATCCTCGTTCCAGACCTCGCCGAGACTCCTGCCATCAAGCCGCCTGACACACTCATCTAACAGGAACCCGAACGTCCGCGGATGATAGCCGTGCCCCTCGCCGGGACTCCATTCCGGCCTCTGCCTCTCCACCGCATCGGTCACCGCCCGATGATCGAACACATCCACGACCGCATCCAGCGCCGCCAGACCGCATTGGTGGGAGAGCAACTCCGCAAAGGTCGCGTCCGGAATCGGGAAATGATGCCAGACCTCGCCCACCGCCGTTTCCTCATCCAGACCTTTGCCGGAAAGGACATGCAGCAAGGTCGCGGCAGCCGGCCCCTTCGTGGCGGAGTAAACGGGAACGATCGTATCCGAGTCCCATTTACGCAGCTTCTCACGTTCGCACCAACCGTCCGCGAGACCGATGATCTCCTCGCCGTTTTTCCAAACGCTCACCGAAGCACCTACCTCGCCGCGATGCGTAAAATTCTCCCGGAAATAATCCTCCATTTCTTGCGCATCCATCAGCCCAAGCCTTCCCGTATCCACTTGGCCGCGTCCTTCGCAAAATAGGTCAGGATCATGTCCGCACCCGCACGCTTAATGCCGAGCAAACTCTCCATCACCACGGCCTTCTCATCGAGCCAACCGCCCACGCATGCGCTCTTGATCATCAGATACTCGCCGCTCACCTGATAGGCCGCGACCGGCAGGGTGGTCTCGTCCCGCACCCTCGCGATCACATCCAGATAGGGTCCGGCGGGTTTCACCATCACGATGTCCGCACCTTCCTGCTCGTCCATGAGAAGCTCACGTATCGCCTCGCGCACGTTCCCCGGATCCATCTGGTAGGTTTTCTTGTCGCCCTCCTTCGGCGCGGAATCCAGCGCGCCACGGAACGGGCCGTAGAACGCGGACGCGTATTTCGCGGTGTAGGCCAGGATCCCGACCTCGGTAAAACCGGCCTCATCCAGCGCCACCCGAATCGCGCCGATCCGCCCGTCCATCATGTCGGAGGGCGCGACGATATCCGCCCCCGCCCGCGCATGGCAGAGAGCCTGCTCGCAAAGCACCTCGACGGTCTCATCATTCAAAATCTCCAGTTCCCCGCACTGATGCTTCACCACCAACCCGTCATGGCCGTCAGAGCTGTAGGGATCGAGCGCGACATCCGTGATCACGCACATGCCCGGACATGCGGCCTTGATCGCGCGGATCGTCCTTGGAACCAGCCCCGCGTCGTTCGCGCACTCCGCAGCGTCGGCGGTTTTCAGCGCGTCGGCGATTTTCGGGAAAATTACCACGGCGCGGATCCCCATTTCCTGGGCAGCTTTCACCTCCTTGATCAGCCCATCGGGCGACCACCTGACGCAGCCCGGCATCGATGCGATGTCCACATCCTGCGCGTCCTCATGGAAAAACAGGGGTAGGATCAGATCCTCCACCGCCAGCCGATTCTCCCTCACCAGCCCGCGGATCGCCGCAGTCCGCCTGTTTCTCCTGCCCCGGATCATCATTTCCATGCCGTGATGCTAAGTCCCCTCCCGGAAAAACGGAACAGGGAAATCTACGGGTTGTGCCTCACCGCCACCGCATTCGCCGCGGCGTATTCCTTCGCGTGGCTCAGGCTCACCTGCACCTCCGCGATCCCCTCGGCGGCCAGGAAATCCGCAGCATTTCCCGTGAAAATCATCTTCGGCGCGCCGGACTCCGCCCGCTCCACCTCCATGTCCAGCCATCCCGCCTGTCCGCCGATCCCCGTGCCAAGCGCCTTCGAGACCGCCTCCTTCGCCGCGAAACGCGCCGCGTAATGCAAGGCTGGCCGCTTCTGCTTTTCGCAATACTCCCGCTCCCGCGCCGTGAACAGGCGGTTTAGAAACGCGTCCCCCAGATTGCGGATCGCATCCTCGATGCGCCCGACCTCCACCACATCGATGCCGATCCCGTAGAGCATCATGGGCGGGAAACGTATCCTTTCATCCCCGCCGCCATCTCCGCCACCGCCTGCCGCATGCCCACCGTCATCGCGCGGGAAACGATACTGTGCCCGATGTTCAGTTCGGCGAGAAACGGTATTTTCAAAAGGGCGGGTAGGTTCCGGTAGTTGATGCCGTGTCCCGCGTTCACTTGCAGACCGAGTTTATGTCCCAACTCGGCGGCGGCGGCGAGACGCGCCAGCTCCTCAGCCGGATCGAGCGCATTCGCGAAAGCTCCCGTGTGCAACTCGATCATGTCCGCGCCCGAACGCGCGGCCTCCTCCACATCCGCCAAGATCGGGTCGATGAACAGGCTCACCTTGATCCCCGCGTCTTTCAGCCGTTTCACCGCCTCCCTGACCGTCCCGGAAAGAGCGCACACCGCCAAGCCGCCCTCGGTTGTCACCTCCTCGCGGGTCTCCGGCACCAGGCACGCGAACTCCGGCTTCAGCCGAAACGCCAAATCCATCATCTCCTCGGTGATCCCCAACTCAAGGTTCAGCGGCAGGTCGCACGCCTCCTTCACCCGGAACACATCGGCGTCCTGCATGTGCCGCCTGTCGCCTCTCACATGCACCGTGATCGAGTCCGCCCCGCCCGCCTTCGCCTCCAACGCCGCCGCCACCACGCAGGGCTCCGCGTTCGGGGTATCCGGCAAAAGCGCATACCTCGCCTGCCGCAGCGTCGCCACATGGTCGATGTTCACTCCCAGCAAAAGGCTCATGCCGGAAGCTAGACCTAGCCCCATCCCTCCGCAATCACGGATTGGACGGGCCGCGCCAAAGCGCCGGATTCCGCCGATCGCGCATCTGTAGAATGATGATCGCGATGAAGGAGAGGATGAAGAGCAGGAAGGAGAGGATGAGCCCTTCCACGATCGTGACGGCATAGATCTCCAGAAAGCTGACATTAGAGACAGAGCCATCCATCAATTGCGACAAAGGCTGGGTTCCCAAAGCCTTGGAAACCACCAAGGAAGCCGCGAGGCCGCTCCATGTGTCTGGGGCGAATAACAGGGGAAACCCAAGCGGAACACTGAACACCGTGAGAAAGGAAATGATCGTCCGGATCACCAACCCCACTTTCAGTGCCCGTGTAAAAAGGTTTCTCCCCTCACGCAGAACCGGAACCCAGGAGGTGAGAACCGCGTAACCGAGTATGAACGTGCACACCGCCGCCAGCATCGCCCAGTGCGCGTGCTTTACCGGCCACAGTTTGAGCCAAACCACGGCGATCAGATAGCTCGGCAGCGCGTTGATGATGCAATGCAAAGCCCAGAACCGCAGCTTTCCCGGAAAGCTCCTCCTCAACGCCTCATACGTTTCGCTATTCACAGTCGCTGAGGCTCACACCGCCCCGCCTTGCCGTCAATCCCCCACAGGGTTCCTACACTATGGAAAAGTCGTGGCAAAATCGGGAATGAAGAGTTTTGAACCGCCAAGACGCCAAGATCGCCAAGCCAAAGTGATGGGAAATCATGATTTTGAGGCACGGCAAGAGATTTCAGGGGCACTTATCTGGCGTTTCCTTGGCGCACTTGGCGACTTGGCGGTTCAAATTCTTCCCATTCGTGCCTGCTTGCTCAAAAAACGCTCGCTAATGTCGGAATCCTGCAATCCCCCCATCGAACCAAACTCTTGCCCCGCGCCCGCCGCTCCGCTATCCCCTCCCCGCCCATGAACGAGCAGATCGCATCCATACAGTCACACGCCCTCGGGCTCATCGCCGCCGCGAACGACGAGCGCGCCCTCGAAGACGCCCGCGTGGCCGTAGTCGGAAAAAAGGGCACGCTCTCGCTGGCCGGAGCGCTCATCAAGGACGTGCCGAACGAGGAGAAAGCAGCCTTCGGCCAATCGTTGAATGCCGCCCGCGCCGCGATCACCTCCGCCCTTGAGGGAAAACAGAAAGCCCTTCAGGAAATCGCCGACACCGCAGCCCTCTCCGGCATCGACCTCACGCTTCCGGGTCGCGCCCTGGCCGTCGGCTCCCTCCACCCGCTCACCCTGATCCGCGACGAGGCGATCCGCGTCCTCCGCCGTATGGGCTTCGCCCTAGCAGATGGGCCGGAGATCGAGGACGAATACCATTGCTTCGACGCCCTCAACACCCCTGCGGATCATCCCGCCCGCAACGAGAAAGACACGTTTTATTTCAATTCCGGCAAGCTCCTCCGCACCCATACCTCCAGTGTCCAGATCCGCACCATGGAGTCTTCCGCACCGCCCATCCGCATCATCGCCCCCGGCTCCGCCTACCGTCGCGATGAAATTGACGCCACTCACCTTTCCGTTTTCAACCAGCTTGAAGGCCTCTACGTGGACACCGACGTTACCCTCCCCGACCTCAAAGGCACGCTCGAATACTTCTTCCGGGAAATGTTCGGCACCACCACCGAAGTCCGCTTCCGCCCCCACTTCTTCCCTTTCACCGAGCCCTCCTTCGAGATCGATGTGAAACTCCAGGTCAAAGGCCAAGCCCCCCGCTGGATCGAGGTCGCGGGTTGCGGCATGGTCGATCCCGCCGTCTTCGAGGCCATCAACGCCACCCGCAAGGACAAAGCCCTCGACCCGGAGAAACTCACCGGCTTCGCCTTCGGCATGGGCCTCGACCGCCTCGCCATGATCCGCTGGGGCATCAAGGACATCCGCCTCCTCATCGAGAACGATATCCGCTTCCTCTCACAGTTTGCTTGATGAAATTATGGAACCGCAAAGGCGCTAAGACGCGAAGTTATTAAGATGATGAGAACGATTGAAGATATTGCTACTGAGGTCGTGGATTCTTGTTTTAAGATCCACAAAGCACTCGGTCTGGGTCTTCTTGAAAGTGCTTACGAAGCCTGTCTCGAATACGAATTGCTCAAGCGCGGGTTGGCCGTCGAAAGGCAGATCCCCCAACCTGTAATCTATGAGGAAATCGCCATCGATGCCGGATATCGCATCGACCTGCTTGTGAACGGACTGGTTATCATCGAACTGAAAGCGGTCGAACAGCTTGCCCCTATCCATACCGCACAGCTTCTGACTTACTTGAAACTCTCGGGCAAATCCCTTGGTTTCCTCATCAACTTCAACACCCCTCTTATCAAGCAAGGCATCAAGCGCATCGCCAACAACCACAAACCTTAGAACCTCCTCTTCCTTAGCGCCTTCGCGTCTTTGCGGTTCAATAATCTCTTCCCATGAACATCTCCCTAAACTGGCTCTCCACCCACCTTGATCTCTCCGGCAAATCCATCGCCGAGATCTCCGATCTCTTCACCTTCGCCGGAGTCGAGGTCGAGGGCATTGTGACGAAAGGCATCGCTTCGGACAAAATCGTCGTCGCGCAGATCATGGAAGCCGTCCAGCACCCGGATGCGGACAAACTTAAAGTTACAAAGGTCGATGCCGGAGAAGGCCAGCTCCGCCAGATCGTTTGCGGGGCGAAAAATTACAAGGTCGGCGACAAGGTTCCCTGCTGCCTTCCCGGTACGGAACTACCGGCAGGTTTCACCATCGGCGAAACGAAAATGCGCGGGGTGGAATCGAAAGGCATGCTCGCCGCGGCCGAGGAGATCGGCCTGCCGAAAGGTGAGGATGGCTTGCTCATCCTGCCCGCCGATTCGCCCATCGGCGTCCCGGTGAAAACACTCTTCGATTCCGACACGCTGCTGGAGCTCGAAGTCACACCCAACCGCCCCGACCTCCTTTCCCATCGCGGCATGGCCCGCGAGCTGGCCACTCTCCTGAAAACCCCGCTCATCTCGGAAAATCTCCCTGAAGCAAGCACTTCCGAAGCCGCCGCCGATTTCATCAAGCTCGATGCCGCCGATGCCTGCCCCTTCTACTCCGCCACCCGTGTCGATGGCGTGAAGGTCGGTGACAGCCCTGCGTGGCTCAAGGAACGGCTCACCTCGATCGGCCTGCGTCCGATCAACAACCTCGTCGATATCACCAATTTCGTCCTCCACGAGACCGGCCAACCGCTCCACGCCTTCGACGCCGACAAGGTCAAACTGCCGCTCGTGATCCGCCACGCGAAGGATGGAGAACCATTCACCGCCCTAGACGGATCCGTCCACACCCTCACGGCGGAAGATCTGCTTATCTCCGACCAGTCCGGTGCAGCGCTCGCACTCGCCGGCATCATGGGCGGCTTGGAAAGCGGCGTCACGGAAAGCACCACCTCGATACTACTAGAGGCGGCGTACTTCGCACCGTCCGGCATTCGCCGCACATCCCGCCGCACCGCGCTCTCCTCGGACTCCTCCTACCGCTACGAGCGCGGAGCCGATCCGCAGGCCGTCCTCCCCGCCGCCGCATTGGCGATCAGCCTGATC
>JAYTOE010000229.1:0-39856 GCA_043747935.1 Akkermansiaceae bacterium
CCCGCCGCGCAGAACATCGGCTCGTTGCTCTGCGACGGCATCGGCGACGCGATTCTCGTAAGAGGCGAAACAGCGCCCGGCCAATCGTTGCGGTTGGCCTACAACATTCTGCAGGCCGCCGGCACTCGCATTTTCAAGACCGATTACGTCGCCTGCCCGAGCTGCGGTCGCACACTTTTCAACCTCCAGCACACGACGCAGAAGATCCGCGCCGCCACCGGTCATCTCAAGGGCGTGCGCATCGCCATCATGGGTTGCATCGTCAACGGCCCTGGTGAAATGGCGGACGCCGACTTCGGCTACGTCGGCGGTGCACCTAACAAGATCAACCTCTACGTCGGTAAAACCGCCGTGAAGTTCAACATCCCGGAAGCCGAGGCCGTCGAACGCCTCATCGACCTCATCCACGAACATGGAAAATGGGTGGATGCGCCTGAACCCGTCACCGTCGGAGCCTAACTGCCATGGCCAATCCCGAAACCCTGACACGCACGAACGAGGCGACCGAGTTGGAGGTCCCGTGGAACGTGATCGTCCATGACGATCCGGTGAACCTTGTGCAATACGTCATCTACGTCCTGATGAAAATTTTCGGCTATAACGAAAAGAAATCCACGGTGATGACCATGCAGGTCCACCGCCAAGGCCGCTCGATCGTCTGGTCGGGGGAGCGGGAAAAAGCCGAGTTTTACGTCCAACAACTGCAGTCCCATCAGTTGAAATCCTCGATGGAAAAAGCCCAATGACCGTGATGCCCACACTCGAAGGAGGCCTGCGACTCGATGCCGAGGATGCAAGCGATTGGGAATTGCTCCGAGCCATCGTTGTGGATGCAAACTGCTGCAAGACTGATCTAGCAAGCCGCCTCGGAGGGCTCATGAGCGAGGAAGCTGGAAGCGAGGATTGGGAGGAACTCGTCGTGCCAGACCTGCGTGAAGGTTTCCAAGACGAGCTCGCTGAAATCGGCGCCTTGATCGAATCCGCCGTTTTCGCCTCCGCCAGCGGCCCGGGCCCGATCTGGATTACTCCGGAAGATGCATTTCCATGGTATAGTTCTCTCAATCAAGCGCGCCTCGCCTTGGAGGAAATCTATCATTTCGGTCCCGAGAGCAAGGCGGACCCCTTGAAAATGACTCCGGTCCAGCGCGCGGCTTTCATTCGCTCCGGTTTCTACTCGGACATTCAATCGCTGCTGCTCAGGCATGTGATGCGGTAAGTCCCCGGAGTTGCAATGGATCATCTACCCGTGGCATTCTGACCGCGTCGTGACGAAACCTCTCACCCTCTGGCTGCTTGGCGATGGCAAGCCGGGCCATGAAAACCAATCCCTTGGCCTCGCCGATGCCCTTGCGCGGCGAGTCCCGTGCGAGGTCCACCGGGTTTCACTGTCCGGGGTATGGGGCATCGTCAATCGCGTTAAAACGGCGCTCCATTCCAGTCAGGACCTGCCTAGCCCCGACCTCGTGATCGGTGCGGGACATGCCACCCATTTCGCCCTGCTGTGGCTGGCCCGCAAGCATCATACCAAGAGCATCGTTCTCATGCGACCCAGCTTACCGATGGGCCTGTTCGACCTCTGCATCGTCCCGGCTCATGATTTCAACAAAGCCTGCAACCGTGAAAACGTGATCATCACTCAAGGCGCCCTGAATCGGGTCTCTCCTCCCTCGCAACCTGTGCGGGATGGAAAATTGATCCTCATCGGCGGACCGTCGGGCAGCCATGCTTGGAACGGGGAAGCTCTCTTAAGCGCCCTCGCGGAGATCACTACGGATGGTTCTTGGGAACTTACCGACTCGCGCCGGACGCCCGCTGGATTCACCGATGAAATCCGTCAGAAACTGCCTGGCATCAAAGTTTTTCCCCATCAGCAAACCACGCCCGAGTGGCTTCCGGGTAGGCTCGCGGCGGGACGCGAGGTCTGGGTCACGGAAGACTCCGTTTCCATGATCTACGAATCGCTTAGCTCGGGCGCTCTGACAGGTCTGCTGCCGCTGCCGCGGAAGAGCGGCAGCTCGCGAGTGATCCGCGGTCTCGAAGGCCTCACCGTGGGTGGCTACCTGACCCACTTCTCAACATGGAAGGCCTCTCGCGAACTCAAAACTCCACCGGAGATCCTACGCGAGGCAGATCGTTGCGCGGAGAAAATCCTAGCATGGATCTCTTCGAAAAAAGTTCACTCATCTTCCCATCCGCAGTCACGACTGGATGGGGCTGCCGGTTGAGTGCCGCTTAAGAGGTTGCTACCGCGTGGAACCGAGTGGAAATCCCATGACCGGCGATGATTCCAGCCAAGCGCTCGGGATGACGACCGTGGGCGATGTGGGTCTCGATGCCTGCGTCCAGGGCGAATTTTACCGCGGAGAGTTTCGAGGCCATGCCTCCCATCGAGAAACGTCCCTTGTCTTCGCGGACATGGCCAAAGACGTTGGCGATGTCCGTGACCTCCGGGACGAGTTCGTTAGTAGCCGGGTCTAGCAGACCATCCACACTGGTGAGAAGGATCACGCGGGATGCTCCTGCGAGTTTCGCCACGCGGACGGAGAGCATGTCGTTGTCACCGAATTTCAATTCCTCCACGGCGACCGAGTCGTTCTCGTTGATGATCGGCAAAATCATCGGCTCCATCAACAGGCGGCGGAAGGTGTCACTCACGTATCCGGCGCGCTCCGGGGTTCCGAGGTCACCTGCGGTGAGGAGAACCTGAGCGATCGTAATATCGAAGTTAGAAAACAGACTGCTGTAGGTCTGCATCAACCGCGCCTGGCCGATGGCAGCACAAGCCTGACGAGTGGCGGTTTCCTTGGGATACTCCGTGAGTCCAAGCGCGGAAAGGCCGGATCCGACGGCTCCGGATGAGACGAACAGGCAGCGGTGCCCGGCATTCATCAGGCCTGCGATCGCGGAGACGAGGTGAACGAGCGCGGCTTTGTCGAGCGTGCCGTCGGCGGATTTCGTCAGCACGCCGGTGCCTGCCTTGATGAGGGTGAGATCGGAACTCATGAGGAATTTTGCCCTACGGCGGCGTTGGGATATGCGGAAATCAGGCTCCGCGCCATCTCAAACTGTGCGGTGCGAGAAGGACGGGTGCCAAATTCCTCAAGTCAACCTGCGGACCAGAAAGGTCGCGCTTCGTCATTTCATGACGTGGGTGCTAGGCAAACGATTGCCACAATACATGCAGTTTGGCTTGGTGGTGCTGGCTTTTTGCCCGCAATGAGGACAGTCGATGACCTCGGCGCCGATCTTTCCGTCGACGGATCCATCTCTTGCGTCGATTTCGAGGATCTTCGCTTTCAGGTGCTCGTCGGTGAAGCCGATGTGATCCCGAAGAAGCTCCCACATCGCCTGGCATGCAAGAGTCAATTCTTCAAGTTCCTGCTTGGTGTTGTCCTTGCGTGCGGAAAGGCCGTCGACCTTCATCGAGGCGATCTCGGCGGCGGTTCTTGCTTTATCGATCTGATAGTGCTGAAGGATGTCCCAGGCGATGCTCATAATTTGGGTGGGGAGATGTGAGAAGGACGCTGTTAGCGTGCGGAAATCACCGCAGGCCGACAGGGCGGCTGAGGATTTCATTCATCACGAACGCGCGGCGAACTTCTGCGGGACTTTTGAGCCGGGCGCGAAGGGAAAGGGGAACACCGGTAGCCACCTGGGTTTTTCCTTTGGCTGCGATTCGCGCACGCGTGGCAACCGCTCCACCCGTGGTGGTGGCCTTGGTGTCATGGATTTGCTTCAAGTGCGCTGCGAGGTCCTGTTGGTGCTTCAACATCCGGGCCGCCTCATCAGCCGCAGCCGCAGCCGCTCCTGGGAAACTGGCGTTAGTAGAAAAAACTAACGGTGCTTCGGCAGGGCGGCCGATTGGGATGCTGTTACGGGGAAGTGGCGGCGGCGCAGACGGCGACTGTGGTGGCATTTTCCGATAGCTTCTGTCCGGCGTGTCAGCGTCGTCGAGATCCGGAAGGTCTTCTTTCTCGGCAGTTTCCTTGGACTTTGCTTCGAAGTGGGATTTCAAGATCGAGCCGATCACCAGAACGGCGATGACTACGAATTTCAAGTGTTCGGAAATCCAGTCCATTACAGTTTCTGTTGAATGAATTGGATCAAGAACCTTCGGTTTTCGAAATGTTCGTGCGCATCTGGGTGTCGGATTTCACATTCTCCATTTTGTAGTAGTCCATGACACCGAGGTGGCCGCTACGGAAGGCTTCGGCGATGGCCAGCGGGACTTGGGCTTCCGCCTCAACGACCTTGGCTTTCATTTCCGCGACGCGGGCGATCATCTCCTGCTCGTAGGCGACGGCGGCGGCTCGGCGAATTTCCGCCTCGGCCTGGGCCATGTTCTTGTTGGCCTCGGCCTGGGCGACCTGGAGCTGGGCGCCGACGTTCTCACCGACATCGACGTCTGCGATGTCGATGGAAAGGATCTCGAAGGCGGTGCCGACATCGAGGCCGCGGGCGAGGACGGTTTTGGAAATGCTGTCGGGTGATTCGAGCACGCTCTTGTAGCTTTCCGCAGAGCCGATCGTGGTGACGATGCCCTCGCCGACGCGGGCGATGATCGTCTCTTCCTTCGCGCCGCCGACGAAGCGCTCGAGGTTGGTGCGGACGGTGACGCGGGCGCGGACTTTCACCTGGATGCCGTCCTTGGCCACGCCGTCGATGGTGGTGCGGCCGGAGGCGGGGTTGGGGCAGTCGATGACCTTCGGGTCAACGGAGGTGCGGACGGCCTCGACGACGGATTTCTCGGAGCCCTTGGTGGCGAGGTCGATGGCGCAGGCGCGGTTCCAATCGAGGCCGATGCCGGCCTTCTGCGCGGCGATGAGCGCCTGGATGGTGGGCAGGACGTTGCCGCCAGCGAGGTAGTGGGCTTCGATCTCGTTGATGTCGATTTCGATACCGGCCTTTTTCGCGGTGATGCGGCTATCGACAATAGGGCCGTAGGGCACCTGCCGGAGACGCATGGCGATGAGGTCGGAGAAGCCGACGTAGGCACCGGCGAGCCACGCGCGCAGCCAGACGGAGAAGAAAGAGAAGACGATGCCGAAAATGACAAGCCCTGCGATTACAAGGACGATGAGGATGATGGTGGATAGGTCAGGCATGGTGTTAATTCAGTGTTTGGTTCTTACGGTGAGCTGGAAAGCGTTCGCGTCAACGACGATGAGTTCGGTGCCCTGGGATATCAGGCCGGATTGGGAAACGGCTTCGTAACGTTTCCCTCCGATTTCCACATAACCGCTGGGCGAGAGGACTGTGGTGGAAAGTGCGGTTTTGCCAACCAAATCCCGCGCGTCGTCTCCGAGCGCCGCCGATGAGCCGGTGATTTCGCGGCTGAGAAAGAAGCGTTTTCCGATGCGGGTTTTCGGCAGGATTTTGAACTGGATGAAAAAAACCAGCGCCGCGGCGATGAATGCGACGCACACAGCGATGAGGCCGCCTGTGGAGCCGAGCTTGATGAATGACACGACGCAACCGGCGAAAAGCACGATCCCGCCGGCGATGCCGAGGATGCCGCCGGGCACGAGGACTTCTGCGGCGAGGAGGAAAAGTCCGATGGCGAAAATGAAGATGATCAGGGTCACTGGGAGAAACTTTAAACTTTAAACTCTAAACCTCAAGAAGGGGCTATTCGTAGTGTGTCCAGAGGCGGAGGACTTTGATGGTTTTTTGGTCTTCGATGACCTGATAAACGAGGCGGTGCTGGATGTTGATGCGGCGGGAAAAGGAGCCTTTAAGATCGCCGATGAGGGCTTCGAAGGGCGGCGGATCGGCAAAGGGGTTTTCACGTATGATTTCCAGAAGCTGCCTGGCTTTCGCTGCCAGCGGGGTGGTTTTGAGCTTCCTGGCATCTTTTTTCGCCTGGTTGGCGAAAACCAGTTCGTAGCTCACAGATCGATCTCCTTACTGCATTTCCCAATCGGTTCGGCCATGCCCTTTATGATGGAATCCCGCATGCCGGGTATGGAGACGAGGTGGAGGGTTTCCTGAAGGGCGCGCCAGTCGCTTTCGCCCAACAGGACGGCATTGCCGCGTTTGCCGGTGATCTGGATGGGTTCGTGGCTTTCGAGCGCAGCATCGATGAGTCCGTATATGTCGGATCTCGCGGAGGTGGCGGTGATTGTTTTCATAGGGGTAAGCGTGCGTGAAAGCGTGCGTTTTGCAAAGGGTTTCTTTTACGAGACCGCCTCCACCGTCAGTTCGAACTCGCCGACGGAGATGACTTTCACATCGGTTCCGGGCGGGACGGTGCCGAGGGCGAGGCGGGCATCGTAGCGTTTCCCGGCGATCTCGATCTGGCCGGAGGGGAACAGGGCGGTGACGGCGCGGCCAGTGGCTCCGATGAGTGAGGCTTCCTGGCGGGCGGCGGAGGAGAGCGTGGTCTCGCCGCCGATGGCGGAATCCAGAACCATGTGACCCCAGAGGCCGCCGTGCGGCATATAGCGGAGCAGGAGGAAGAAGATCACCATCGCCCCGCCGATGCCGGTGATGAGGTTGACGAGCGGTTTGAAAAGGAAATCCGATTTCCACGCGATGGGCTGATCCGGCCAGATGTCCGACATACCCCACAGCAGGGAGCCGAGCATCAACAGCGCGCCGGGGATGGCGAGCAGCATGAAACCGGGAAGGAAAAACAGGTCGATCATCACGAGCGCGAAACCGATGAAGAAGAACAGGGCAGCCTCGTGGCCGGAGAGACCCGCCGCGTGGTGGCCGAAGAAGACGATGGCGAGCAGGATGCCGCCGCCGATGCCAAACACACCAAAGCCGGGCGTTTTGAACTCGATGAAAAGCAGCACCAAACCAGCGGCGAGCAGCAGCGGCGCGATGCCGGTGATGAACTGCGCGATTTTTTCCGACCACGTTACTTCGAGCCGGGTGGCGGTGTAATTGCCTTTTCCTAGCAAGGTGTCCATCAAGCTCGTGATGTCCGGTGAGATACCCGCGCCGAGCAAGGGCTGGGCGGGATCACCGTAGGTTTTCATCGCCTCGGTGGCGGTGAGAGTCAGTAGCTCGTCTTCGGGTTTGAGCGTTTCATCGCCAATTTTGAGCACGAAGTCTTCATCAATCATCGCGGAAAGAACATCACCGCGGAATCCCTTGCCGTCGGAGATCGAGCGGACGCGGGCTTTCAGATAGGATACGATTTTCGCTTTCATCGTTTCATCGATGTCCTCGCCGCCGCCGGAAACGGGAGCCGCCGCGCCGATGATGGCGCCCGGCGCGAAATAGATTTCATCCGTCCCTGCGGAGATGAGCGCGCCCGCCGAGATCGCCTCGCTGTTCACGTAGGTGATGACTTTTCCGGGAAATTTCTCGATCGCCTTGAGCATGTCGAAGGTGACATCGAGGCGGCCGCCGGGTGTTTCCATATCGAGGATCACGGTGTCCGCGCCCTGCTCGATGGCGGACTTGAGCCCGCGGCGGAGGACATGCAGCTCGGGCGGCGCGATCTGTTCCCGGATCGGGATGATGATGATCTTGTGCTTCTCGACCGCGGCGGGTTTTTCCTGCGCCGGAAGGACGCCAGGAATAAAAGCGAGCAGGGTGAGCAAGAGGCGGGAGAAAAGTCTCATCTCCGCGAATGAAGCACGGAAAAGCGCCGAGGGAAAGTTTTCATCCGGTCACATATCTCCGGGCGTGAAACCCATGACGATATCGAATTTCGCCGCGAGCTCCCCGATCTTGCTGCCGGGGACGGGGGCGAACTCGCGGATGATGGAGTCGCGCTGGGCGTCGTCCTTGATGCGGCGGATGAGGCCGTCCTTCTCGTTCTGCGGCTCGCCTTTGATGTAGAGCTGGGTCGTCCATTTTTCGCGGCCTTTCAGTTTCACCGCGAAATGGATGTGCGGCGTCCGGCCGGGGTAAGCGACGGGCTTGATGGTGCGGAAGTAATATTCGCCGCTGGTGCCTGTTAGAAAGCGCCCGAAGCCCTGGAAGTTCGAATCGCGCTTCTCCGCCCCGTCGCTGCCCTTGTGGAGATAGACGCCGTGGTGATCCACCTGCCAGATTTCCACGAGCGCGTTGCGGATCGGTTCGCCGGTGGGACTGAGGATGCGCCCGCTGAGGTGGGTGATCGCGCCCAACGACGGCGTGGCGAGGTCGTTGATGATGATGAGGTCGTTGTCGGTGTCGAGCGGGAGATCGACGGGGTAGAACGGCCCTTCGCTCTGGCTGGCGGTCTGTGTCAGCGCCTCGGCGAAGGCTCCGGGAATCCAAAGCCCGGCGGCGCCGAGGGCGAAGTTGCGGACGAAGCGGCGGCGGGATGGGTTTTGGTGATACATGGTATGATGCGCGTGGCGTCAGGGGTTTTGGAATCCGCCCACAGTCCACTTTCACCGCCGTTTCGTCAAGAGGTTGCCTCGCGGCGTGATGTCATCCATGCTCCGCGGCGTGGCGGCGGAAAATGACATGAAGAGAGCTTTGTTGAAAACCCCGGGCGCGGCGCTCAAGGAGCACTTCGGTTTTTCTAATTTCCTCGACGGGCAGGAGGAGGTGATTTCCGAGATTGTCTCCGGGCGGGATGGACTGGTGGTGATGCCGACGGGTGGAGGGAAATCGTTGTGCTTCCAAATTCCGGCTCTTTGCTTTCACGGCGTGACTCTGGTAATTTCACCACTCATCGCGCTGATGAAAGACCAGGTGGACGCGCTGCAGGCGCGGGGCATCGCGGCGACGCTGATCAACTCCACCCTCTCGTGGCCTGAGCAGAAAGAGCGCCTCGACGGCATGCGCAGCGGGGAGTTCAAGCTGGTCTATGTCGCGCCGGAGCGGTTCCGGGCGGAGAGTTTTTTGCGTGCGCTGGAGGGCGTGGAGATCTCGCTGTTCGCGATCGACGAGGCGCACTGCCTCTCGCAGTGGGGCCATGATTTCCGGCCGGACTACATGCGGCTGGGCAAGGCGCTGGACAAGATCGGCCGCCCGCAGTGCGTGGCGCTGACTGCTACGGCGACTCCCGTAGTTCGCGAGGACATCCTGAAAACCCTCGGCCTGCGCGAACCCTTCGAGCGCGTCAGCGGTTTCTCGCGGCCCAACCTTTCGCTGGCGATCACGCCGGTGGAAAAGACGGCGCAGAAGGACGAGCGGATGCGGGCGGTCATCGCCGCGCACAAGACCGGCATCATCTACTGCGCGACGCGGAAGAAGGTGGATCTGGTTTCCGAAACCCTCGCGAGCTGGGGCATGAAATGCGTGGCTTACCACGGCGGCATGGGCGATGCCGAGCGGGTCAAGGCGCAGGAGGTTTTCATTTCCAGAAAAGTCGATGTCGCGGTGGCGACGAACGCTTTCGGGATGGGTATCGACCGCGGCGACGTGCGTTTCGTGATCCATTACGAAATCCCCGGCAGCGTCGAGGCCTACTATCAGGAAGCGGGCCGCGCCGGGCGCGATGGCGAAGCGGCGGTGTGCGAGCTGCTTTTCAATTACGCCGACACGCGGACTCAGGAATTTTTCATCGACGGGGCGAACCCCTCCCCCACCACGGTGAGGCAGATCTACCAATACCTGCTCAACGAGGCGGACGCGAACCACGAGGTGTTCCGGACGTTGGAAGACATCGCAGATCACGCGGATGTGAAAAATTCGATGGCGGTGGGCAGCGCGCTGACGGTGCTGGCGAAGGGGCGTTTCATCGAACGCTTCGACGTCCAGGGGAAACGGATGCGCGGCACACGTTTGCTGAAGCCCGACACCTTGGCGCGCGATCTCGCGCTCGACGAGGAGGCGATGGAGCAAAAGGACACGCGCGACCGCGAGAAGCTGCGGGCGATGGTGGAGATGTGTTATGCACGGACATGCCGCCAGAAGTGGATCCTGGAATACTTCGGCGAAGCCAACGCCTCGACCTGCGGGAACTGCGATGTCTGCCGCGAGCGCAGCGCGGGTGATTTCAGAAAACCCACCGAGGCGGAGGCGCAAATGGTCAGCAAGGCACTGGCCGGGGTAGCCCGGATGTCGCGGCGCGGACCGGACGGCTGGGAGGGGAAATTCGGCAAAGGCCGCATCATCCAGATGCTTTCCGGCAGCAAGTCGCAGGAAATCCTCAGCGCCCGCCTCGACCAGCTCACCACCTACGGCATCCTCGCCGACAAGACCACCGGCTACCTCAACAGCCTGTTCCGCTCGCTCGCCGAGGAGGGGCTTGTCATCACCCAGACCGGCGAATACCCGCTGATGACCCTTTCCCCGCGCGGCGAGGCGGTGATGCGCGGGACGGAGACCTTCGAGCTACGCTGGCCCGACGAAACCCCGAAGCCCGAGGGGCTGGCGGAAAAGGATTTCGACCCCCAGCTTTTCACGATGCTCAGGGATCTGCGCTTCCGGATCTCGAAAAAGGACGGTGTGCCGCCGTATGTCGTCTTTTCCAACAAGGTGCTCGAGGCGCTGACCCGATACGCGCCCGCCAGCGTCGCCGAGGCGCTGGCCATCCCGGGCATCGGCGAAGGGAAAGCGCAGACTTACCTACCGCCTTTCCTGGAAATGATCCGCACCTACCGCGCGATGCGATAGCTCACTCGTCGCGGACGATGATCGCCCGCTTCGGCGGCTCCGGCCCATCGGTCGCGATGCGTTTCTTCTCCTCATCCACGTTTTCAGGTTCCGGCGTAGTTGGCGCGGGCTTGGCTGCGATTTCCGGAACCGGCGCGGGAGCCTTGGCATGCTTGCTTTCGAAATCCTTGAAAAGCTCCATACCTCCCCAGATCAGGCCGATGGTGATTAGGATCAGCCACAGAGCGGCCATCGAGCCCGCACCCCCACCCTTTTTCTCTCTTTCCCTCGGAACCGGTGGCGACGGCTCCTCGATTTCGATGAGCGCATCGGCGGCATCTCCGTCAATCATCGCGGTAGGCACCAGGGCTTCCATCCATGGAGTGACATCCAGCCCCACGTAATCGCCATACTGTTTCAGGAAACTGCGGGCATAGAGCGGGCTGGTGAAGAACCCGTAGTCATCGGCCTCGAGCGCCTCAACGACAGCCCGCGGCAGCTTGGCGCGATAGACGGCGTCATCGACCTCAAGGCCTGCCGCTTCGCGCGCTATGCGCAGTCTATGTCCGAGATTTTCTTCCATCCGTCAGCCGATCCGGGGACATCAAAGCGCAAGTTTCGGCGGGTTGCAAGGTGGGCTGTAGGTTCGGACAACAATTGTCGGATCTCCGGAGCAGCCGCAGAAGCTATTGCCTTGACGCTACGGAGCTCCGAGTCCTTTATCGGGCGACATCGCACTCATTATGATCCACTCAACATTCCCTCTCCCGCGCCTGCGGACGTTCGCTTCCCGCTTGGCTCTTGTCGCCATGGTTTTCGCCGCGACATTCCACGGGCAACTTTACGCGCAGGACTTCGAAGGGAAAAACATCACGGAGGTCGCCGTGCGCTACCGCGGTGCGAAAACAGTCGATGAGGCGAGGATCCGCAACCTAATGTCCACCAAAGCAGGCACACAATACCGTGCGGAGCGCCTCGACAACGACATTAAGACACTTTTCGAATCCGGACTGATCGACGATGTCCGCTTTTTCGCCGAGCCCGTCGGCGCTGGTGTCCGGGTGATTGCAGATGTCCTCACCCGCCCCGCCATCAACGGCGTGGGCTTCGTCGGAGCAACCGTCTTTTCCGACCAGAAACTGGCCAAGGAAACCAAACTGAAATCCGGCGGCTCGATGAGCGATTCCGAAATTCTGGAAGCCCGCCGCAACATCGAAAAATACTACCAAGGCTACGGCTACCCCGACGTGCTGGTGACCCACCGCATCCAGGAAACCGGCCAGGCCGGCCTTTCCGACCTGATTTTCGTAATCGACGAGGGCACCAAGAACGAAGTCCGCAAGATCCGTTTCGAGGGCAACACGGTATTCACCACGCCCGAGCTGAAAAAGGAAATGAAAACAAAGGAAAAGGGCTGGTTCTCGTGGCTCACGAAGTCCGGTCGCTTCGAATCCTACCAGCTCGACGAGGATCTCGACGCCGTGCTCGATTACTACCGCAGCAACGGTTATCTCCGCGCCAGCAGCCCGGGCATGCGCCGCGATCCGGTCGGCGACGGGCGGGTGGATCTCGTCATCCCGATCAGCGAGGGCGAGAAATACACGGTCTCCGGGGTAAGCTTCGGCCGCATGACGGTTTTCAAGGCCGAGGAACTCTACCCATCCATGACTCTGAACGGCGGCGACGCCTACTCCTCCGCCAAAATGCGCGATGATATCAAGACGATCCGCAGTTTCTACGGCTCCCGTGGCTACGCCGACGCGCTCGTTTCCCCTGACATCAAGGACGCCGGCCCGAACCGGGTCACCGTGAAATACCAGATCACCGAAGGCTCGCGCTTCAAGGTCGGCCGCGTGAATATCCAAGGTAACACCAAGACGAAGGACAAGGTGATCCGCCGCGAGGTGCCGCTCAAGCCCGGCGATTGGTTTAACACCGTCGAACTTGAGACCACAAAGGCCCGTTTGGAAAACCTCCAGTATTTCAGCGACGTGCAGGCCACCGGAAACCCCGGCGGATCGGGATACCGTGATGTGGATATCCTCGTCGAGGAGCGCAATACCGGTTCGGTCGGTGTCGGCGTCGGCTTCAGCTCCGTGGACAACATTGTCGGTTTCCTGACCCTTGAGCAGAGTAATTTCGATATCATGAACCCGTGGAGCTTCACCGGTGGCGGACAGCGCTTCGGTATGAATCTCCGCGCCGGTTCGGAGCGCAGCGAGTTCAGCGTATCGCTTGTCGAGCCCTGGTTCCTCGATCAGCGCCTCGCGCTGGGCGGCGAGCTGTTCTACCGCCAGTCCAGCTACTTCAGCGATGTCTATGAACAAACCAATGCGGGCGGCGCGATCTACGTCCGCAAGCCGCTGACGGAGAAATCCTCCCTCAAGCTGGAATACCGCTTAGAGCAGGTCGGGATCGATGTGGAAGCCGGTGCCAGCCCGGCCTTTGTGGCGGAAGACGGCGATTTCCTCCGCAGCGCGGTCAGTCTGAACTATCTCTATGACAACCGCGACAGCACGATCACTACCCGCAGCGGCGAGCGCCTGGATGTCTCCCTTGCCATGGCGGGCGGAATCTTCGGTGGTGATGTGGACACGCTTACGCTCTCCGCGCAGGGCGCAAAATATTGGAATCTCAAGTGGGACACGATCCTCTCCGTCAACGGTGAGATCGCCTTCGTGGACGCCCTTAACGGCAACGTGCCGATCTTCGAGCGCATGTTCCTGGGCGGTGGCAGGACGCTCCGCGGCTTCGAGTTCCGCGACATCGGCGGCGCCCGCGACGCGGCCTCCGGCGAGGTTCTCGGTGGGCAGTCGCTCGCATTCATGAGCGTGGAATACACCGTGCCCATCATCGAGACGGTGCGCGCTGCGGCGTTTTTTGACACGGGCTTCGTCAACACGGATTCGTGGGACATCGGGCCGGACGATGTTTACACTGACGTAGGCTTGGGCATCCGCCTCAAGCTGCCGATCAGCCCCGTCCCGCTTGCTCTCGATTACGCAGTTCCCGTCAGCTCACCTGACAACGTTGCGGACAAGGGCGGCCAGTTCAACTTCTACCTGAACTACCAGTATTAAACCCTAGCCAGTCGCTTTCCCAAAACGGGATGCCCTTCGCGGGGCATCCCGTTTTTGTTTCAGCGCGGAGCCGCGCCGCTGCCTTCCCGCTTCTCCCTCTCCCGCCGCAGGGATTCAATCGTCACGCGCGGGCGCAGCAAAAACCGTCCCGCGAAATAACCCGCCAGCGAGCCGCCGAGGTGGCAGGCATGGTTGATCTGAAATAAACCGGGGAAGATCTCGGCGAGCTGCCCACCGAGCTTTGCGAGCGGGCCGGTATTGAGGCCGGGATGGAGCAGGGCGAGACTGAGGTTCGCGAGGATGATGCCCGCCCCGAGGGATTTCCCGCCGAGGAAAACGGGCAAGAAGCGCGATTCCGGCGAAAGTGTGGTAAGCAGCACCAACAAAGCAAAGCAGATGGCGGAGGAGCCGACGAGGGTCTCGGGATTCACCGTGCTGCTCGGCGTGAGCGGCAGAAATAGCAGACCTCCGGCAAGCACGGCTAGGATGGCGACGCAGCGGAAGGTCAGCTTGCCCACGATATGTTCAATCTTGGAACCGAGCAGGACGATGGCCGCAGCGTTCAGAAGCGTATGTTGCCAGTTCACATGGATCAACGCATAGGTGAAGGGCTGCCAGAAATTGCCGGAGAGGAAATTTGGTTTCGTCAGCCCAAGGAGAATCTGAGCCTGCGAAAGCTTGTCCGGCTGACTGTGTCCAGGTGGGGCCACAATATCCCACAATACCGGCACCGCCTGGATGATTATCAGCAATCGGAAAAGCTGCCACGTCGCCGGGGCGTTCCGCAATTGCCGGAAGCCGCGTCCGAAACGACCCGATGACGAACCCATCTTTGTCAGGGTTTCGGGATTGGCGGGAGGACGCATTTAAGTTTCAACTTTTAAATCTCAAATTCCAATGATGGAAATAAGCGTGGAACTCTTCATTGAAATTTTGAAATTTGAAACTTACTCCTGGTGCCTCGCCCTCGGCTCGCGCTTCGCTACGGTTTCGCCGCCGGGCGCAGTCACGAAGGGGCCGCCTTCCAGCGGTGCGACACCGGTGAAAGCCACGTCCGGCATGTCGGTGGGACGCCCGGCCAGCGGGAAATCCTTGCGCAGCGGGAAGAACGGATAGCCCTCCCACATCAGGATGCGCTTGAGGTTCGGGTGGCCGGAAAAAGGGATCCCCATCATGTCCCATACCTCGCGTTCATGCCAGTCCGCCGCTTTCCAGAGATGGATCGAGGTGGGCACGGATTCGTCCTCGGAAACCTTCGCCTTGAAGCGCAGGTGGCGGGCGTCGTCCAGCGAGGCGAGTTCGTAAACCACCTCGAAGCGCGGATCATCGCCGAAGTGGTCGAGCGAGGAGATATCGAGCAGCAGCTCGTAGCCGAGCTTCTCCTTGCAGAGCGCGAGAGCTTTCGGCAGCGCCTCCACGGAAAGCGAAAGCGTCGTTTCGCCACGGAATTCACTTTCGGAAAGGATGCCTGCGCCGAGCGTTTCGCGCAGCATGGGGAGATCGTTAGCAAGGGCGGCAGACATCTTCTTTAGAATTTTGTGCTTAATGCTTGGGATTTTGACTTCACGCGTTCTCCTCGAAGAAGGTGCGCTTCTGATCCAAGGTAGCGCTTTCCTTCTCGATCTTTTCCTGGAGCTTCATCAACCCCTCGATGAGGGCTTCGGGACGCGGCGGGCAGCCGGAAATATACACATCCACAGGGATGAGTTGGTCGATTCCCTGCAGCACGGCGTAGGAGCGATACATCCCGCCGGACGAAGCGCAGGCACCCATCGCGATGCACCATTTCGGCTCCGGCATCTGATCCCAGACGCGTTTGACGGCCAGTGCCATCTTGTAGGTCACCGTGCCGGCGACGATCATCACGTCGGACTGGCGCGGGGAAAAACGCATGACCTCCATGCCGAAGCGCGAGATGTCGAAACGCGAGGAGGCGGTCGCCATCAGCTCGATCGCGCAGCAGGCCAGCCCCATCGGCATGGGCCACAGGGAATTCTTCCGCATCCAGTTGATCGCGGCATCCACCTGCGTGAAAATGATGTTGCCCTCGATCTTCGAATCGTAAGCGGCGTGGGTGGAGGTGGTGTCGATGGTTTCCATGGCACTGGGGCGGGACGGCGGGAGCTTGGTGCCAACTAGGGCTTGTCTCAAGCGGATTGTGGGGAAAAATCCCCTTCCTCAGGCCAGCCGGAAAGGCTCGGCGACCTCGAACCAAGGTGTCGGCTCGGATTGGGTGGCGCAGTGGAGGGCGGTGTGGGTGTGGCCGAGTTCGCGCAGGCACTTTCCGAAGATTTCTGTGACCTTTTTCGGGCAGTTGCAGTCCGAGCTGAGGTGGCCGAAGACGATCTGCGAAAGGCCGGAATGGGCGATCTCGCGCAGCAGCTCGCCGACCTGGACGTTGGAGAGGTGGCCGTGTTTCGAGGAAATGCGCTGCTTGATCGACCACGGGCGTTTCGTGTCGAGTTCGAGGAGTTCGTCGTCGTAGTTCGCCTCGACGAAAAGGGCGCTGAGGTTCCGCAGCCGCTCGGTCATGCTGCGGGTGACAAAGCCCGCGTCGGAAACCAGACCCAGGCGGTTCGCGGCGTTGCCGATCACGAAGCCGACGGGATCGACGGCGTCGTGCTGGATCGCGAAGGTCTCGATGCTGAGGTGGCCTATGGGGAAAACCTGCCCGGCTTCGAAGGTGTTCCAAAGCGCGCCCGCAATGCCCTGCTCGCGGACAACGTGGGCGGTGTCCCGGGTGGTGAAGACCGGCACGGGCTGATTTTTCAGGAAATTTTTCAGCCCGCGCACATGGTCGCCGTGCTCGTGGGTGAGGAGGATGGCGGTGAGCGATGCGGGGTCGATGCCGAGTTGCGTAAGCCGCAGCGAGAGCTGTTTCGCGCTCAGACCGGCGTCGATCAGCAAGCGCACTCCGCCGCATTCGAGGACGGTTGCGTTGCCCGAACTACCGGAGCCGAGGACTGCGAATCTCATGTTTTGGTGGACGAGGAACGGGAAGAGGATGGAACCGCGAAGACGCCAAGGCGCGAAGTAAGAAGAAAATGAGGTGATGATGGGATCATACCAAAGAACTTTGTGCCTTTGCGTCTTTGCGGTTCAAATTTTGGAAAGTTCATAGCCTTCCTTCCCGTCTTTCACGACCCAGCCCTGGGCAGCGAGTTCGTCGCGGAGCTTGTCGGAAGCGGCCCAGTCCTTCGCGGAACGCGCGGCCCAGCGGGTATCGGCGAGTTCGCGGATGGCGGCGGGGATGTCTGTCGTAGCGGAGGAAATTTCCGGAAGGGTGATGCCGAGCGCGCGGAGGATGCGATTGAGCCCGGCGAGTGCGGCGGCGGCTTCCTTGCCCGTGAGTTTCGAGGCCTCGCGAAGCCCCGTGAAAATCCCGCCGAGCGCGCCGGGGGTGTTGAGGTCGTCGTTGAGGGATTCCCACGCGCCCTGGAACGGGCCGAAGTCCGCGGAGGGAAGTTGCGTTTCGCCGCCCATGTTCTCGGCGAGCTTCGCGGCGGATTTCGCGAGCTTCGCCAGCGCTTCCTTCGCACCGGAGAGCGAATCCAACGTGAAATTGAGCTGCTTGCGGTAATGCGCACCGATCAAGACGTAGCGGACTTCCATCGCGGTGAAACCCTTGGCCTCCAGATCCGCGAGGGTGTACATGTTGCCGAGCGATTTCGACATCTTCCCGCCGTCCACCAGCAGGTGGGTGATGTGGAACCAATGCGCCGCAAAATTCCCGCCGCACGCGCACTCGCTCTGCGCGATCTCGTTCTCGTGGTGGGGGAAAATGAGGTCTACGCCGCCGGAGTGCATGTCGAAGGAATCGCCGAGGTATTCGCGGATCATGGCCGAGCACTCGAGGTGCCAGCCGGGCCGTCCTTCGCCCCATGGGGATTCCCAGAAGTTCTCGCCATCCTCATCGCGGCGCGCTTTCCAGAGCACGAAGTCGGAAATACTGTCTTTCTCGTACTCGTCGGCATCGGCGCGGGCGTTCTGCGTTTTCCCGAGGTCGAGCTCGCGCTCGTCGAGACGTGACAGCTTGCCGTAGTTAGGAAAGGAGGAGATGCGGAAATAGACCGAGCCGTCGTCGGAAGCGTAGGCGTGGCCTTTTTCGATGAGCTCGGCGATCATCGCGATCTGCTGCGGGATGTGCTCGATCGCCGAGGGCTCGATGTGCGGCGGCTGGCAGGCGAGCGCGCCGCAATCGGCGTGGAATTTCTCCGTCCAGATTTTCGTGAAAGCCTCCAAGGTCATCCCCGCCTTCTGCGAGTCGCGGATCGTCTTGTCGTCCACATCGGTGAGGTTGCGGACATGCAGCGTCGGCGTGCCGCCGGTCTCCAGCGTGCGGCGGAACACATCCTGCAGCACGAAGGTGCGGAAATTCCCGATGTGCGCCGGGCCATAGACCGTGGGGCCGCAGCAGTAGAAACGGTAAGTCTTCCCATCGATGGGGCGGATCTCCGTTTCGGTGCGGGTGAGGGTGTCGAACAGACGCATGGCGGCGTTGTAGGCAAGCCCTGCGGAAGAGGGAAGGCGAGATTGTGGTGCGGTTTAATCCGGTGCGCCCAGAACCAGTAGTGCATCCCCTCCGCCTTTCACGGAATCCGTCCGGATGCGGCGATCGAACGTTGCGAATATCCCACCGTTCGCAGCAGCAAGTGCGAGCAGGTAGCAATCGGTGATCTGTTTCGGGCGATCCGGGATCTGAAAGACTATCGGATCGGTGAGGCTGATGCTGTCCGGCCAAAACTGGTGTCCGGGCAATGCAAGCAGGCTGTTGAGAACCGGCAATGCCTTCGAAGGGGAGCCTACCCCGTTCGGATAGTCTGGAAGCCCAAAAACCCTCAGGAAGCCGTTTTGCGTCAGTGGGCACGTTGCCCAACCGTCCAGCATTGCATGTTCCTCAAAGAAACGCGCCGCAGGCTCATGATGGAGATGGTTGGCATCCGCCACCGCCAGGAGAACGTTGATGTCGAGGAGGTGTGTCATGAACGAAGCTCGATATGCCTCTGGAATTCTTCCTCATCCGCCTCCGCGGTGAGTTTATCAATCATCTCCGGTGTGACAGTGCTGCCTGTCTTTTTCAGCCGGAGAATACCAAAGGGACCCACTTCCAAACGGTCGGAAACTCCGCCCGGCGGTTCGCCGCAAGGCGAAATTTCCCGCCGCAAGGCATGGGCGACCATATCTTTGAGCGTGGTTCGGCGGCGGGCTGCCACAGCCTTCGCCTCGATCAGAAGATCGTTCGGGAGATCCAGTGTGGTTTTCATGACAAGCTCACCATACAGGAATATGGGTGGGTGGCAAGCTTTCCGTATGTTTAGGCGATCAGAGCGGTTTTGAGAGACGGAGCCGTGCGTGAACTCTACGACACCGTAACTTTCTGCGGCGTGCCCTGTGCGACGATTTCCCCTGCGTCCTTGCCGGATTCGGAGCCGATGTCGAGAATCCAGTCCGCCTCGGCGGCGACGGCCATGTGGTGCTCGATGACTACGAAGGTGTGGCCTTCGTCGGCGAGGCGATGGAGGATGTCGATGAGACGTTTCACGTCCTCCAGGTGGAGATTACATGCTAATAGCTTTAGCCCCCGCTCTGGCGGAGGTTGAATCCCTTGCTGCCGCTCCCGTCAGGATTTCTCGAAAGAACGGCTTGGCAACCGGGACAGATAATATCTTCCGCATCGGAAGAATTTGCGCAAAACATTGTTCCGCAATTTCCGCAGTTTCCGGCACCGGGATTCCCACACCACGGGCATTTGGGTGCTCCGTTCAGGAGCTGACTTTGTATGCTTGGTAACTCTCCTTCGGTTGTCGCTTGTGCCTCTTCTTCCGTGAGTTGGTGAGCGAAAGAAGGTTGGTAGCAGCCGACGAGTGGATCGAAGCGGTAGCGCATGAGATACGGAGACTTCTTCACCGAGCAGCGGACGCGGAGGAAGACTTGGCGCGGAGGGCCGCCCTCAAACGACTCTGCGGGCGTTTCGACTTTCTGGATATTGTCGGGGAGTTTCTGGATATTGATGCCGCCATCGGAATTTTCTCCTGTGCCGATGCTGGCACTGGATACGGATGCGGTGAGCCAGACGAAGAGTTTTCCAAATGATTCCAGTGCCATGTCTTCCATGCGGAGAACGACATCGGTGATATTCTGTAGGACAGAGAAATCCACATCCATGCCACAGCCGATCGCGTAGATGTTTGCCGGGCGCGGTCTGACTTGCGTGCCAATGCGGGAAAGTGCCGACCGCCAGTTGTCGCTGGGTTGGCCATCCGTCAGGAGGATGACAAGCGGACGATAGTCACCCTTGGAATCATGGGTGGTCTGGCGCACCTCGGCGGAAATCCGGTTTGCGAGCATTTCCAGTGCAGCTCCCAATGCGGTGCCGGGGCGGAGGCGCAGTTGTGGCTCCTGGAAGTCGATCAAGGGTGTCAAAGGACAAACCAGTTTCGCATTCGCATCATAGGTGATTACGCTGAGAAAAACGCTTTCCAACGCATGCGGATCACGGCGGAGCGAGGTGAGCATGGTGCTCAGGCCGGAACGGACTGCATCGATGCCTTGCCCGATCATGGATTCCGAGCAGTCGATGAGGAGATAAACGGGGAGACGGCGGTTCATTCGGTTAGATTTCTAGGAATTGAAGAAAAAAGCTGCGGCTGCGATGAGCGGGGAACAAACGGCCAGAAATATCACCAGGCAACCGAATGTGGTTCGGTTGTAAATCCGATTGTAGATTGCCCGTTTGGGATTGGTTAAAAATCCCCAGCCACGTGGTGCCTTGAGTCCAAGGGAATGCCTAGCGTATCGCTTCCATGAAGTCCGAGCGGCGATGCGCTTTTTCAATGAAGGTATCCGAAAGCCAAATTTCATAACAGAATGTCTAAACCCCTTTCACCATTTGCACCTGAACGAGGCGTCCAGTGTCTTCCGAACTGAGCAGGAGTTGAAGTCCGTCCACGAGTTCCACTTTGCCTCCCATCGGGATGTCCTTTTTATTGGTTACATCTTTCAAGGTGGTGAGTAACTGGTTGACGAACCACCATTGGCCGTTGTGTAGGACGAAGTAGCCGACGGGCTTCTTCTGATCGGGCGTGAGCCTTTCGTTGGGTGCGATATGGCGGTGAACATGCCATGGGTAGAGGTATTGGTCAGTGTACACCATCAGTCGATGGTTCTCCGGGCGGAACGGATCGTTTTGATTTCGACGGAAATAGAGGTTTAGCACAGGAAGAAGACCCTTGTATTTTGTTCCGCAGAACGGACAGGCGGGTTTTGTGCTGTTGTCGAAAGCGTACCACTTTTGCGCACAGTCAGGATTTGAACAGGGTTGTAGGAGATCGACGGTCTTGACCAATGCAGTCTCCCAATCATTCGCGCTTGGCCGGAGACGGGGCTGATGGAGTCCATCGACAAAAGCTTTATGAAACAATTCGTTCAAATACGGGCCAGCGATGGAAGAGGGCATTTTCCTGACATCAGCATACGGGAGGTCTGTCGGTCTTAAATTCCCAATTACGGGACGATTCGATTTGTCCGTAGGATGCTCTATGAAAAGTGCCCTCTCACCCATGTGAAGTTCTTCATCACGCGCTGGATCAGGATCGTGAATTTTCCCTCCTTGGAGAGGATGACGATAAAGGGCATACATGTAAATCAGGACTGCCAAGGCATGGCGATCCGTTTCAATACAGGGAAGAAATCGACCCTTATCTGTGATGGGAAGAGAAAGAGTCTTAAGAACTTCAGGTGCGATGAAACCGGGTGTTCCCACTACATCAGGTGGGAATTTTTGAGGAACGACGAGGCCATCGATGTCGATTACAGACGCGCTGCCACTCAGCGGATCAACGAGGACGTTTCTATATGAAAGATCCGAATGTGCGAGACCTGCCGCGTGCAGACGTTTGACGGCACGAGACATTTTAATACACATGCCAAGGTAGTTCCTCCAGTCACCCCTCTCACGTTTGTCAATGAACCGTTGCTGGTGGTGGGCGCTTGCAAACCATTTGCCTTCTTTATCCCGGCCTTTGATACCAAGCATATCGTTGTTCTGAGAGCCGTATTGAAAGAAAAACTGTTTCCCATAGGTCGGGGCGATCAGGGCAGTCTGTCCTGTAGAAGAGAGAGTGACCATGTCTGTGGGCCAGCAATAAACGGTTTCCCAGAAATCACCTCCAGCTTGGTTGAAGATACTTTCGCGAAATTTTCCAACGATGTTCTGAAGCCGTTCAAGGGAGTTGGCGTCCTGCCTGTTCTTGAAAATCTGGACGACATAGGTGCGATCAGGAGAAAAATACACGTCTTTCATTCCGCCGCTTCCCGCGTGCTTTTCGGTGTCATACTGGTAGGTTTTACCAGTAGCGGCTGATTTGACGTTGATAACGCTCATTCCGCAGTTGGACTAGGGTTAGGAAAAACTGCTACGACAGTGCGGTCGTCATGGTTACCGGGGGAGAAGAAGTTCATCCACTCGAGCAGGGACTTGGAGCCTTCCAATGCGGGTTCTAGCTCTGCCCAAAGTGAACTCCAACACGCTGAATCCGCGAAAGCCGCGTCACTAGGGAATTTCGGATCGGTGATACCGTCGGTCATAGAAACCACGGCAGTGAAATTGTGAACAACTTCATTGTGGTAGCGCTTTTCGAGATTCTCCGGCTTTACCGAAAGGGATGAGGGTATGGTGAGAAAGGTGGTCTGGCCGGCATGTTCACCGCCGTCCGGTTGAGTGAGGGGAATTGCGTCTTGGGGGCTGGTAAAAATGCCCGCGCCTCCATCGCCGATGGAGAAGGTAGCGGCGAAGCACGCATCGCCCATTTTTTTCATCAGCAGGAGGATCAGGGTCGTGTCGTAGTTCCGAATGGTAGGCGGCTCGGGCAAGGGTTCGGATGGATTTTTCGATTCCTTGTCGATCTTGTCATGGGCGAGGCGCGCGGCATCGTAAAGCAGATCACGAATGGGCCGCACAGGATTGCTCTCGCCATCCACCCCCGGCTGTTTGCTGGCACCCACATTCTGGTATTCAGGAGCGTTCAGATTTCCGACCAGCCAGTCCCGGCATGTCGTGCAGGCTATGCTTGAGCCTTTGCGAGAGTACTTCGCGGAGCCTGCGCCATCGGCAACAGCGACCACTAGCCATCCAGTCTTTTCCGCATAGCCTACCGCGAAATCATCGTCGCGGAAGTCGCCTTTGTTCGCATGGGAGCGACCTCTTCTACTTGCGGCGATGACTTTGAAATCAGGGTAGTTGAAAGTTTCGTGAGCGAGGGAAGCCTTCTGGTAAGGTGCCTCTGGCGATGGATCGAGATCTTTCCACAAGCTGGCGGGATCTGGATTGATAAGCAGAGATACTTCAAATCGAATGCTCCCGGCTGAGGGTGAGACCGCGTAGTCGAGTAGTAAAACGTCTTCCAATGGCCGTGTGGGAGTGCCGGTCACGGCACCAGTGGCTGCGTCAAAGTTAAGCCCGGAATCACAAGGGAGTTGGAGATGGGAGATGCTTGCCAATGCAGGATCATCACCACGCGCTTCCGCGATTCTTCCTGCGATGGCTCCGCCTTCCACCGAGTATGGTTTCCCGACGGTGCCGTTGCGCAGTGCGATACGGATGTTCGGATTTTTTGGTGGCGGCGGTTTTGGTGCGACGCTGGTTTCGACTGTTGGGGGTGAGGTCTCGTCGGTTGCGGGTAGTTCGGGATTTTGGTTGAGCTCCGCCTTGAATAGTTCGGAGAAATTTTCCATGGTCTGGAGGCGTAGAGACTCCGGTGTGCTACATGTTTCTAAGAGTTTTAAGAAAAGTGGGGGAATGTTAGAATCGGGATGATTGCAGGCTTTGAAGGGTTCATCTCCTGATTTATTGGAGATCCAGAATATAGCGCAATTTACGAAGTCGGTCACGTCCCGGTCTTTTCGTTCCTCGATGTTAGCGTCATCCGATATTGATGCCGTCGCGCGAAATTTCGTTGCATCAAATTTTGCGGTGGATTCGTCAAGCCATGAACCGATGTCTTTTCCCAGATTGCCGTGAGCGGAGTTTTCCGCGTGCATCTGGCTTAAGGTTTCCGCCAAGGCTGGCAGAAACTCCTGAAGCGAGGGGGTAGGTTTGGGCTGTGGTAAAATATCCGACATGAGATTTTTCTGTTAAACGACGATCTGGATTTCCGGAGGCGGGGGTGGGAGATCGATGCTTGAAGAAGCGCCCAGTGTCCGGTTGCCGCTGGAGACGGTGGAGGAGACCCACATGAAAAGCCCGGCAAAGGAGTGGCTGTCCATGGTTTCGAGATTGTAGATGTGGGGCGTGAGTTTCTTGAGAGGCTCGAGTTTTGCTTTTGGCCCGGCGGCGCAGGCGACGACAGTCGCGAAGGGGCGGCGCGCCACTTCCTCAACCATGCGGTTGTAGAGGGCGGTATCGTTGGGGCTACCATCAGTCATTAGGAACGCTAGCGGTCGCCAGTCTCCCTTTTCCGTTGCGGTGTTCCGCTTCAGATCCTTATCAACGCACTGGCACAGCAGCTCCAAGGCGGATCCTGTCATCGTCGCGCCGGATTGCGGGCATTCGATCAAGGGAGTCTGGAAGGTCTCAAGACTTTCCAAGGGCATCAGGAGGCGTGCCTTATTATCAAATGTAATGATTGAGATATGAACGGCCTCCAAAGCGTGTGGATCCTGGCGCAGCGACGAAATGAGAGATTGCACCCCGACTTTGAGAGCCTGGATGGGCTCTCCTCTCATCGAACCCGATGTATCGAGCACTAGATAAACCGGTAATCTGCGGACGGACATGATTTTACAAACGGATCAGACCACGACTTGGATTTCCGGAGGAGGAGGAGGGAGTTGATCGAGTCCTTCCAATTCCTTACCGTTCTGAACGCTTTTGCTGGAAAGACCGATGGAGGCGGTGACCCATTTGAAAAAGGCTTTCATCGCTGCGGAATCGGCAGTGTCCAGAGCTACGACGGATTCAGGGGCGATTTTCTTGAGGATATCGGTGTCCGCGTCATTGACGGCACAGGCAACGATAGCCCCCCATTTCTCCTGCTTGAAACGAGCCAAGCCTTTCTCGAAATCATCGGTGGGCATTCCGTCTGTCATGATAAAAACCATGGGACGCCAGTCCGCTTTTTGGGTGCCGGATGCTTTGACGACATCGCGCCGTGCACAATTTGCCACGAGTTCCAGTGCTTCGCCCATCGCGGTGACTCCAGAGGCGGTGACGTTGGGTGCTTGGAAGGAAGGTAAATCCGTGAGTGGCACCAATTCATGCGCACTTGAATCGAAGGTGATCACACTGAGATAAGCGGTTTCAAGTGCTTGCGGATCCTGCCGGAGAGCTGAAACGAGCATCTGCACGCCGTTGTTGACGGCTTGGATGGGTTCCCCAGACATGGAACCGGAGGCATCGAGAACTAGATAAACGGGTAGGCGGCGCATGGTTGTTTTATTTTGGGATGTAGGATTTGAGGAGATGGACGAAACTATCGAAGGGATGGGAATCGCCGATGGCGCGGAATTTCCAGCCACCATCCCGGCGATAGACCTCGCCGAAAACCATGGTGCATTTGCCATCGTAAGCGGGTTCGGAATCCAAAGCGTAACGCAGCATTTCTTTGCCTTTGCCATCCACGGCGCGCATGTAAGCACTCTCTACCTGACCGAAATGCTGCTTCCGACCGATGCCGCCGTAGATGCAGACAAGAAAGAGGATGGAGTGATATTGAGTGGGGACGGAGTTGAGCTTGACGACGATTTGCTCGTCATCGTTGGTGCCGCTTCCGCCCACGATATTGTCCCCCGAGTGACTGACGGTACCCGTGGAATGCTTCAGGTTGTTAAAAAATACGATGTCACCGCCGCGCAGTTTCTCATCACCGGTGTTTTTCACTTTGCCATTCTCATCGAGTAGGAACGCTATGGCATCTAGGTCGAACTCCACATCATCTTTCCCTCCCATCAAGCCACCGAGAAAGCCCTTCTTCTTTTCACGAACTTTCCAGCCCAGACCAATGGTGATCTGGTCGAGATCATTGGTGTCCTTGCGCAGCTCGATAGTCTGCCCTTTTGTCAGATTGATGGCCATGAGGATTGATGGTCAGCCCGCGTAAGCGGACGCGTATTTTTTTACGAAAGTCTCAAGCCCCCCCGAATGCCCATCACCGATAGCCTCGAAGCGCCAGGTTTCGTTGCGCTTGTATAGGCGTCCGAATTCAATTGCCGTTTCGACCGAGAAATCCTCGTCCAGCTCATACTTGCACAGCTCGTTGTCATTGGAGGAGTCATAGATACGGATGAAAGAATTCCGGACTTGGCCGAAATTTTGTTTCCGTTCTTCAAACTCGTGGATTGTAACGGTAAAGATGATCTGGTCTATGCGGGGATCAAGGCGCGAAAGATCCACCATCAAGGTCTCATCATCGCCGTCTGAGTTTCCACCTGTGCGATCATCGCCTGATGATTCCACCGCGCCGTCCGGTGAGATCACGTTTCCATAGTAAACGAAGAACTTCTCCGTGGGCACCTGTTGGTTACCGGCCAGCATAAACGCACTCGCATCGAGATCGAATTCAACTCCCGGGGCGGCACTCGGATCCCATCCGAGACCCACACCGAGTTTCTGGAGACCGATATCGACTCGTTGTCCTTTTGTCAGATTGATTGCCATGTTCTTTGTGTTTTGTTGAAAGTCAGGTGTATTGCGCGAGAATGCCTTCGAGCCCTCCATTGTTTCCACGGCCGATAGCCTCGAATTTCCAGCTACCGCCCTTTCGGTAAAGCCTTCCAAATTCGACGGCTGATTCAGTCGAGAAATCCTCATCCAGTTCATACTTGCAGATTTCCTCGCCACTGGCTTGGTCGTAAATGCGTATGAAAGCACTGCGAACCTGCCCGAAGTTCTGGCGGCGAGCCGCAGCATCATAAATCGTGGCCACAAAAACGATTTCCTGAACCCGTGGATCGACCGCTGTAAGATTTGCAAAGAGCGTTTCGTCGTCCCCATCGCCCTCACCGTCGCGATTATCGCCACTGCTCATTACCGAGCCATCGGAGGATTGCGGGCTGTTGTAATACACTAAAAATCCTGCATCGATGACTTTGCCATCAGATCCCAGCATGAGGGCGCTGGCGTCTAGGTCAAATTCGTCGGAAGTATCCTGCGGATTGGGATCCCAACCGAGTCCGACAGCGGCATTTTGCAGCCCGATATCGACGCGCTGCCCTTTTGTTAGATTAATGGATTGAATGGACATAAGAATTGGTTTTGATTTTTGCTTAGATAGTTCAAGCCTCATCAGGCTGGGGAGAGGCGAGAGACCAGATGATCCCAGAAGCGAGGATGGCGGCAACGATACCGAGGCTTACAGGATTGGGCAGATGGTAGCCGAAAGCACTGCCGATCAGTTTGCCCGAGACGAACACGAGGAGAACCATCACCGACTTTTCCAATGCCCAGAATTTGTTCTGAGCTGCCACGAGAAGGAAATAAAGACTCCTCAATCCCGCAGCCGCCCACAGACTGGAGGTAATCATAAGATAGGGATCACGCACTACCGCGACGATCACAGGCATGGAATCGAAGGCAAAAACCACATCGCAAACTTCGATGCAGACCAAACACAGGAAAAGCGGTGTCGCCCCGTTTGAGAAAAATCGGCGAGACTCGATGGATGGATTCACCCGGGCAAATTTTTTCACGAGGTTCACTGACCAGTGCTTGGTGTAATCGACCTCCTCGTCCTCATCCCCGCTCTGCCACATCTTGTAAACCGTCCACAGGACAATCAACGCGAAGAGGATCAAAATATAAGGACTTAGATTCACCACAAAAGCTCCTGCTCCGAGGAACAGAATTCGGAACACGATCGCGCCAAGGATACCCCAATAAAGGATTCTATGTTGTAGGGGTTGGTTCTGTTCTAGGATCAGACCGAACGACTTGAAGATAAGGAAAAAGGCGAACAGATTGTCCACTGCCAAAGCTTTCTCCAGAACATAGCCTGTCACATAGAGGCTCGCCGCTTCTGGACCACGTTCCCACCAGACAAACGCACCAAACGTCAGTGCGCAAATGATCCATATGACCGACCAACGGGTAGCATCTCCCATGGTGATGGCCTTTCCACTATGGTGGGAACGTAGATCGACCCAGATGGCGAGCAAGAAGGGGACAAGAAAGGCGAGCACCTCGATCAGGGTTATTTCGCCAAATGAGTCAAGAGCCTGTTTAAACATTAGAGTGCAGGAAAAATATTCTGAGTGCGAAAGGGGTTCCTCACTCCAGTTTGAATGTGGAATTAACAGCTCATTTGTTAGAGTGCGTCAGCGTTGGCGACAAGCAAAATATCCCGTAAATCGGATAATCAGATAGGCCGGGTAAATACGAGACTTGAGCAAGCGCCTTCGCAAATCGTTGTATTCGGAAAAATGGGAAGAGTTGCGGAGGCTTCTTCGGGAAGCCCGTCGAAATGCCGGTTTGACCCAAGCGGATGTGGCGCGTGAACTAGAGAGACCTCAATCGCTGGTCGCGAAAATCGAAGCAGGGGAACGCAAGCTGGATGTCTGCCAGTTTATCGACTATCTGAAGGTCTTGAACGCCGACCCGGTCGAAGTGATGAGGCGGCTTTGCGCGCCGGACGAATCAGTCAACAGCAATCCAGCCAATTGATAAAAAGCGTAGGGACTATTCTCGATGAAAAGGGCATTTCAGTAGCTTTCCGTTCGCAACCCTCCGAAAGGGCTTTCAAAGCCCTTCTACATATTGCAATGCTTCTTTTGGGAATGTAGCTGTCCTAGTAACTTCAGACGCCTCCACTTTCTCCGGGAAAGATGAAGGCCCGGCTTTGGGAGAAATGGGGAAGCGCCCCGTCGTTCCTGCTTGGCAACGGAACCAGCCCGGAATTTATAGGGCGATGCTCCGCACCATCTATTTCCAGGGCTACCGTTCGCTGCGGGATTTCCGGCTGCGGCTGGGACGCGTCACGGTGGTCACCGGGGAAAACGGGGTGGGGAAATCGAATGTCTATCGCGCCCTCGGGCTGATGCGGAAAATGGCCGAGGGGCGGTTTGCGGCAGCAGTGGCGGAGGAGGGAGGGCTGCCGAGCCTGCTTTGGGCGGGGGAGCTGAAGAAAAACGAAATGCGCCGGATGCGCTGGGAGATCGAGCACGAGGATTTCCACATTGAGATGGAATGCGGAATGATCCCGGCGACTCCCGGTGATCCCTCCCTTTTCAAAACCGATCCCGACATCAAGCTGGAAACCCTCCGGCACGGCGGCAAGGACGGGCGCGTGATGGCGAAGCGCAAGGGCCCGGCCATCGAGCTGCGCGGGAACGATGGCAAAATGCTGCCCCTGCCACTCCCCGTCCACGCCACCGAATCCATGCTCAGCGAGGTGCGCGACGGTGCCCACTACCCGGCCGTGATGGCGGCGCGGGAAACTTTGCTCTCGTGGCGGTTCTATCACCATTTCGCCACCGACGCTCGCTCACCGCTGCGCCAGACCTCGGTCGGTTTCTGGTCGCCGGTGCTGGATGGCGATGGGGGAAATCTTGCCGCAAATCTCCAGACCCTCCGTGAATGCGAGCGCTCGAACGATCTCGACGAGCTCTTCGAAACCGCCTTCCCCGGCTGCGAGTGGTCGCCCGTAGATGAGATGGGGAAATTCCAGCTCCGCCTCCTGCGCCCAGGCCTGAAACGTTGGCTGGATGCCTCCGAGCTTTCCGATGGCACCCTGCGATTCTTCTGCCTCTGCGCCGCGTTAATGACCACCAAGCCTCCGCCGCTGCTCATCCTCAACGAGCCGGAAGCGAGTCTCCACGCCGACCTCATCGCCCCCTTGGCGGAGCTGATCGCCAAGGCATCCCGGGACAGCCAGATCCTCATCGTTTCCCATTCCAAGCCTCTCGTCGATGCGATCACCGAGCACTGCGAGGCGAAGGTCGTCGATCTCGTCAGCTTCGAGGGAATGACCGAGGACAGGGAAACCCGCCAAGGCGGGACGAAGCGGGTCTGGACGTTCGGGGATTGAAAAAACCCCACCGCGCGGGAAATCAATCCTTCGCCGTGTAATCGAAGACGAGCGCCTTATCGAGGATGGGGATGAGGATTTCCTTGAAGGCGACGTGGGCGGGATGCGGGATGTAGGTTTCCAAACCGGCCTTGTCCTTGAAGGTCACAAAAAAGCAATGGGTGAGGCCGTCGTTCTTGCCCTCGACGCTCTCGCTCGTGCCCCACTCGTAAGCGGTGATCGTGTCGATCTTCGCGGGCAGCTCGCCGAACGCCTTTTCCACGGCGGCGATCTGCGCAGGCGTGGCGCTGTCCTTGAACTTGAACATGACGACGTGGCGGAATTCGCCACCGGCTTGGGAAACGGCATTGGTAAGCATGAGTGCGATGGGGATGAGGAGTTTCAACATGAGCGGAGCATGCGCAAGCTTTGCGGCGCGGACAACCCCCGGATTCTGAAATCGCCAACGTTTCCCATTTCCGCCAAATGCCTGACGGAACGAACGCCCCTCCGCCAGCCTCATATGCACACGCTCCGGGCAAAATACCTTGATTATACAAAAGAAATTCCATTCACTGCCCAAGCACCGTCACGCCCGATATCTAACGACGGGCGGAACTAAAATCCCTGTTGTGCAAGAAATGAAGACCAGCCTCCTGCGATCGTTCTTTGACGGCACTTGCGATGCGCGGACGCTTGCGGAGGATCTGGAGGGAGAAATTACTCGGACATCCTACGACGTTATTTCCCAATGCATCGATGATGATCTTAACGGAGAATCGCCCGTCACAACGGCTCATCTGGTAGTGATCTGTGATGCCTTCACGAATGGCGATTTGACCGCTCAGATGATCGAGCAGATCGCATTTGCCATGATGGCCGGCGATTGCTTCGCTTGGAACTGCAACACTTCCGACGGAGTTCGAGTCGCAGAAGTGATTGGCTGGTGGGATTCACCAGAGATCAATTACCCCATCACTGATGCGACCATAACCAAGTTCCGGCACTATCTTTCCACTGGTGAGGACTTATTCACACGTGAGGATCTGTCACCAGGTTTCAGTTCAGCCGTCAGATCGACGCGGTCAGAATGAATCCAAGAAGCACAAGACGAGACACAGCAACCCCTATCAGCCGCCCTGTTTTCATGATCTTTCGTCGTTTTGACCTCAACCCCGTGATCGACGTGCGCCCTGATAGGGTTGCGCGCTCTTTGACTGCGGCCTAGAAAATTGGATGCTTGACGGGCGGTGGATAAGGTATAAAATCTATACCTAGATGGAGTTCGAGTTTGACCCTCAGAAAAGCAAATTGAACAAAGCCAAGCACGGTATTGACTTTGAGCAGGCGCAGGGACTGTGGGATGACCCGAATTGCATCGGATTTCCCGCAAGGTCAGAGGATGAAGATCGTTTCGCCCTTTTGGCCATGTTTAAGGGAAAGCTGTGGGTCGTGTTCTATACGCACCGAGACAATAAGATCAGGATTATATCGACCCGAAGAGCGAGAACCAACGAAAGTAAAATCTATGAAAGCTAAAGACTTGGATAAGATATTCGATGATGGGGAAGTCGACATGAACGACTACCTTGATCTCTCGAAGGCGTTTCGCCCTGGGCAGGAACAAAAGCGGGTCAATGTGGATTTCCCCGTATGGATGATTGATCGTCTCGACCGTGAGGCTGGCCGTCTTGGCGTGCCTAGGCAGTCGCTCATTAAGGTTTGGATTGGAGAGCATCTTGAGCGTGCCAAGCAAATCCAAAAAAAGGCTGATAAGGCAGGGTAGGCAACGCCTACAGCGCGCCTACCTTTAGACGCTGGTCGACTCGCAGTGACGGCGAGGGAGGCTTTCAGGCGCTCACCACTTTTTGAAATCGCCCTTGAGATCGGGATTTTTGTGGGGCTGGAGGGCTTTCGTTTCCGCGAGGAAATCATCGATGCGCTTGGTGAAATCGCCGGTGATTTCCGGGTGTTCGGCGGCGAGGTTGGTTTTTTCGCCGGGGTCGGCTTCGAGGTCGAAGAGTTCGGTGCGCTCGGGCCATTGCCATTGGATCAGCTTCCATTTCCCGAGGCGGATGGCGGTGCCGGGGGAGCCGCCCTGGTTGCCCCAATGCGGGTAGTGCCAGAACATCGCGCGACCGCTGGGGGCTGTGTCGGGTTTTTCCAAAAACGGCAGGAAGGATACGCCGTCCTTGTGCTGCTCGGGAAGCGGGTCATGGCCGGTGGCGGCGAGGAGGGTGGGGTAGAAATCGGTCGAGTAAACCGGCTCCTGTGTGGTCGCGCCGCCGTTTCCGGTGGCGGGGTTCCGCACGAGCAGCGGGACGCGGATGCCGCCTTCGTAGAGCCAGCCTTTGCCGGCGCGATAGGGCAGGTTCGTGGTCGGCGAGCCTTCGGAGGTGGAGAGGCCACCGTTGTCCGAGGTGAAGATGACGATCGTGTTCTCCGCGAGGCCGCTTTCCTCCAGCGCATCGAAGACCTGGCCGCAGGCGGCGTCCATGGACTCGATCATCGCGGCGTAAACGGCGTGGGAGTGGACGGTGCGGTTCATGCGCGGCGGCTCGGGGGCCGAGTCATCCTTGAGCCCGAGCTTTTTGCGCTTTTCCTCGTATTTCTTCACCAAGGCCTCGGGAGCCATCAGCGGGGTGTGGACGGCGTAGAGCGGGAGGTAGGCGAGGAAGGGCTTGTCCTTGTTCGATTTGATGAAATCCGCCGTCTCGCGACCCAGGCGGTCGGTGAGATACTCGCCGGGCGGGCCGTCTTTGATACTAGGGTTGCCGTAGGGGGAGAAATACTTTTTCCCACCGTAGGGGCCGCCGCCCTGGCCGCCGCCGATGTTGATGTCGAACCCATGATCCTCCGGGAAATGCCCTTCCGGCCCGAGGTGCCATTTCCCCGCGAGGAACGTCGAATATCCGCGCTTCTTGAACGCCTGGGCGAGGGTCGTGGTGCCATCCGGGAGGTGGCCAAGGTAAGGCGCGGGCCAAAGCGGATACTTCTGGCGGCCGTTGGCCTTTTTCCCGGCTTTCAGGAAATCGCGAACCGGATCGTAGTCCGCGGGGATCGCGCCGAGGAACTCGTTAGGCGCACCGAAGTAATCCGTGTTCCGCGTCCGCGCCGGGTTCTGGCCGGTCATGATCGCGGAGCGCGTCGGCGAGCAGACCGGGCAACTCGAGTATCCGTTGCGGAAATTGACGGCGGTTTTCGCGAATTTCGCGAGGTTCGGCGTCTCGTAAAAGGGGTCGCTGCCGTCGAGATTCACGTCGGTCACGCCGAGATCATCGACGAGGATAAAGACCACGTTGCGGGGCTTCTCGGCGGCATGGAGGGCCGTGACAACGCAAAGCGACAACAGCAGGGCTTTCATGGGGCGATGCTGCTGCGGCTCCCATTCCCCTGCAAGCTCCAAGACCCGTTCCCATGCTGGACAAACCGCAATCCCTCCACGAACATCCGCGCCCGATGTCAGAGTTAGCGAAAGCCTACGAGCCGCAGGCCGTGGAGGAAAAATGGTATGCCGCATGGCTGGAGTCCGGATGTTTCCGTGCCGATGAGAACTCCTCCAAGGAGGCCTACGCCATTGTGATCCCGCCTCCCAACGTCACCGGTATCCTGCACCTCGGGCACGTCCTCAACAACGCAATCCAGGACATCCTCGCCCGCCGCGCGCGGCAGGAGGGGAAAGAGGTGCTCTGGCTTCCCGGCACCGATCACGCCGGCATTGCCACCCAGGCGAAGGTCGAGCGCGAACTGCGAGAAAAGGAGGGCAAGACCCGCCGCGACCTCGGCCGCGACGAGTTCCTCAAGCGCGTCTGGGATTTCAAGAACACCCACGGCGACATCATCATCAAGCAGCTCAAGCGCCTCGGGTGCTCCTGCGATTGGTCGCGCGAGCGCTTCACGATGGACGCGGAATACACCCGCTGGGTCAGCCAGGTGTTCGTGGATCTTTTCAACGAAGGCCTGATCTACCGCGGCAAGCGCATGGTCAACTGGTGCCCCGTTTCCCTCACCGCCCTCTCCGACGAGGAGGTGATCATGAAGGCCTCCCGCTCGAAGCTTTTCACCATGAAATACGAGCTCGCCGATAGCCCCGGCGAGTTCATCGAGATCTCCACCACCCGCCCGGAAACCCTGATGGCGGACGTCGCCGTGGCGGTGCATCCGAAGCATCCGAAATACGCGAAATGGATCGGCAGGATGGTGAAACGCCCTTTTCCCGAAGCGCTCATCCCCATCATCGGCGACGAGGCGGTGGATCTGGAGTTCGGCACCGGCGCGCTGAAAATCACGCCCGCCCACGACAAGGTCGATTTCGAAATCGGCAAGAAGCACGGCCTTGAAATCGTCGATTGCCTGCATCCCGACGGTCGCATCCACTGCCCCGCCTGCCCGGATTTGGATGGGCAGGATCGCTTCGCCGCCCGCCGCATGGCCACGGCGAAACTTGAGGAAATGGGTCTCCTGATCGGCATCGAGGAATACGAGAACAGCGTCGGCTATTCCGAGCGCGCCGACGTGCCGATCGAGCCGCGCATCTCCATGCAGTGGTTCCTGCGCTACCCGATGATCAAGGAATCCACCGATGCCGTCGCCTCCGGGGAAATCCAGTTCCGCCCCGAGCGCTGGGCGAAAACCTACGCCCACTGGATGGAGAACCTCCAGGACTGGTGCATCAGCCGCCAGCTTTGGTGGGGGCATCAGATCCCCGTCTGGTATCGGAAAGATAAGCTCGATACCCTGAAAAACGCCGAGTCTCTCGAAACAAAGGATGCGGAGATCGGTGATATCTACGTCGGAGTCGAAGCCCCGTCTGAAGGCGATTGGATCCGCGACGAGGACGTCATGGACACCTGGTTTTCCTCCTGGCTCTGGCCATTTGCTACTATGTCCGACGTAGGTGAGGGCTCGCAGACGCTGAAAAAATTCTACCCCACCGCCGATCTGGTGACCGGCCCCGACATCATCTTCTTCTGGGTCGCGCGGATGATCATGGCCGGCTACCGCTTCGCCGACGGCCTGCCGTTCAAGAACGTGTATTTCACCTCGATCATCCGCGATCTCAAGGGCCGCAAGATGAGCAAATCACTCGGCAACTCGCCCGATCCCATCGACCTGATGGACAAGTTCGGAGCCGACGGGCTCCGCTTCGGCCTGATGCGCATCGCTCCGGTGGGCGCGGATGTCCGTTTCGATGAATCCTCCGCCGAGGAAGGCCGGAACTTCGCCAACAAACTCTACAACGCCTGCCGTTTCCGCCAAATGGATAAGGAAATATCCAATATCCAATATCCAATATCCAATTCCCACAGCCTGCCGGTCTATCACATCCTGGTGATGTCGAAGCTCGACCAGCTCGCCGAAGACCTCAAAGGTATCTACGCCGAATACCGTTTCGGCGAGATCGCGCAGCGCCTCTACGAATTCCTCTGGAATGATTTCTGCGACAAGTGGCTGGAGGCCGTGAAAGCCGACCTTCGAGAGTCCGCCACCGCAGAAGCCCGCGCCGCCGCGCTCGGCACCTTCGATGCCGTGATGAGCCGCTACCTCCAGCTCCTGCATCCCTACATGCCGCACGTCACCGAGGAGCTTTCCGAGCGCATGAACTACGTTTCCGAAGGCGAGTTCGTGATGAGAAAGTCCCTGCCGGAGAAACCGCTACTTGCGGAGCTTTCCGCCGCGGAAACCGAAGCCGCCCAGAAGCAAGCCGCCGCGATCTACGAAACCGCTGGCCGCCTCCGTAACCTGAAGGCGGAATACAACCTCGGCTCCCGCAAGGATGTCCGCTTCGTCATGAAAGGCGCGGTCGCATGGCTTTCCGGCGAACTCAACGTCCTCGCCCTGCTCGCCGGATCTACGGAGATCCTAGTAGATGACGCATACGAAGCCCCGAAGGGCACCCCCGCCGCCGTCACACCGGCCGGCGAGGCCTACATGCCCATGGAAGGCCTGATCGACGTCGAGGCCGAGCGCGTGCGCATTTCCAAGGAGATCGAGAAAATGCGCATCGAGGTGACGAAGTCCGAAGGCAAGCTCGGCAACGCATCCTTCGTGGATCGCGCCCCGCCTGAAGTGGTGGTGCAGGAAAAACAGCGTCTGGAAGAATGGAAAACCAAGCTCGCCCAGCTCGGCGAGATGCTCGAAGCCCTGAAGTGACCATGCCCGCCCTCGACGAAATCCCCGGAATCGGCGTAGCCACCCTTCGACTCCTTGCCGCCGCCGGCATCGATACCGTCGAGCAACTCGCGGTGCAAAACTTGGATCATCTTGTCGCCGAGTTGAAAAATGCAAACGAAACGCTCTCCGCCGCGAAGCGCGCACCGGGCAAGGCCAGGGCGATGAAATGGATCAAGCAAGCCAATGATCTGCTCGCTGATAACGACCCCGATTTTTCGCTCGAAATCGGGCCGCCAGTGAACCTTGAGACGGACCCGGAAGTGGCAGAGATGCTCTCCCGCGCACCATGCGCGATCCCGTTGCCGGGTAAAATCATGATGGAGAAAGGCGTCCTAGTTTCGGACGTGCCCGCCGGTCTTCTTCTGAACAGCTACCCGGGAGATCTCGATGTCCCCATCGGCGGCACACCCGAGCCAAAGCCGGATCTGCCATCACCTCGCCGAAGAAGCAATGTGGAATCGATCGCCAAACCGTATGCGCGCCAAGGCTTCACCTTAACGGCATCGCCAACTGATATCCCGGTTACGCGGAGGGTCGATCGGAAGCCTGCGTCGAAGAACGGGCACGAAGAAGACCGCGTCGCCTTGATCCGTGCACCGCGAGCAGAGACAAACTTGGGCAAGGATCCGGGATCCCGGGCATACATCCGCGGTGTGCTCCATAGCCACCCATGGACCCTGCGCTTGGGAGCCATTTTCAGCCTACTGCTCCTCGTCAACCTCCCCCTCGCCGTGGCGTCCGCCTTCCTGCTCCTGGCGTCTCGAGAAAGACCGGATCTCTTCTCATGGGTGCCACAGTGGCTACTTGCATTCCCCATCGCGCTGCCTGTGACCGGCATCGGCTACATGCTCTGGGGCTTGACCGGGAAATGCCGCATCTGCAACCAGAAGCTCTTCGCTCGCAGGGGCGCTCTGAAACATGATAAGGCGCATCGCATCCAGGGCATGGGGTTTGTCGTCCCGCTTTGTCTTCACATGCTGGCCTTCAGTTGGTTCCGCTGCTCCTCTTGCGGAACACCCGTTCGCCTGAAAAAGTAAGCCATGAAAAACCCACGCTCATTTTTCGCCGCACTTGCCGCCGGATGCCTGCTAGCCTCCTGCGGGCGGGACGTGCCGGAAATCAGCCTGGACAAAGCCTCGCCGCCTCCCGGAGTGGGTCCGAAAATCCGCCCGCCCGCCGAGGGCGGCGTACGCGTGAATCCCGGTGGCAACGCGCAACCCCTTCCGCTCAACCTCACTCCACAGCAGGACATCGTGTTCACGGATCCCGACAATCCCGACGCGGGCATACCGATGCTGGAGAGCCTTATGGCCGCACCCAAGAGAGGGCCGTGGGAGGAAAGCGAAACCGTTGCCCGGCAGACCGCCGCCCGAGAAGGCAAGCCCATCCTCATCTGGTTCACCGACTCCGCCCGCAGCCCCATGTGCAAGGTTCTCAGCGCCGAGCTTTTCTCCAATCCGAAATTCGAGTCATGGGCCGCTGAAAATGTCGTCCGCCTGCGCGTGGACACCAACGTATCGGCGGACGATGCGGATCTCTCGCTGGACGAGAAAATCACACGCGAGACCGAAATGAAGTCTTATGTGAAGCGCCTGAAAAAACGCTACCGTGTCCTCGGCCATCCTTCCGTGCTGATGCTCAATCCCAGCGGCGAGGTCATCGAGCGCTTGCGCGGCTACAAGCGCGGCGACGCGGATTACTTCTGGGGACTCATCAAACAGAACACCATCGCGGCAAAAGTCTCCAGCGAAGCGTGGCGCAAAGGACTGGAAGCCAAAGGCTACCGTGACTGGCGCGGGCAAAGCGGGCGCAAGGTCTTCGCCAAGCTTTTTTCCTACTCCAAGGGCACACTCATCCTCATCGAGCCGGGTGGCGAGCGTTTCCGAACGCAGGAGAACAACCTCTCCAATGACGACAGGAAATGGCTGGAGGATCAGAAAAAGCTGCGTGGCATCGAATGAGATTTCTACTGCCGATCTTCCTTCTCTGCCTGGCTTCCTGTGCACCGAAACGCACACCCGAGGAAGCGATCGCGACCGCGCTCACCTACACCGAAATGGAGTGGATGCCGGAGGCGTGGCACATCCACCACGGCAAGGACTTGAAAGGAATCACCGTCCACACCCCGGACACCACCCTTTCCCAGCACGGTGATGACCGCGGCTGGTGGCAACCCGGCGTTACCGCCAAGGGCATGGCCTACAAATGGGGCGGCTTCGACACCCCGGAAAGTTTCCTGACCGGCCTCCGCGAAGGCAAAAAGGCTGGCGACATCGCGAACTCCTACAAGATCCGCCTCGATAACGAAGCCATCAGCCAAGGCAGCGTGGGCATCGATTGCTCGGGTTTCGTCTCCCGCTGCTGGGGACTTCCGAGGCATTTTTCCTCCCGTGAGTTCCCCGGGATCAGCGATCCCATCGCGTGGGACGATCTACGGACAGGCGACATCATCCTTAAAAAGGGACACGTCCTCATGTTCGCCGCACGGCGGGGCGATTACCTGATCGGCTTCGAAGCCGGCCCCATCCCGACATGGCGGACTCGCTACGGTGCGATTCGCATCAGCTACCTGATAAAGGAAGGCTACTCACCGTGGCGCTACAAGCACATGACCGCACCCAATGCCTCCAAGAACGAAGTCCAATACGAGATCCAGTTCAGGGAAGGCCAAGAGCCGCAGTGAGGATCACTAGCACTTGCGCTATCACACATGCGCAAAATCTAATGAACCATACGTGAAATCATCTTACATCTAAAATTTTCCACCCTACTTTTGGGCTGGTTGGTATGCAGATGTGCGTGCCAATCATCTCCGTTCAGACTACCGACTAAAACACGAAATTATTTGAAAACTGCAACAATTACCAGAAAACCATGAAATCTAAAATCCCATTCCAGTTCCGCATCTCCTTTGCCAGCACTCTCTGTTGCGCTGCGGTGATGAGCCACTTCACCGCCACTTCCGCGTCCGCCGGCACCCTTTACTGGGACGGCAACGCTACCGGTGCCATCGGCAATCCTCCGACATCAGGTGTTGGCGGTGCCGGGGCTTGGGAGCCTGCCGCCGATGCGACCCCTAACTGGTGGAATGGCACGACATACCAACTCTGGAATGGCGCAGGCGGACAGGACGTCGCGGATTTTCGCGGAGCCGGAGGCGCGGTGACACTCGGCGGCAACGTTGCCGCTACCAAACTGAATTTCCTTGCAACCACCGCCGTGAGTTTGACTACCACGGGTTTCACTATTGATTTGGGCAGCACCGGAGTCATCGATTTCAACGATTCGGTAAATCATGTGCTCACCACCCCTCTGAAAGGCAGCATCACTCTCAATGCCACCGGCAGCGTGCGCAGCCTCGCCACCTCGTCGCATGGATTCATCAACGGCAACAACATTGGTCTCACCTCGACCGTGGTGAATTTCGCTGCGAATGCCAACCCAATCGTCTTGAACCACGCAGGGGCTCTGGGCGCTGCCGGTGCCGATGTCAAAGTGACCAGGGGGCTGGTCCTTCTCGGCAACGTAGCAGCTGCCCCAATCAACTATAATGCCTGGGATTTGGAGCTCAATGGTGGAATCCTTCGCGCCCGCTTCGGAATAAGCACGTTCAATGGCCCGGTGACCCTCACGGCCAATTCCAGTCTAATGACCCGGGATGCTGATGACGTCGGACAGGATGCCAAACTGGTCTTTGCCAATACCGCCACGGTAGCCCTCGGTGCAAACACACTATTTATTCATTCCGCCACCCTGTCAGCGGGGGTCGACTTGAATGGAGTGATTTCAGGAACCGGTGGTTTGACCCAGCAAACCAGCGCCCTGGCCGGTGCGGGCAATGCTGCCGGCACCACCACCCTCAACGCGAATAACACTTATACCGGCAATACTCTCGTCAACAACGGCACCCTCGCGCTTTCCAGCACCGGTGGTCTGAAATTCGTCATCGGCGCGGACGACGTGAATAACCAAATCTCCGGCACCGGAGCCGGCACTGTGAGCTTGGACGGCCTCTTCACCTTCGATCTCACCGGTGCCAGCACCACGATCAATGACAGTTGGAACATCGTGGATGTCGCCAACCTCAACGAATCCTTTGGCTCGAACTTCTCCATC